>JBOGGT010000134.1:0-69364 GCA_050744225.1 Acidimicrobiales bacterium | reverse complement strand
CGCCCCAACCGCCGCGCCCGCCCGATCCGCCGCGCCCGCCCCCCGATCCGCCGCCGCCCCCGCCGCCCCCGCCGGGCCTTCCCCCCGGGCGACGGGTGCAACCTCACAGGATGCCATCCGTCCTGGTGGCAGCCGCGCCGCTGGATCTCGTAGCGGCGCAGGAACCCGCTCGTCGGGGCCGGGACCTCGCTTGCCCGACACCAGTTCAAGGTCCGGGGAGACTGGATCTACGTCGCGTAGCCCCCAGGGTGAGCGCGCCGCCGCGCCAGCGCGGCCCTCGGCGCCTAGGCCGGGACCGGTGTCGGCGGGAGGTTCGCCCCGCTCTCTCACCGGCAAGCCGATCCCCCCGCCCCCTGGCGGTCCGCCCCGCTCTCTCACCGGCAAGCCGATCCCTCCCCCGCCTGGCCAGGGCGGTCGACGCCCCCCTCCGCCGGCATCTATGGTTTCGCCGCGCCGGTCCTCGCCAGTTGGTTCGGGCGCCCCCCGACCCGGGGCGTCCGGGAGTCCACCCGGTGCTGGCGCTCGAGGTCGCCCAGCAGGACCTGGGTCTGGCCCCGGAGCAGTTCGTCCGGGCTTCTCGGGATCCAATCGACCTGCCTTTCCCTCCGGTCGTACAGGAACGCCGTCCGGCGGTGCACCGGGCTCCTCGGGCGGAGCACCCAGCCGTCCGGCTTACCCCAACCGTCCTGGTGGCTCGTCTGGTGGCGCTTCTGGTGGCGCTTCTGGTTACGCTTCGCGGGGTCCAGCCGGCTCGTCTGGCTACGCACCGGGCCGACCCGGAGGCGCTCCCAGCTATGCCGGCGGGCGCGGCGGCGCTCCTGGAGCAGGTCCTGGGGGTGGTGGCAGGGGTCCTGGCTCTGGTGCTCCCGGGACGCGCGGAGGCCCGGGCATGCGAGGGAGGCCACAGAGGCGCTCGGGGGGTCGCCGCCGCCGCCGCCCCATGGAGGAGCTCGAGCCGGCCCAACCCACCAGCTACACCCCGTCTAACGCGTCAGTACCCGAAGGTGAGGTAATCGTCGAGCGCGGTTCGAACGCCCAGGACCTCGGTCCCAAGCTGAACCGGTCCGCGGGTGATGTGGTCAGGTTCCTGCTGCTCCAGGGTGAGCTGGTGAGCGTTACCCAGGGGCTTACCGAAGACATGATCGAATTGTTTGCCGCCGAGCTCGGCGCCACCGTCCGACTGGTCGATCCCGGAGAGGAACAGGAAGCTGCTCTGCAGGCCCGTTACTTCGGTGATGACGAGGAGGACGACGAGGAGGGCCTGGCACAGCCACGTCCCCCGGTGGTAACGGTCATGGGCCACGTGGACCACGGCAAGACCAAGCTGTTGGACCGGATCCGCGAAACCAACGTGGTGGCCGGCGAGGCGGGAGGGATCACCCAGCACATCGGGGCCTACCAGGCCGAGGTAGCCGGCCAGCTCATCACCTTTATCGACACTCCCGGTCACGAGGCTTTCACCGCCATGCGTGCCAGAGGGGCCAAAGTCACCGACATCGTGGTCCTGGTGGTGGCCGCAGACGACGGGGTCATGCCTCAGACCATTGAAGCTATCAACCACGCCAAGGCGGCAGAGGTTCCGATCATGGTGGCGATCAACAAGGTCGATCGGGCTGACGCCGACCCCAACCGCGTGCGCCAGCAGCTCGCCGAGCACGGGCTGGTCCCAGAGGAGTGGGGCGGGGACACAATCATGGTCGAGCTTTCGGCCCTTCAGAACATCGGGGTTGATGACCTGTTGGAGCAGCTGCTGGTGTTGGCGGAGGTCCTGGACCTGAAGGCCAACCCGGAGGGTCGAGCGCATGGGGTGGTCCTGGAGGCCAACCTGGACGTCGGTCGGGGACCGGTGGCCACTGTTCTGGTCCAGCGCGGTCATCTCGACGTGGGAGACTTCGTGGTGGCCGGTGCCGCCTGGGGCAAGGTGAGGGCCTTGCTGGACGACCGGGGTCACAACCTGAAGCGCGCGACTCCCTCCACCCCCGTCCAGGTTCTGGGTTTTTCGGATGTGCCCGGAGCTGGGGACGAGCTTCGTGAGACGACCAACCAGGCAACCGCGCGCACCATCGGGGAAAAGCGCGGCCACCGGATCCGGGTGGCTGGTTACACTCCCACGCCGTCCGCCACACCCGGGGCCAAGCTCGAGGACATCTTCGAGCAGATTCAACGGGGCGAGACCGCCACCCTGAACCTGGTCTTGAAGGCAGATGTTCAAGGGTCTCTGGAGGCGCTCACCGAGGCGCTTCGCAAGCTGGAGCGCGACGACGTGAAGCTCCGGTTCCTGCATCGGGCCGTGGGGGGCATTACCGAGTACGACGTGCAGTTGGCCACCGCCTCAACTGCCACCATCATCGGCTTCAATGTCCGCCCGGACCGGCGGTCCAGGGAGATGGCGGCCAACCAGGGTGTCGATATACGCACCTACGAGATCATCTACAAGGTCCTCGAAGAGATCGAGGCGGCGATGGTGGGGATGCTCGCCCCGGAATTCGAGGAGGTGGTCACCGGGGAAGCCGAGGTGCGCGAGGTCTTCCGGGTGCCCCGGATCGGCGCGGTGGCTGGCTGCCAGGTGCGCAGCGGGGTCATCACCCGCGGCTCGAAGGTCCGATTCCTGCGGGAGGGGGTCGTCATCTGGAAGGGGACCATCACCTCCCTGAAGCGCTTCAAGGACGATGTTCGTGAGGTCGCCACTGGCTTTGAGTGCGGGGTCGGGCTTTCGGACTTCCAGGACCTGCACGGCGGCGACATTATCGAGACCTTCGAGGAGCGGGAGATCAAACGCACGTAGGCGTGGTTGCCCTCGACCTTCACCTGCCGGATTGTCGCACCCTGAAAGACAAGCGTGGGCTGGTCAAGCCGATCCTGGCGGGTGCTCGGCAGCGCTTCTCGGTGGCGGCGGCGGAGGTGGACCACCAAGACCTGCACCAGCGCGCCCTGATTGCGATGGCCGCCGTGGCGGGCAGCGCAGGACACGTGGAGGAGGTACTCGATCAGGTGGAGCGTTTCGTGTGGTCGCACCCCGAGCTGGAGGTCATCTCGGTGGAGCGATCCTGGTTGGAGACATGAGCTCTACTCACCGACGCCACCGGAGGGTCCCCGAGCAGGTCGAACGCTACCCAAGGGTGGCGCGGTTGAATCAGGTGCTCCGCGAGGTGGTGGCAGAGGAGTTGGAGCGGCTCGCCGATACCGACGATCGACTCCGGCTCCTCACCGTTACGGGTGTGGTGGCCGAGCCCGACCAGCGGCACGCGAAGGTCCTGTTTGCCCAGTTGGAGATCCCGGCTGAGCAGGCCTTGGTCGAGGTTCGAGTGAAGCTGCAGGCAGCGATCGGTTCCCAGCTCCGAATGAAGCGGACTCCGCGCCTGGCTTTTGCACAGGATCCAGCCATCTTGGCCGGCAACCGGATCGAAGAGGTCCTTCGTCGAGTCGCCGGCGCCGAAGCGCCTGCCGCCGCCGAGGAGTTGAGGGCTGACTCTGCTGAGGAACCCCTGCCGTGATCGACGGGTTGGTGGTACTGGACAAGGAAGCCGGGTGGACCTCTCATGATGTCGTCGCACGTTGCAGGGGGATTATCGGGCAGCGCCGGGTGGGTCATGCCGGGACGCTGGACCCCGATGCGACGGGAGTGCTCCTGGTTGGGCTGGGCCGGGCGACTCGTCTCATGCGCTACCTGAGCGGTTTGCCCAAGCACTACCTCGGTGAGGTGATCCTGGGCGTTGCCACCTCCACCCTCGATGCTTCGGGCGAGGTGACCGGGAGGTGGGAGATGTCGTCGGTGAGCCTGGCCGACATGGAAGAAGCAGCCGCAGACCTAACCGGCCCGATCCTCCAGGTGCCCCCAATGGTCTCTGCGATCAAAGTTGGTGGGCGCCGCCTACACGAGTTGGCGCGTGCCGGCATCGAGGTGGAGCGCGAGGCTCGTCCAGTGGTGGTCCACCGACTGGTTGTGAGGCCAACCGGCGAGCCCAGCAGGTTCGGCATCGACGTGAAATGCTCGTCCGGGACCTATGTCCGCACGCTTGCCGCCGACCTCGGTACGGCCCTTGGCGGCGGCGCGCACCTCGCCGCTCTCCGCCGGTTGTCGGTGGGTTCTTTCAGCGTCGAGGAGTCCACGACCATTGAGGGTCTGGCTGCCGACCCTGCCGCCAGGGTGCTGTCGCCCGCACAGGCAATGCGGGACCTGGCGTCGGTACCAGTCGACGGGGAGCTTTGCGGCCCGATCTCCCACGGGGCGGTGCTGGACGGAACGTCACTTGGCGTGCACGCCAACGAGGCCGGGCCGTGGGCACTGCTCGACGGGGCCGGCTCGCTGCTGGCGGTCTACGAACGGTGTGGTGATGGCCAGGGCAGGGTCAAGCCAGCAGTGGTGCTGAGCGCTCCCTGACGATCCTGTGTCGGGGAGGCGGCCTGGCCGGTTCCCGCAGGGTGTTCAGTACCGGGTCAGTGTGACCATGCCCGGGCTCAGCGCAGGCCGGCGAAGAGGTCGTTCTCCGGTACTGGAGCCCCGGTCCGGTCGACAGCCCGAATAAAGGTCTCGCCGCCCATGAGCTCTGTGAAAACCTCACGTCCCATCCGGAGGAAAAATATGTTGTCAGTCTGGCTGGCGTGCGCCGCGAGCGCGTCGAACTTGGCATCCGCGTAAGGACGGACGTCGATCCAGGCGTCGATGTCCTCGTCCGGCGAACCGATGACCGGGAGCGGTTCACCGGAGCCGGCCGAATCCGGTTCGCCCGTGGGCATCTCCATGCCGGCCTCGCGCATCCGCTGGGCAAAGGCAACCCATCCCGAATGGGGCACCGTGGTCCAGTAGACCTTGGCGGGGATGCCGGTCGTCGATGCTGCGGCCATTGTGATGCGGTGGGCCTGGATGTGGTCGGGGTGGCCGTAGAAGCCGTTGGCGTCGTAGGTGACCACCACCTCTGGGCGGTATGCCTCCATCAGCGCGCCCAGACGAGAGGCGGACTCTTCGATTGGGGTGCTCCAGAAGGAGCCGGGGGTGTCGTTGTGCGGCCAGCCCATCATTCCGGAGTCTCCGTAGCCCAGCAGTTCCAGGTGCTCGACGCCGAGGATCGCGCAGCTGGCCCTGAGCTCTTCGGCGCGCAGATCTATCACCGCCTGGTCGTCGTGGCCCGCCTCACCTGGTTTGATCCCGCCGGGCGCGTCGCCGCATGCTCCGTCGGTGCAGGTGACCAGCACCGTGCGGATCCCCTCCGATGCGTAACGGGCCAGGATCCCCCCGGTGCTGGTGGCTTCGTCGTCGGGGTGCGCGTGCACCGCCATGAGGGTCAGGGGCTTGTCGATGGTCCCTGAGCGTAGGCCGTCAGCGGCCCAAGCCTGCGATACTTGAGGAGTGAACCACGACGCCCTCGCCCAGCGGGTCTTCGACGCCTGCCACCTGACTGGGGAGTTTCGGCTGCGGTCGGGGCAGACCAGCACCGAATACTTCGACAAGTACCTCTTCGAGACCCAGCCAGAGCTGCTTCGCGATGTTGCCGCGGCAATGGTCGAGCTGCTCCCGGATTGCGACCTGCTGGCGGGAATGGAGATGGGCGGGATACCGATCGCCACGGTGATGTCCCAGATCACCGGGCTGCCGGCGGTGTTCGTCCGCAAGCAGGCCAAGTCCTATGGGACGTGCAAGGCCGTCGAGGGTCGGTCAGTCCGAGGCTTGCGGGTAGTGGCGGTGGAAGATGTCGTGACCACCGCGGGTGCGCTGGTGGGCGGCTGCGTCGAGCTGCGCCAAGCGGGGGCCGGGGTCGATCTGGCGGTCTGTGCCATCGACCGTGAGCAGGGAGGCCGTGCGGCGTTGGCCCTGGAGGGCATCGACCTGCGCTCAGTCCTCGACCGCTCAGTCCTCGACCGCTCGGGGCTCTGCCGTTCCTGAGGGGTCCGCGGGCTGGCGCTCACCCGGGCCGGCCGCCAGCTGTTGCAGTTTTCCACCTCAAATGTGGACAACTGCAACAGCTGTCCGGGCCACACTTGTCCGGGCCACACTTGTCCGGGCGACGGCTACGCTTGGGGGGTGGCCACGCTGGCCGAGCTGGAGGTCGAGGCCAAGGGATGCTTGGGCTGTTCGCTGGCACGCGGAAGGACCAATGTCGTTTTCGGGGTCGGTGATGCCAGGGCTGATCTCATGTTTGTGGGAGAGGGCCCTGGGCACGACGAGGACCTTGCGGGAGAGCCGTTCGTTGGCCGGTCTGGCAGGCTGCTGGATCGTCTCATGGCGGAGGAGCTGGGTCTCGACCGCAGCCAGTGCTACATCGCCAACGTGGTCAAGTGCCGCCCGCCGGGGAACCGCGACCCCAGGCCCGACGAGATCGCGGCCTGCCGGCCGTACCTTGAGGCCCAGGTGGAGCTGATCCGTCCGAAGGTGGTGGTCACGCTCGGCAACTTTGCCACCCGCGCCCTGCTCGGGACCACCGAGCCGATTGGGATGCTCCGGGGCCGGGTCTACCCCTTCCGGGGAGGATTGCTGGTCCCGACCTATCACCCGGCGGCGGCTCTCCGCGGGGGTGGCTCGGTGCTGGCGGCAATGCGGGCGGACTTGATCCGGGCGAAACGGGCTCTCCGGCCTGGCGACGCGACTGGCGATTCGACGGGCGACACAACGTGCGACACGACGGGCGATAAACGGTGATTCGGGTCCTTGCCAAACAGGCTCTGTCGCGCGACAGCACGAGGAGGGCGTCTCCGGAAACCAAGTGGGTAACGAGTTGATCCGTCTGGTCACCGAGTCGGCGGAGGACACCAGACAGATGGCGGCGGCGCTGGCCGAGCTCGCCCGACCCGGCGATGTCCTCCTGTTGATCGGAGACCTCGGGGCCGGCAAGACCACCTTTGCCCAGGGCTTTGGCCGGGGACTAGGGGTGGCCGAGCCGATTACCAGCCCAACCTTTGTCCTATTGAGGCAGTACGCCGGCAGGATCGACCTGTTGCACGCCGACATGTACCGCCTCGACCGGGTAGCTGAGGTGGTCGATCTCGGCCTCCCTGAACTGCTGGACGACGGATGCGTGGCACTGGTGGAGTGGGGCGAGATGGCGGCTCCGGCCCTGGCGCCTGATTACTTGGAGGTGCGCATCGACCCTGTCTGGGCTGCCGACGAATCCGGCGACGACCCCGGAGGTGGATCCGGAGGTGGATCCGGCGATGGAAAGCGCCAGATCGAGCTGCGCCCTCTTGGGCACGGATGGCAGGGACGGTGGATGGACCTGGAGCTGGCGATCGACCGCTGGCGCTCCCCTGGGCCTCCACCATGATCGTCCTGGGCATTGAGACCGCCACCTCGTATGTGAGCGTGGCGCTTGGCAACCACGAGGGCACGCTGGCTTCGACCAACCTCGCCGCTCGACGGCGTCATGCCGAGCTTGTTGCCCCGGCCATCGAGTGGGTCTGCGATCGCGCAGGGGTGTCGCTCGGCGAGGTGCGCGTGGTTGCAGTCGACGTCGGTCCGGGGTTGTTCACCGGGCTGAGAGTCGGGGTGGCCACGGCGAAAGCGTGTGCTCAGGCTCTGCGGGTGCCCATGATCGGGCTCTCCAGCCTGGATCTGTGCGCCTTTGGTGTGCGCTATTCGGAACGGCTGGTCGCCGCGGTGATCGACGCACGCAAGGGAGAGGTCTACTGGGCGTTCTACCGCCAGGTTCCGGGAGGGCTCCAGCGGCTGGGCGCGTACCGGATATCGCCTCCCTCCGAGCTGGCTGCCGAGCTGGCTGCGCGATCCGAGCCCTGCCTCGCGGTGGGGGACGGGGCGCTGCGCTACGCCGAGATGTTTGGCGCCGAGCGCGGGGTCGAGATCGCTTCGGCGGGCGCCGCCCACCCCTCTGCCGCCGCGCTGGTCGAGCTGGCCCGGCCGAAGGTGCTGAGGGAGGAGTTCGTGCAGGTCTCAGATATCGAGGTCCTCTACCTGCGCAAAGCCGATGCCGAGGTCAACTTCGAGCGCCGAGCCGGTCATGGCCCCCCAGGAGGCTGCTGAGCGATGGTGGCGCGCAACCTCGAATCCGACCTTGCCTCGTCGACCGATCCCCTGGTGGTTCACCTTGTCCCGATGCGTCGCCGGCACTTGCGCTCGGTGATGCGAATCGAGTCGATGGTTTACCCTCGCCCCTGGTCACTCTCGCTGTTCGTAAGCGAGATCGCCCTGCGTAGCGTGCGGGCCTACTACGTGGCAAAGGTAGGAGGTGTGGTTGTCGGCTACGCGGGACTGATGCTGACTGGTGACGAGGCCCATGTGACCAACATCGCGGTCGACCCTGCCTGGCATCGCCGGAAGATCGCCACCCGATTGCTGCTGGTCCTGGCTCGCGAGGCCATCGAACGCACCGCCACCGGGCTTACGCTGGAAGTGAGGGTCCGGAACCTGGCCGCGCAGGCGATGTACGTCCAGTTCGGCATGGCTCCGGTGGGTATCCGCCGCAACTACTATGCCGAGACCAACGAGGACGCCCTAATCATGACCGCATCGCCAATCGACACCCCCGCCTACGCTCAGCGACTCGCAGACATCGAGGCGGGCCTCCAGGGCACGACGATCGTCGAGACGGCAAAATGGTGAGCCCAGGCTGGAGCGGCTCATGCTGGATGAGCCCAGGCTGGAGCGGACCGTGCTGGAGCGGACCGTGCTGGAGCGGACCGTGCTGAGCGGACCCGCCACTGTGCTGGGCATCGAGACCTCCTGCGACGAGACGGCGGCGGCAGTGGTGGTGGCGGGTCGGGATGTGCTCTCGTCCGTCGTTTCCAGCCAGATCGACTTGCACGCGCGCTTCGGGGGGGTGGTGCCCGAGTTGGCGGGGCGGGCGCACGTTGAGCTTTTGACCCCGGTGGTGGCCAAGGCCCTGTTGGAGGCCGGCCTCGACCCCCGCCCCCCGAACCCCCGCCCCCCGGACCCCCGCCCCCCGAACCCCCGCCCCCCGAGTCCCAGCCTCCCGAACCCCAGCTCCCCGAACCCCAGCTCCCCGAACCCCAGCTCTGACGCCCCCCGCGCCGAGGAGTCCGCCGGGTCGTGTCCGGCCGCCCTTGCAGCGGTGGCTGCCACCGTCGGGCCTGGGCTGATCGGCTCCCTTCTGGTCGGGGTGAGTGCGGCCAAGGCGATGGCCCTGGTGTGGGGCGTGCCCTTCGTGGGGGTGAACCACCTGGAGGCCCACCTGTACGCGGCGTCCCTGGAAGACCCGACAGTGGAGTACCCGGCGATTGTGGTCCTGGTTTCGGGAGGCCACACCATGCTCATCGAGATGGAGGGACGGGGCCGCTACCGCCTGCTGGGCCAGACGCTCGACGATGCGGCGGGCGAGGCTTTTGACAAGGTGGCGAGGTTCTTGGGCCTGGAGTACCCCGGTGGCCCGGCCATTGACCGTCTGGCGACCGAAGGCGACCCAACCGCGATCCGCTTCCCGCGCGCGATGATGGATGGTGGGTGGGATTTCTCGTTCAGCGGGCTCAAGACCTCGGTGATCCACTACGTGAGGGCGCACCCCGAGGCGTCCACGCCGGACCTGGCGGCCAGCTTCCAGCGGGCGGTTGTCGAGGTGCTGGTCACAAAGGCGCGCCGGGCTGCTGCGGAGCGCAATGCCAGGGCGATCTGCCTGGCGGGCGGGGTGGCAGCCAACACAGAGCTGCGCTCGGCAACCAGGGCGGCTTGCGAGGCCGATGGGCTGCAGTCGTTCCTGCCCAGCCGGGCGATGTGCACCGACAACGCCGCCATGGTGGCGGCCGCCGGTTGGTGGAGGCTGTGCTCGGACGGCCCCAGCCCGCTCGACACGGGAGCCGACCCCGGCCTCAAGCTCGACCTGCAGCACTGAGCCCGGTCGGGCGAATGCCCCCCTTCATAGGGTCACACGGCCGTGTTGGGGTAGGTGCTGAAGTATCGCTCCGGCTTGGTGGCGTTGTCCACGACAGCCCATAGCCATACCCCGAACAGTACGAAAAACCCAACCAGGACGATCGTGAGGATGCCCCCCAAGATGGTGAGGGCCAGCCCCCACCAGAACTTGACCTTGTTTTTCTCGTAGGTGTACAGCCAGCTCCAAAAGCTGAGGAAGACGGCAAGGAGGATCGCAATCCCCTTGTTCCGAGGAGAGCCCAGAGCGGTGCCACAGCCAGGGCACACTGCTGCGGCAGCAACCACCCCCCGGCCGCAGCTGGGACAGAACCTCCCCGAGACCGGCGCGCCCGCCTGGGGCATCTCTGGCCCACCCGCCCTCCAGGACCCGCCCCCCGCTCCTGATCCCGCAGCCGATCCAATCGCCGGGTAGTTGACGGTCGAGTTGGGTTGGCCGCACTCAGGACAAAATCTGGTGCTCGGCTCTATCGTTGCATCACACGCACTGCACTGCGCTGCCATGTATCAGACTCCGATCCTCTGCCCGCCCATCGGACAGGTTTACAAGCATGGCACAAGTCGACCAGTTGTGCTCAGGCCAGGTCGGACGTGGGCGGGCACGGCGGTGAGGCGGCGCCGAGGAAGATTATTTTGGAAGGAATTTCGGCCTGATGATCGTCATTCGCCGCGCCCACTTTCGACCCGCGGTTGCGGCGAGCGGTCCGGGCCACTATCGTTAGCACTCGCAAGGTCAGAGTGCTAACGGGCGTCCAACGGGGCGTCCGCGACAAGGAGGCGTTCCCCCAGATGAACCTGAAGCCCCTCGATGACCGCATCGTGGTCCGTCCCAACGAGTCCGAGGAGACCACGGCATCTGGTCTGGTCATCCCCGACACAGCCAAGGAAAAGCCCCAGCAGGGCGAAGTGCTCGCAGTCGGCCCCGGTCGGCGGTCCGAGAATACCGGCGAGATCATCCCCTTGGACGTTGCAGTAGGCGACACCGTGGTCTACTCCAAGTACGGCGGGACCGAGATCACCGTGGAGGGCAAGGACCTTTTGATCCTCACGAGCCGAGACGTCCTGGCCAAGGTGGCCAAGTAATGCCCAAGGTCCTCAAGTTCAACGAGGATGCACGCCGCTCCCTGGAGGCAGGTGTCAACAGCCTCGCCAACTCGGTCAAGGTCACGCTCGGCCCCAAGGGTCGAAACGTGGTCCTGGAGAAGAAGTTCGGCGCCCCGACCATCACAAATGACGGCGTGACCATCGCCCGCGAGGTGGAGCTGGAGGACGTGTTCGAGAACATGGGCGCCCAGCTGGTCAAGGAGGTCGCCACCAAGACCAACGACGTGGCCGGCGACGGGACCACCACCGCCACGGTGCTGGCACAGGCACTGGTGCACGAGGGGCTGCGCAACGTGGCCGCTGGCGCCAACCCGATGGCCCTCAAGCGGGGCATCGACGCGGGCGTTGCCGCCGCGGTCCAGTCCATCTGGGACCAGGCCAAGGAGGTCGACAGCCGGGCGGAGATTGCCCAGATCGCCACCATCTCGGCGGGCGATTCGGCCATCGGTGAGGTCCTGGCCGATGCCATCGACAAGGTGGGCAAGGACGGCACCGTCACCGTCGACGAGTCCAACACCTTCGGGCTCGAGCTCGAGTTCACCGAGGGCATGCAGTTCGACCGTGGATTCCTGTCCCCGCACTTCGTCACCGACCAGGAGCGCCAGGAGGCGGTCCTGGAGGACGCCTTCGTGCTGTTCTACGGGTCCAAGATCTCCAATGTGGCAGACCTGTTGCCCCTGTTGGAGAAGGTCATGCAGGCCAACCGCCCGCTGCTGATCATCGCGGAGGACATCGAGGGCGAGGCACTGGCGACCCTGGTTGTGAACAAGATCCGGGGGACGTTCAACTCGGTCGGGGTGAAGGCCCCGGCGTTCGGTGAGCGGCGCAAGGCGATGCTCAACGACATGGCGACGCTGACCGGTGGTCAGATGATCTCCGACGAGGTCGGCCTCAAGCTGGAGAGTGCCACCCTTGACCTGCTGGGCCGGGCCCGGCGGGTGGTGGTCACCAAGGACAACTGCACCATCATCGACGGTGGGGGAGACCCTGACGAGATCGCCGCGCGGGTTTCGCACATGCGCCGCGAGATCGCCGAGACCGACTCGGACTGGGACCGCGAGAAGCTGCAGGAGCGCCTGGCCAAGCTGTCCGGCGGGGTAGCGGTGGTCAAGGTGGGAGCGGCCACCGAGATCGAGCTGAAGGAGAAGAAGCACCGCATCGAGGACGCTCTTTCTGCGACCCGGGCCGCGGTGGAGGAGGGCGTCGTCGCCGGTGGAGGCACGGCCCTCATCCGCAGCCGCGAGGCGGTAGACAAGGTCGCCGCCGGCCTCGAGGGTGACGAGGCCACGGGTGCACGCACCGTGTCGAAGGCCCTGGATGCCCCGCTGCGCTGGATTGCATTCAACGCCGGGATCGAGGGACAGGTGGTGATCCGTGAGGTTGCCCGCGAGTCCGGCAGCATCGGGCTCAACGCCCTCACGGGCGAGCTGGAGGACCTGCTCAAGGCCGGGGTCATCGACCCGGCGAAGGTCACCCGATCTGCCCTGCAGAACGCGGCGTCAATCGCCAGCTTGCTGCTGACCACCGAGGTGCTGGTGGCCGAGAAGCCTGGGCCGGCCGAGCCCCTGGCCGGCGGCGGTGGAGGCAACCCGATGTCGGGCATGAATTCCATGGGCATGGGGGGCATGGGAATGTAGGGAGCCTCGGTGGGGGCCTCGAAGTCGGCCCTCACCGAGCCCCAGTCTCGTTGTTCCCTGGGGGTCTGAGTTCAATCCGACCCCCAGGGCGAGCAGACCCAGCACGGCGAGGCGAACCTGTACGCTTCCCTCCAGGGTGTGGCGGGCCACCTCCTGGCCCTCAGCCTGCCAGGCGATCAGCATGGTGAGGAGGCCGAGCAGTGCCAGGGCGGCGAGCCCCTGCCAGGCCCGTGAGCGCCACGTTTCCCTCCAGGCGGCCAATGCCACTGCCACGCCCGCGGTTGCGGTGCTGGCCCACCAACTGAACAGGGCCGGGGTCAGCACAGGGGTCGAGATG
Source organism: Acidimicrobiales bacterium (assembly GCA_050744225.1). Classification (GTDB taxonomy): domain Bacteria; phylum Actinomycetota; class Acidimicrobiia; order Acidimicrobiales; family JAJPHD01; genus JAVKSL01. Next base: position 56,457 of record JBOGGT010000134.1, on the reverse strand, counting down.
GATCCCAGGGCAGAGTAGAATGTCAGGTCCCCGCTGGCGTTGTTGAACGTCTCTGGGGGTGATTGAAAGGGTGCGCTGAGCGCGAAGATCGGGTGGGTCGCCAGCCAGGCAACGTAGGTCCCGGTGGCGTGGCCGGCGTCGATCCAGGAGGTCAGGGCGGCGAAGGTTGGCCCGGAGGGGACCACAACCGGGGCCTGCCCTGCCGTGGTCTTGGTGAATGCGGCCAGGGATTCTACCGCCTTGGCGTCGGGCATCCCGTGAGCGGCGAAGAAGGCGTCCCGCGCGGGGTAGGGGAAGATCCGTACGTAGAGGTCGTCGTTGGTATAGGTACCGCTCCGTCCGGCCACCGCCGTGGCGACCCCGGCGAGGAGGGCGATCACAAACAGGCTGGCGGCCATTGCCATGAGCCGCCGGGGCGAGCGCCTTCCGTAGATGCAAACTACCGCGACGGCGATGCCCACCCCGGCCAGCCCGACGGTGGCGATGTTGGAGTCGCGCGCCTCGACCATCCCGATTGCGGCTAGGACGACCGCGGCGAACCATCCCCGGCTGGGCCGGCTCACGAATCCGACCAGCGTGGTGACGAAGAGGACCACCATGGAGAGGGTGATGGTCTCGGACAGGATCGAGCGGTCCCACTGCACGACGTACTGGCTGGAGGCAAGGGCTAGAACCAGCGCGACGGTCGCCACCTTGGCCCAGCGCTGGGTAATTCTCGAGGCCAGCACCAGCGACGCCGCCGACCATGCCAGGATCGAGATGACCGTTTGGAGCGCCACAAAGCTGATGGCGGTGCCGGTCAGCTTCCATACCAGCGGGACCAGTGGGGGGAAGTGGCCCGCCCAGAAGTGCCCGCTGGTGATGGCGGCGGTGCCGACCTTTTCATAGAAGACCGAGTCCTGCCAGACCAGCGCCGGCCCGGCAAGAGCCTCGATCAGCTTGTAGGCCGCGAAGCCACCGATCATTGCGGCGATTACCCCGAGCTCGAGCAGGCCCCCGCGCCCCCGCCTGGTGGTCCCGTCGCGCCCCCGCGTGGTGGTCCGGTGGGCGGCGGTGCTGGCCATTGTGCCAGGCAGCCTAGGCTCGCGCCCATGTCGACCACCGAGCACCCTCCCTGCGACCCGGCCAAGTTGTTGGCCGCCTGGCTTGAGTGGGAGCGAGGCGAGACCCCCCCCGGCCGGGTCATGAGCAACCTCAAGACCGGTGGCCTGAGGGACCTGCTGGAGGAGCTGGCGGTGGCTGGCTGGTCTATGCCCGCCTCGGCGCCTGCCTGAGTCCGGCGCCCGGCCTGAGTCCGGCGCCCGCCTGAGTCCGGCGCCCGGCCTGAGTCCGGCGCCCGGCCTGAGTCCGGCGCCTGCCTGAGCCCGGCGCCCGCCTGAGCCCGGCGCCCGGTCCCGTCAACTGGCGCCTTCGAGGGTGAGTCCCATGCGGGCGAGCGTGCTTCGCGCCCAGGCCTGGCGCGAAGCTGCCAGCGCAGGGATCTCCAGCAGCTCCGCTGCGCGCTCGGGCGCTGAGGCGATGATGGTCGCCACTGCCCCCACGCTGAGACTGTTCTTCGGGCGGTAGATCACCTCGATGTCCTCGCCCGCGCTGAGCTTGCCTTCCTCGGCGATGCGCAGGTAGGCCCCGGGGCGCCCCGCCTGGAGGAACCGGTCGGGGATGGTGTCGTCGCCGAGGCGGATGCCCAGCTTGTAACAAGGCGTTCGGTGCTGCGCCACCTCGAGCACGCAGGTGCCGACCCTCCAGCGCTCGCCGATCAGTGCTTCGGTGAGGTCAATCCCGCCGGTGGTCAGGTTCTCGCCAAAACTAGCCAGCTCCAGCTCCTTCCCGAGCTGTTCCTGCCACCAGGCGTAGTCCTCGGTCGCGTACGCATAGATTGCCTTGTCCGGGCCGCCGTGCACCTTGCGGTCGGCCTGGCTGTCGCCGGCCAGGTTGATGCCAGTCGCTTGTACTGGGCCGGCCACCGGGTGCTTCCAGATACTGGAGCGGACTACCCTGCCATGCCAGTTCAACTCGGCCGGACCCCCGACGTTGACCGAGACCACCCTCGGGGCTGCCATGACTTGCGAGGCTAGGGGGTGGGGAAGGTTGGCAGTGTTATACGCGCTTTACCTTCCCCACCCCCTTGTCGGGACCGGGTTGTCACAGCTTCAGGCCATACTTGGAGCTGTGGGATCCCCGAAATCACAGACCTTGCTTGAATCGCTGAGAGGGGTGGGCCAGATCCGGCCGACGATTGACGAGTTTGCGGCGGCTCGCATCCGAGCGGAGCTGGAGGAGGCAGTGGGGGCATGGCCCCGATGGCCCGATGGAGGGTCGCCTCTGCGGGTCACCAAGACCCGGTTGCGCCAGGTCCTGACGTGTGAGCGCCACCTCGTTGCCTGCCTGGACGCTTCGGACCCGCCGACTTCCGCACTGGTGGCGGGTCGCTTGGCCGACCTGCTCTTCGGCTTGGTCGCCGTCGGCCACCCGCTCAGGTCGGTGACTACCGCCAGTCCGCTTGGACCTGTGACCGTAGGCACGCCCGGGTGGGACCTCGTGACCTACGCGCTCGCGGCCGCCACCGCGGCTGGCCAGGAGCGCTTGGGTTTCGATTGGGCTGGCCTGTCCTCAGAACAGCAGGCGGAAGCGGCGTCCATCGTGGAGTCCTGCCGGGGTGCGCTTGAGGCATGGCCGGTCTTGCCTTCCAGCGCGCTGGTCCGGTTGCAGGAGCCCTTGCGGGCGGAGCTTTCCGGAGGGCATGTGGTGCTGACCGGACGGGTTGACCTGGTGCTGGGTCGAGCCACACCACTCGTGGCTGGGGCGGGCGTGGCTGGGGCCGGCTTGGCTGGGGCCGGCTTGGCTGGGGCGGGCGTGGCTGGGGCGACCCTCGTCGATGTGAAAAGCGGCCGGCGCCGCCAGGAGGATCGCGCCGACGCGGGCTGGTATGCAGTTCTGGAGACGCTCAGGCATCGGGCGCCCCCTTTCCAGGTCGGGACCTACTACCTGCGCGACGGCGAGCTGGAGCTGGACGTGGTCACAGCGGAGCTTATGGCGCAGGCGAGTGCGCGCATTGCTCAGGGGCTGGCCTCGCTGGCGCGGTTGGCCCACGGCGGTGTGGCCCATGCGAACCCCAACCCTCTCTGCCCGTGGTGCCCGGCGATTGCATCCTGCGTGCCAGGGCGCCGCTTCAGCTTCGAGCGCGGTGACCTGATTGGCCCGGTGGACCTTGAGGACAAGGAGCCCGATGCGCGCTGAGCTACCTGCCCACCAGGAGGAGGTCCGCGCCGCGGTCCTCGACTGCCTGCCAACCGGGCCTGTCCTGACGCACGGGGCGGTGGCGGCCTTGAGGAGCCGGCTGGCGGCGCGTCTCTTACCGGTTGTGGCCAGCCTGGGACCTGGGGTCGAGGTAGTGGTGGACCGCTACTGCCTCGGCGTGGCGGCGTGTCCGGCCAGCGGAGTACGTCAACCGTTTGAGTGGACCGTTCAGTTCGCCACCCGTACTCTGGGGCTCGCTGCCCTCAGGCAGCTGCCCGCCCCTTCGTTCAGGGTGCTGGATACCGTTGCGGTGGCGATCGAGGATGCGATCAGCGAGAGTCGCTCTCTGGGCAGGTGGTTGGCCACCCAAGACGGTCCGACGCGAGCAGCGACAGTTGCAGCCGTTGCCACCTGGGTGGCGCGCTGGTGGGTGGCGGTTCCTTGGCCAGAGCTCGCGTTGGCCCATCTGGTGGAGCGTCCCGTCTGGGCTCGGCCTTTGGGCTATGGGGGTCCGGTGGTGATCAAGGGCCGGCTGGACTCGGTCATCCGACCAGCTGGACGGAGGCCCGATGAGGCGGTACTGGTCAGTCTGGGGCGGCCTAACGACGGAGTCCAGGGCCTGGACGTGCTCGCATTCGCACTATTTCGAGGATTTGTTCCACTCCGGACGGTGTGGGTCGAGGCGTCCTCGGGAACGGTCTTGGCTAAGGACGTGGATGTCCAGACCCTGGAAGCCGCGAGTGACCTGGTTGTGGAGGTTGCGATCGCGCTGGCGGGCATGGAGGATGGCTCGCAGGTTGCGGAGATCCCCGGTGAGTATTGTTGGACCTGCGTCTGCCGGAGTCAGTGCAACTCGGGGATCGCCTGGATGGCGGCCCAACCTCGGTTCGTTGGTGGCATCCCGGTGGCGGCCGCATGAACGCGGCTGAGCGACCTGCAGCCGCCCAATGGGGCGAGGACCACCGAGGCCAGGACCACCGAGGCGAGGACCACCGAGGCCAGGACCACGGAGGCCAGGACCACCGAGGCGAGGACCACCGAGGCGAGGACCACCGAGGCCAGGGCTTCAACCGGTGGCGGCTGGCGGCCAGGCTCTGCCGTCGCTTTGCCGGGGTCGCGTTGGATGACCTATATGAGGTATCGGAGGCCCAGACCCCCTACGGGCCGTGCTTGCACCTGGTGCAGCTCGTGCAGCCCTTTGGGTTTAGCCTGGCGTCGCCGGCAGCGGCGGAGGATGCGGTGCTCGGCGAGCTTCGGCTGGTTTGCGGCGTCGGTCCGGTGACTTCTGAGGCGCTGAGGGCCGGGGGGGTGGGTCGGATCACCGACCTGGTGGACCATCATCGCTTCGGAGGCTCAGCGTCGTGGCTGGTCGAACGTTGGGAACGGCGGGACCTGGGGGTGCTCCACGACCACATCCGCCATTGCCTGGGGCCTCTCGGCCACCACCCTGGCGTGGCCCTGGCTGGCCTGATAGCGCCCGGTGGCTTGGTCATCGTGGACCTGGAGACCCTCGGACTATGGGGGTCGTCCATGATCCTGTTCGGCTTTGCCCGTCTGGTCGGCACCTGCCTGGAGCTTCACCAGTACTTGGCCCGGGCCGGGAGCGAGGAGCCCGCGGCGCTCCACTTGGCAATGGGGGTCCTGAGGGAGTGCGAAGGCTTGGTGACCTACAACGGCCGCAGCGCCGACGCGCCATGGCTTGCGCAACGCAGCGCGTACTTTGGACTGGGCAAGCTACCCGTTCGCTACCACCTGGACCTGTTGCCGCCCGTCAGGCGCCTGTATCGACCATCGTCGCTGATCTCGGCGGATTCGGCTCCCGCCGCCGGTACGGGCTTGGAGGACTGCCGGCTGGGTACGGTCGAGGCTCACGTCTTGGGGACCCCGCGGGACCTCGATGACCTTCCGGGTGAGGCTGTTCCCCACTTCTATCGAGAGTACGAGCGGAGCCGGAACATCGGTCCGCTCGTCCCGATCATCGAACACAATCGCGCCGACCTGGTAGCCGTCGCCCGACTGCTTTGCCTCCTGTCCGCAGCCGTCCCGGCCCCGGCCCCGGCCGTCCCGTCCCTGGACGCCCCAGCCCCGGCCGTTCCGGTGCCGGCGTCGCACCCTGTTCGAGCCCGGGATCATGTCGTCAACCGTTAAGACCAGCGAGAACCTGGTTGACGGTATGCGGGGTATGCCGGGATACCGGGGTCAGATCACCCATGTAGAGCACTTGCCGGCTCGGCCAGCGAAGGAGGGCTCCTTGCAAACGCCCCTTCCCGATGCGCTGGAGTCTTACCTGTCCGAACGAGGGCTCCGACTCTGGTCACACCAGGCAGAGACCATCGAGGCGGTGCGCGTCGGGCAAAACGTGATTCTCACCACCGCTACCGCGTCGGGCAAGACTCTCGCATTCAACCTGTCGGTCCTGGAGCGGCTGGACAACCATCCCAACGCGACCGCCCTGTACCTGTATCCGATGAAGGCGCTGGCCAACGATCAGCTGGCCGTGCTCTCAGAGCTGGAGGATGCCACCGGCATCCGTACGGCGGCGGGGGTCTACGACGGCGATACTCCCCAGTCCAGCAGGGCGCGCATCCGGGCTAAGGCGAGGCTGGTGATAACCAACCCGTTCGGCCTTCACGAGTACCTACCGAGCCACCACCTGTGGGAGCGCTTCCTGTCCGGGCTGGCCCTGGTGGTGGTCGACGAAGCCCACTGGTATCGCGGTGTGCTCGGATCCAACGTGGCCATGGTGCTGAGACGCCTTCGTCGGATCGCCGCCCACTACGGCGCAGAACCCCGATTCATCCTGGCTTCGGGAACCATCGCCAACCCGGCAGAGCACGCGCACGCCCTGGTGGGCCGGGAGCACCAGGTCATCGACCGCGACGGGTCCCCGAGGGGCCCCAAGGACCTTGTCTGCTGGAACCCCGTTGCAAACCCGGACCGCTCAGCACACCTCCAGGCGGCCGACCTGCTGGCCCATTTCGTCCGTGAAGGCCATCAGGCGATATGTTTCACCGTCTCGCGGCGTATGGCCGAGCTGGTGGCACGCTGGGCAGCCGAGGCGGCCCCGGCTCAGCCCATTGTTGCCTACCGGGCTGGATACCAGCCGGCGGATCGTCGCCAGATCGAAGACGATCTGCGGCGGGGCGCCCTGGCCGGCGTCGCTGCGACCAGTGCTCTGGAGTTGGGGATCGATATCGGTCAACTGGAGGCCGTGGTCATGGCTGGCTATCCTGGCACGATCTGCTCCATGTGGCAGCAGGCCGGCCGTGCCGGGCGAGTCCGGGCCGCCTCGGTAGCCGTGCTCGCGGCTTTTGAAGACCCGCTCGACCAATACCTGGTGACCCATCCTGGCGAGCTGTTCGCCAAGCCGCACGAGCAGGCGGTGGTGGACCTGCGCAACCCTTACATCCTGTCCGGCCAGGTCATGTGTGCAGCCGCCGAGCTGCCGCTCTGCGACAGAGACGAGGACCACTTTGGGTCGGGGATGTCCGCGGCGGTGCAGCTCCTATCCGACGAGGGCCTGTTGGTGCAGACCCCTATGGGCTGGGCGTTTCACGGGACCTTCCGCCCGGCCGGGAAGGTCCGCCTGGATGCGGTGGAGGACAGCTCGGTGCAGGTCCGCTGCGGAGAACGCCTGTTGGAGACCATGTCTACCGGGCGGGCGCTGGCCTCGGCCTACCCCGGAGCCATCATCTTGCACCGGGGGAGCAGCTACCGGGTAGCGGCCTTGGACCTGGATGCTGGGGTGGCCGAGGTGGGCGTTGAGCGCAGCGATAACCACACCGAGGTGCTCGGGAGCACCTCGATCCAGGTGCTCGCCGAACGTCGGCGTCGATCGGTCGGACGGGCAACGCTGTGCCTTGGGGAGGTGAGGACGAGCCAGCGCTTCTATGCCTTCCGGCTCAAGTTGCGAGACCGCACGCTGGGTACCCATGCGCTGGACCTTCCGCCGGTGGAGATGGACACGGTGGCGCTCTGGCTCTCCTTTGCACCCGAGACAGCGGCCGAAATCAGGTCTGCGGCAGCACCCACGTACCTGGCAGCACCGACGTACCTGGCTTCACCGACGGACCCGGCAGAACCGACGGACCCCGCTGTTCGGCCGGGTTCCGCTGCGCCCGGTCGGGACTTTGCAGGCGGGCTGCACGCCGCGGAACACGCCCTGGTCCACATGCTGCCTCTGCTGGCGATGTGCGATCGGGGCGATGCCGGGGGGATGTCCAGCACGCACCACGCAGGGGTGGGCGGCGCGGCGATCTTCGTGTACGACGCCTACCCAGGCGGCATCGGGATCGCAGAGCGGGCATTCGAGAGCTTCGAGCGCCTCGTGAGTCTGACCACCGGGCTCCTGCGGGACTGCCACTGCAAGAACGGATGTCCCTCTTGCGTCTATGACCGCAACTGTGGCCAGGACAACAGACCCATGGACCGGCTGGCGGCACTGTCGTTGTTCGAGGCCGCGTCTGATTAGGGCTGGGCTTGAGGGTTGATCGGACTGGGTAGGTTTGGCCTGGCAGACGCTTCGGCGCCGACTAGTTGAAGGAGGGGTCACATGGGTATCGCGGAAAAAGCCAAGGCCAAGGCACAGGTCTTGAAGGGTCGCGCTAAGGAGGGTGTTGGCAGAGCCGCAGGCGATAAGTCACTCGAGGACAAGGGGACGCTCGACCGTACCGGAGGGGAGCTCAAGCAGGCCGTCGAGAAGGTCAAGGACGCTGGCGGAAAGGTCAAGGACGCTGGCGGAAAGGTCAGGGACGCTGGCGGAAAGGTCAGGGACGCCTTCCGCAAATAGCTCGACACAAGCTCACCAACAGTTACGGGACACCGTAACGCTCTATTAGCTCGGTGCCGATGAGGGCTAGACGCTCACGGACCTCGGCAGGCTCGATCACCTCCAGGGCGGCTCCGAACCCCGCCAGCTCGCCAGCCAGCGAATCCGTCCCGTGCCCGCCCACCTCCACCTCCACCCGACCGTCGGCCGCGGGGGGTCCGATGCTGACCCGGGTGCCGAGCAAGGCTCGGAACAGCCCCACAAACGTCGGGTCGAGGAGCCCGCGCGCCCGGAATGCCGACCTTCGCTCCTCTACCTCGCCCACTATCACTTCCCACGTGGAGCGCAGGTTGAATCCTTCGGGGCGCACCACGGGTTCCCCGTTCGGCGACGCCGAGGCCACGCGGTCCACCCGGAAGCTGCGCAAGCCCTCGCTGGTGGACGCCACCAGGTACCAGACCTGGCCTTTGGCCACCAAGCCCACAGGATGTACTACCCGACTGCTGGGAGTCCGGTCGGCCGCGATGTAGTCGAGGCTGACCTGCACGCCGGACACAACCGCTTGTTGGAGTACGTCGAGGTGCGGCGTGGGCCGAGCTGGGGCGGAGCGGCGTCCCCACACAGCGGGGTCCACCACCACAGCCCCCTGGGCCGCCTCTGCTTCGACTCGCATGGGCTCGGGTAGTGCACGGAGCAGCTTGCGCAGCGCGGCTCGGACCTCTAGCGCGCCGGACCCAGCCCCTATATCGGCCGCCATGAACAGCGCCCGCGCCCGTCCACACCTGGGACCTGGCGCAGGCGACCGGCCAGCAACCTGACTGGGACGGCGAGGTGCTGGAAGTTTCCATCGACGCCTACCGCCAGGCCCTTCCGCCCGAGGGGCGGACCGAGCTGTTCAAGTCAGTGGTAGCGCAGATGCCGGAGCACCTGCGAGCCGGCGGACCACCATTTGTCGAGGCGGTGGTCGTTCCCGAGGATGCGCCGGCGATCGACCGCCTGGTTGCTTACACCGGTCGCCGGCCCTGAACGCGCACGGTGCTCGGCCGGCTCACACGGTCCCGCCGTCCTATCCGCGCATGGGGTGACGGAACTGAGGAGTTCTACCTGAACTGAGGAGCGCTACCCGTCACCCGGGCGGGTAGCACTCCTCAGTTCGGCGTCCACCGCCCGAACTACCTGAATGCACGCCCGGCCGGCGGCCAAATAAGCCGGCCACCGAGATTGACCCGGTCCCCGCTCCGCACCTACCTGGCCCCAAGGCGTCGAACCACCAGCGGTCGTACCTCGGCGATGCGATCGAAGTCCCGATCAACGTGGACCAAGCCGAGCCCTCTTGCGATCGCGGTCTCTGCAATCAGCAGGTCGGGGATTGGGACCCTGTGCCACATCCCGTGGTGATGGGCGAGATCGCGCTGCAGATGCAGGGCGAGTTCAAAGATTCCTGGAGGGGGCACGGCCTCTTCGAAGCTGAGGCGGAGGTCCGCCTTGAGTTGGTCGTATGGCCAGCGGAACGAGCGGAGTGGAGCTGGGTGAGCTCGCCGACTGGACAGACAAACACGGAGCCGGCGAGCTCCTCTAGCTCGCTATACACAGGTTGATCCTAACCCGAAATGCGAGCCCACGGGGTGCGCAATAAGCTGGCGACATTGATTGACCAGGCTCCCCGCCGCTACGCCTTCAGCGTGAGGGAATGGCACCTCATTGCCGAGGTCGGCCTTCTCGACGAGGACTCGCTGGTCGAGCTGATCGATGGGAGACATTCGAGACGAACGCCATTGGCCACCCGCGCTTCGTCTGCGTCAACCACCTGACCAGGCTTCGCCTCAGCGTGGACGCGTTGCTGGGTCCGGTCCGAACGGAACCGCCGAACGCAACTAATCGCCCACGATCACCCGGGTTCCGCGGTGCCAGGAGGCATAGCGCCAGGCCCAGTTCAACAGGACCGATGCCCGGTTGCGGAACCCTACCAGGGTGACCAGGTGCAGTCCCAGCCATGCGAGCCAGGCCGCGGTGCCCGACAGGCGAATACCGCCGGGCAGCTGCGCCACTGCGGCGCGGCGCCCGATGGTGGCCATGGTGCCCTTGTCGTGGTAGGCGAATGGCACAGTGTCCAAGCCCTCCATCAGCCGGCGGATCTGGCGCCCCGCGTGTCGGCCCTCCTGGATGGCGGGCTGGGCCAGCTGGGGCAGCAGCGCCCCGCCCGACCTGCCCGACCCGGCAGCCGACCTGCCCGACCCGCCGGGCTCGGCTAGTGCCCCGGCCATGTCCCCGATGGCGAAGGCCGAGTCCTGGCCGACTAGGCGCAGGTCCGGACCCACCGCGAGGCGGCCGCCGCGGGCCTTGGTGACGTCCAGGGAAGCGGCCAGAGGCCCGGCCCCAACCCCTGCCGCCCAGACCACCAGGCCACACCCGATCACCTCACCCGACGACAGGGTCACCTTGCCCTCTTCGATTGAGGTAACCGCCTGGGAGAGGCGCACCTCCACTCCCAGGCGCCGCAGCACCCGCTCGGCGTATCGGCCCAGCTTGGGATGAAATGCCGCCAGCAGGCGGTCAGACTGTTCTACCAGCATGACCTGCGCCTCGTCGGGGGAGAGGTCCGGGTAGGCCGTGCCAAGCTCCATGGCCAGCAGTTCAGCGAGCGTGCCCGACATCTCGATCCCGGTCGGCCCGCCCCCGACCACCACCACCGTCAGCCCGGCCGCCGACCCGCCACTCGCCGACCCGCCACTCGCCGACCCGTCCCTCGCCGACCCGCCACTCGCCGAGCCGTCCAGTGTCCGGGCGGCGGCGGCCTCCAGGAGGTTGAAGATCTGGGAACGCACCGCCAGGGCGTCCTCCATGGTGTAGATCGCCCGGCTGTGCTCGACCGCTCCGGGGACGCCGAAGTGGTTGGTTGTCGCGCCCGCCGCCAACACCAGGTAGTCGTATCCCAGCGTCCCCCCGTCCTCGAAGCACACCACCCGAGCCCCCAGGTCCACCCCGCTCACCACGCCCCGGCGGAAGTCGGTCGCCGGGTACGCCTTCACGTAGGATCGAACCGGGTAGGCGATGTCCCCGGGGTTCAGCCCGGCGGTGGCCACCTGGTACAACAAAGGCTGGAATGTGTTGAAGTGGTGCCTGTCGACCAGCGTCACGCTTACCGCCGCGCCCGCCAGCTCCGAGGCCACCGCCAGCCCGGCGAAGCCCGCGCCGACCACCACCACCCGCCGGCCCGGGTCCTGCCCACCTGGCCCTGACACAGCCGACTGGCCCGCACTCATGCTCCTAGGCTAACCGCCAGATTCGCCGCCAAGGCGGCAACAGCTAGACTGAGGACGTGGCGCTCGACCAGGCCTCGACCCGTTACGCCTTCAGCGTGGAGCAGTGGCGCCGCATGGGGGAGGCCGGGCTCTTCCAGGGTGACTCCCACCTCGAGCTGATCGACGGGGAGGTATTCCAGATGGCAGCGATGGCTCATCCTCACCACGTCTGCGTGATGCGCCTTAACCACTTGTTCGTCCACGCGGTGGGGGAGCAGGCGTTGGTCTCGGTTCAGTGCCCGCTCCAGCTGGACGACTACTCCGAGCCCGAGCCCGACCTGGCCCTGTTGCACCCCGGCCTCGATTCATGGGAAGGCCGTGCCCCGTCGGCGAGCGATGCCTTCCTCGTCGTCGAGGTGGCGGACTCCACCCTCAACTGGGACGTGAGCTTCAAGGCGCCCCGCTACGCCCGAGCCGGCGTTCCCGAGCTGTGGGTGGTGGATGTGAACGCCATGGAGATCCGGGTGTTCGGCGACCCGCGGCCTGACGGCTACGCCAATGCCCGTCGTGCCCGCCGGGACGAGACCCTGGTAGTCGGGGCGTTGCCCACGGTGACGCTGAGCGTCGAAGGGCTCCTCGGACCAGCCTGACTACGCGCTCGCAATCGCGACGGGGCGGGGGTGGGCACGGAGGGCCGGGGGCACCGAGCAAATTTAAATCATAGAGCTTCTATCCTCGCATTTATGGCTGAGCTTGAGATTGGCATTGGCAAGTCGGGGCGGCGGGCCTATGGGTTCGACGACATCGCGATCGTGCCGTCCCGGCGCACCAGGGACCCCGAGGACGTGGACATCTCCTGGGAGATCGACGCATTCCGCTTCGAGTTGCCGCTGATGGCCGCCGCAATGGACGGGGTGGTAAGCCCGGCGACCGCCATCGAGGTGGGCCGCCTGGGCGGGGTCGGGGTGCTCAACCTGGAGGGCCTGTGGACCCGGTATGAGGACCCCACCGGGGTACTGGAGGAGATCGCGGCTCTGGAAGGTGACAAGGTCACTGCCCGGATGCAGCAGATCTACGCCGAGCCGGTCCGCCCCGAGCTGGTTACCGAGCGCATCCGCGAGATCCGCTCCGCCGGGGTGGTCTCGGCTGCGGCGGTCACCCCCCAACGCACCCAGGAGCTGCTGGGTGCGATCCTCGCCGCCGAGCTTGACCTGCTGGTGATCCAGGGCACGGTCGTGTCCGCGGAGCACGTCTCTCGCAGCGTCGAGCCGCTCAACCTCAAGCGCTTCATTCGGGAGCTCGACCTTCCGGTGATCGTCGGGGGGTGTGCCTCCTACCAGGCCGCCCTGCACCTGATGCGCACCGGGGCGGCCGGGATCCTCATCGGGGTCGGTCCCGGCAACGCCTGCACCAGCAGGGGAGTGCTCGGCCTGGGCGTTCCCCAGGCCACCGCGATCGCCGACGCGGCCGGCGCGCGCATCCGCCATCTGGACGAGACCGGCGTGTACTGCCACGTCATCGCCGACGGCGGCATGAGCCGGGGCGGGGACGTCTGCAAGGCCATCGCCTGCGGGGCCGACGCGGTGATGATCGGCTCGCCCCTCGCCGCAGCCGCCGAGGCGCCGGGGCGCGGGTATCACTGGGGAATGGCTACATTCCACCCGACGCTGCCGAGAGGGGCTCGTATCCGTACCGAGACCCGCGGCAGCCTGGCCGAGGTTCTCGTCGGCCCGGCGCACGAGAACGACGGGCGGATGAACCTGTTCGGCGCCCTGCGCACCTCCATGGCCACCTGCGGCTACGCCACCGTCAAGGAGTTCCAGAAGGCCGAGGTGATGGTCGCACCCGCCCTGATGAGCGAGGGCAAGGCCGCCCAGCGTGCCCAGGGCGTGGGCATGGGCGCCTGAGGGACCTTTTTGTTAATTTGCGGCGGTGGTGCCGGCCCGCGGTGCCCTCCCCCGACCCGCCGTAGTCCCGGCGGGCGCAGCTGCCGGTGCGGGCGCCGTGATCCTTGCTCGGCGCCAAGCTCGGGGTAATCCTGTGCGCGAGGCCACGGTGGCCCCTATCTATGGGCGAGGAGTGCTAGAAGACGCACGCGGTGGGTGGTCCGAAGCGATCCAGCCTGGGGCAGGCAAGCCGGGTGATGGCGCGTTCCCTGGCCCGGCCCGCTGTGGCGGTCGTCCTTTGTGCTGGCCTGGCGGGTGCCGGGCTGAGCGCCTTGACTTCGCCTGCCTCGGCAAGTGGCACCTCGCCCACCAGCTGTGACCAGACCACCACCCCAGCCAGCCAGTGCACCCTCACCCAGGCCCTGTCCCTGGTAGGCGACGGCGATACGATCTAGCTGGCCACCCCTGGCACAGCGGGTGACACCAGCACCGACTACGTGGGCAACTTCACCCTGAACCACGGAACAGCGACCGAACCGGTCACCATCGAGCCGGACGGCTCCCCCCAGACTGGCAACGAGAGCGGCGGCGCCATCTACAGCGGAGATGGCGGCACCCTCACCGTCACCCACTCCACCTTCTCGGCCAACACCGCCACCACCGACGGCGGTGCCATCGACAATGCCGCAATGCATTGCTCGTGGTGGCCACGGTGGGCCGGGCGATCGTGTCCGTCCAGAACCCGGTCCAGCTGGACGACTATTCATTGCCAGAGCCGGACGTGGCCGTGCTGCATCCCCGTGCCGACTTCTATTCGGTTGACCAGCCCCGGCCCTGAGGGTTTCGCTGATGTCCGCCATGCCCAGCGGGGCGAGACACTGGTGATCGAAGGACTCCCCGGCGTGGAGCTGAGGGTGGACGAGCTGTTGGGGCTGGCCTGAGTGCCGGGCTGAGTGACGGGCTGAGTTCCGGGCTGAGTTCCGGGCTGAGTGACGGGCTGAGTTCCGGGCTGAGTGCCGGCGGGACGGCGGCCCCTTTATTCTCGGGGGATGAGCCCGGCTGAGGAGGTGGTGCTGGTCGTCGACTACGGCGCCCAGTACGCCCAGCTGATCGCCCGCCGGGTCCGCGAGGCGCAGGTCTACTCCGAGATAGTCCCGCACACCATCACGCTGGCGGAAATCCGCGAGCGCGGTCCGGCGGGGATCATCCTGTCGGGGGGGCCGCGCTCGGTTCACGTCGAGGGGGCGCCGGCGATCGACCCTGCCATCCTGTCGGCGGGGGTGCCGGTCCTGGGCATCTGCTACGGTGCCCAGCTGATTGCGCAGACCCTGGGCGGGGTGGTCGCTCGGACCGGGCGGGGCGAGTTCGGCCGCACAAAGCTGGCGGTGACCGCCAGTGCCGGCGCGCCGGCCGGCCCGGTGGGGCTGCTCCTCGGCTGGCCGGCCATCTCGGACGTGTGGATGAGCCACGCCGACGCGATCACCGCCGCACCGCCGGGCTTCGAGGTGACCGCTACGACAGCGGATGCCCCGGTGGCTGCGCTCCAGGACACGGGTCGTCGGCTCTACGGAGTCCAATTTCACCCTGAAGTGGCCCAAACCCAGGGAGGCCAGGCGCTCATCCGGCGCTTTGTGCGCGAGGTCTGCGGCTGTGCGGGGACCTGGACGCCCGCATCGATCGTCTCCTCGGCGGTGGCGGCGATCCGAGAGCTGGTCGGGGCGGACCACGTCCTGTGCGGGTTGTCGGGGGGGGTGGACTCAGCGGTTGCGGCGGCGCTGGCGCGCCGGGCGGTCGGGTCCCAGCTGACCTGTGTGTTCGTGGACACCGGCCTGATGCGCGAGGGGGAGGCCTCCCAGGTACGGGCCGCCTTCTCTGGGGACCTGGTAACCGTGGCCGCCTCGGAGCGATTCTTTGCCGCCCTGGAGGGGGTGGTGGACCCCGAGCTCAAGCGAAAGGCAGTGGGCGAGGCTTTTATCCGGGTGTTCGAGGCGGTGGCCTCCGAGCGCGCCGACGCCCGCTGGCTGGTCCAGGGCACGCTGTATCCAGACGTGGTGGAGTCGGGCACCGCGCACGCGGCGACGATCAAGTCGCACCACAATGTGGGGGGCCTGCCGGCGGAGATTGGCTTCGGCCTGGTCGAGCCGCTGCGCGCCCTGTTCAAGGACGAGGTGCGCGCGGTGGGCTCCGAGCTCGGCCTGCCCGACGAGATCGTGTGGCGCCAGCCCTTCCCGGGTCCCGGCATGGCCGTTCGGGTGGTGGGGGAGGTGACCCCTGAGCGGGTGGCCATAGTGCGGGCTGCGGACGCGATAGTGACCGAGGAGGTGCGCCTGGCCGGTCTGGAGCGCGAGCTGTGGCAGGCCTTCGCGGTCCTGCCAGTGGTCCGCAGCGTGGGGGTGATGGGGGACGAGCGCACCTACGCTTACCCGGTGGTGATCCGGGCGGTGACCAGCGATGACGCCATGACCGCGGACTGGGCGCGCCTGCCCTGGTCGCTGTGCGAGCGCCTGTCGAGCCGGATCATCAACGAGGTGGCGGGGGTGAACCGGGTGGCGCTGGATATCACCTCCAAACCCCCGGGGACCATCGAATGGGAGTGATCCTGAACGAAGAACCGCCCCGCCCCCCTGATCCCGGGAGGGAGGGAGGTCGGTGGGAGGGAGGTCGGTGGGAGGGCTTCGGACCAAGTGCCTGGGGCCCGCTCGGAGACGACACCGCCGGCTGGGGCATGCCCAGACCCGGTCTGTCTGGCGGCGCCGGCGGGCCGGACGGCCCTGGTAGGGACTCGGAGCCCGACTTGTCGGGGAAGCTCCTGGTGGCGGCGCCGGTGATGGCGGACCCCAACTTTGCCCGGACCGTCGTGCTCGTGCTGCACCACGACTCGGGTGGCAGCCTCGGGCTGGTGCTCAACCGGCCCAGTCAGCTGGACCTTGGCGAACCGCTGCGTCAGTGGGTGGGCCTTGCGGCCGCACCGGCAGTGGTGTTCGTGGGCGGCCCGGTGGCCTCGGCCGCGGCGATCTGCCTCGGCCGTCTGCGTGCCCCGGCACCGCCAGCCCCCACCTCCGGGACAATCCCCGAGCCGAGCCCGCTGGAACAGCTCGCCTTTGACAGGCCTCAGGGATGGCGACCCGTCTTGGCTGACATCGGGACCCTGGATCTCAACGGAGACCCCTCAGCCGCAGCGGCTTCGGTCTCCACGGTGCGGGTGTTTGCAGGCTACGCAGGTTGGGGTCCGGGCCAGCTCACCTCCGAGCTGGGGCTGGGTGGCTGGATGGTGGCGGACCCGTCGGAGGAGGACGCGTTCTCGACCGACCCAGGCGGTTTGTGGAAGTCCGTGCTGCGTCGCCAATCCCCGGAGGTGGCGATCCTGGCCGGCTACCCTGAGGACCCCTCCGCAAACTAGCGCCTCGTGCCGGCTCGGTGGTCGCAGGCCCGCCCGGCCCGGTGGTCGCAGGCCCGCCCGGCCCTCTCCTATCCTGAGACCCTGGCCACCGAGCCGAGCAGGCTCAGTGCCACCGAAGCCAGGTGGTACCCCCCCACCTGGTAGAGGACCTGGCCCTGAAGCCAGGAGGCCGTGGTGTGCTGGCCGTCTCCTGAGTCGATGATTGCGAGGGTCCCTCGCGCTGCCGGCAGGTTCTCGGTGGTCATGGCCTTTATGACCTGTGTGGCCAGGGGCTTCACCTGTGCGAGTGTCCCGCCCGATTGCCCGATGTCGATGATCCAGGCGCGCTGGTTCCAGCGCAGGTCACAAACGCTGCCCTTCGAGGTCGTGAGCATGCCCAGCACGCCATCTCCGAGGCTGACGGTCGACTCAATGGTACCGGATCCCGTGCCACAGGTAGGCGTGCTCAGCATCTTGGTGAGGGTCTGCGGAGTGGCTCCCGGTGACAGTGCGCCGCTGAAGCTGCCTCCAGGGTGCAGTTGGTGGACGAAATGTTGCGCAGCACGTTGACCACTCCCACGTTGTCCAGGCCAGCCGCGCGGTTGGTGGGAGCGACGCTGAGCTGTGACACAGCACAGCGGCTCGCTGCGGCGGAGTTGAGCGTGGTTGTCGAGGCCGTTGTCGTCGAGGCCGTTGTCGTCGGCGAGCTGGCCCCGGTGCCCGCCTTGGTGGGGGCGCCACCGCAGGCGGCCAGGCCGAGGACGGCGGTGCCCACCCCCAGCGTCAAAAGGATTGAGGTTCGGAAAGGTTTCACGTCTGCTATGACACCCGTGACACGGAGGCAGTTCCATGTCGTGCCAGAAAAGGGCCCGGAGGCGATCAGCTGGTCACCAACACCAGCTTGCCCACCTTGCCGCCCGCAGCAAAGCGCTCGTATGCCGAGGAGGCCTGTTCCATGGGCCAGGCCTGGGCAACCGGAACACGCAAACGACCGTCGGCCAGGAGGGGCACGACCTGCGCCTCGACCGCACGAGCGGCGGTGGCCTTGGCCTCCAGCGGGCGGGCACGCAGGGTCGAGCCGTGCAGCGTTGCCCGCCGCGACATCAGCCTAGCAAGGTCCAGCTCGCACTTCGAACCCCCGCCTGTGCCGATGACCGCGATCCGCCCGCCCGTGGCGAGCGCTCGCAGGTTGGCGGCCATGTTCGGCCCGCCGACCAGCTCCAGGATCACGTCGAACGGCCCGCCCGGACCGCCGCCCCCCGGACCGCCGACGACCCACACCGCCTGCGCGCCCAGAGCCAGCATGGCGTCGCGCTGGGCCTCGGCCCGGATGCTCGCGGTTACCCTGGCCCCGGTCGCCACCCCCAGCTGGACCGCCGCCGAGCCCACGCCCCCGGCCGCGCCGTTCACCAAGAGTCGCTCGCCCATCGCGAGCCCGCACTGGGACCATAGAGCGTCGTGCGCAGTGGTGAACGCTTCCGGGAACCCTCCCGCCGCCTCCCACCCCAGCCCGGACGGGACGCGCATTGCCACCCTCTCGTGCACCACCGCCAGCTCGGCCTGGGCGCCACCGCCCACGATTGCCATCACCCGGTCACCCACCTCGAAGCTGGTCACCCCGGAGCCGAGCCGTACTACCTCGCCCGCCAGCTCCAGCCCAGGTATGTCGGCGGGGCTGCCGGGCGGGGGAGGGTAGTTCCCCGCCAGCTGCATCAGGTCAGCGTTGTTCACCCCCGCAGCCCGGACCGCGACCAGCAGCTCTCCCGCCTCAGGTACGGGGTTGTCGTGCTCCCGCCAGGCGAGGGCGCCAGCGGAGATGGTCACCGCCCACACCGCAGGCCCCTAAGGAGCCGAGCAATCAGCGGCGGTCAAGAGACCTGCCCGTAGCCCGTCGGGACCCCGTCGACGTACATCGACTCGACCCTGACCGTGGTCCCGGTGGTGTCGGCCGCAACCACTTGGCCCCCACCGATGTACATGGCGACGTGCCCTGGGTTCGGCCCGCCGGGCTCGTCGTAGAAGACCAGGTCACCAGGCGCCAGCCCAGCCAAGGGTACCTGTGTGGTGTCCTCGTACTGAGACACCGAGTTGTGCGGGAGGCTCACCCCGGCCGCTGCCCAGGCGTACATGACCAGTCCGGAGCAGTCGAAGCCACCAGGGCTCGATCCCCCGTAGACATAAGGTATCCCCTGCTGAGCGAGCGCGGCGGTCACCGCAGCCGATCCGCCGGAGGGAGCGGCCAACGACGCCCCGGGACCCCCGGGAGTGGCAGGGGTACGTTCTCCGAGGGCAGCCGCGCTGGAGGCAGCGGAACCGGGCGCAGCGGCGAGGACCTGTGCCATGGCCGCTGGGCTCACCGCAGAGGTCCCGCCGAACACGTCGCCCTGTACCAGGCTGGAGGACTCGGCCTTGACAAAGTCGACCACGTAGCCCGGGTTGGTCGGGCTGTCGGTGATCAGGGTGGGGGCGAGGGGGGCACCGGTGCCACCCAGCACCGCCCCGGCCAGGGCATCGGGGGTGAAGCCCACCAGGCCAGGGTTTTGGGTGGTGCCGCTGCGCAGGTTGATGGTGCCGAGTAGGTCACTCAATGCACCAGCATTTGTCGAGGTGCCTGCGGGCGCAACAGCGGGGGTCGAGCCCGGCGCAACAGCTGGGCCATTGGCTGCCTTCGCCCTTGCGCCGGCCGAGGGGGAGGGGCGCTGGCCGCCACCCAGGCTGACCGCTCCGAGGTTGATCGCATTGGAAGGCTGCTGGCTGGCGGGCACGCCTGTGATCCCGTTGAAGCTCGGGTCGAAGCCGTTGGCGATGTTCAGCGCGGTATCGGACATCCCGTAGTTGGCCACCTCGTCGAGGGCCAACAGCTCGGAGGTCTGGGAGCGGTTCGCCCCTTGGGTGGCGTCGGTGTCAACGGTGATCCCCGCCAGGTTCTTGTACTGGGAGGGGTTGATTGCCGCTGCGCCGCCCACCACGATCAGGTGATTGATCTGGTCCTGGTGGATCACCGCCAACGCCTGGGGCGACATCGTCGCCGGCGTTCCGGCGGTCAGGATGATCGGGAAGTGGTCGCCGACCGCCATCGGGCCCGCGGCCAGGGCATCGGGAAAGTTGTCCCCGGTAGCCAGTATCGCGGTGCGCTGGTTGGCGACGGGAAGACCAACATTCGAGTTGGGCCCGGTGGAAGTGCCCGGGGTGGTCCCGGCCATGGTGTCCACAGAATCCATGGTGTCAAAGCGGCTGCAGGTAGTTGTGCAGCCGTCCTGGTTGAAGATCCGCTTCACCGTTATCCCCATCGCGGTCAGGTCCGATACCACCGAGTTGTCCACCGCCGCGGGCCCGCCGATCAGGTCGACGGTGGTGGTATGGAAGGCGACCAGGCCGGCGCGCGTCGCCGAAGGGAGCGAATCGGGGTTGGCCAACAAGATGGAGGTCTTCATCTCGCCGGCCAGGTAGGTGGCGGCCAGGGCGTCGGGAAAGTTGGTCCCTGTCGCCATGAGCACGGTGGGCAGGTCGGGCGTGGCCCCAGAGGAGCCGCCATAGGTGGCTTTGGCGATGTCCACCGCGGTGGCGAATCGGTCCGCACCGGAGATTCGCCCGAGGGACAAGGTGGGCGAAGCGGCCACCGTCTCGGCCAGAGCGGCCAGGCCAGCCGTAGCAGCGGTCCCCCCGGCCAGCACCGCGACCAGGGTCCCCCTGCTCATCTGCCTGAAGCGCAAGCTTCGTTTGAACTTTTTCGACTGCTGGCTCACAGGCCCCCCATTGAGATCCCTGGCTTCCAAGCTGGCGCTCTCCCGCTTCGCGCCAGGTCCTACCGTGCTTTCAAGCTCATGCTGTCAAGCTCAGCTCACCCGGCCAACCCCCATGATGTTGCCGTCGTAGTAGATCGACTGGGTCTGCACGTTGGTCCCGGTCTCATTCGCCGAGACCACCTGTCCACCGCCGATGTAGAGGGCGACGTGGCCAGGATTGGCCTCACCGGGCACGTAGTAGAACACCAGGTCGCCAGGCTGGGCATCGGCGAGGGGGACCTGGGTGGTGTCGGCGTACTGGGAGCCGGTGTAGTGGGGCAGGCTCACCCCGGCCTGGCCCCAGGCGTAAAGGACCAGCCCAGAGCAGTCAAATCCTCCCGGGGACGCGCCGCCCCACACATACGGGGTCCCCAGTTGGGCAAGCGCCACCGATACCGCAGTGGACGCACCGCCACCGGGGGGAGGTGGCGGACCCGAGGATCCCGAGACTGTCGGCAGGCCGCCGCCGCCGGAACTCCCCAGGGGTGCAGCGGCCGCTGTGGCCTGCGCCTGCGCCTGCTGCGCCTGCTGCGCCTGCTGCGCGGCGAGCTGGTTGGCCGCCGCTTGCGCCGCCGCCTGGCGCTTGGCCTGCTGCTCGGCCTGGATCTGGGCTACCAGGGTGGCGATCTGACCGTGTACCTGAGCCAGAGTGTTCTGGTAGGCGGCGGTCTCGTTGATTGCCGCGCTCTTGTCAGAGGCGACGGTGTTGAACTCCGCGTTCGCCGCAGCCTGGGCTTTCGTGAGCGACTCCTGTTTGGCGTGCTCGGCCCGCTCGGCGATGTTGAGCGCATCGACGGTGTTCTGCTCGTTGTCGCCCACCGAGTTGATGAACTGCTGTCGCACCATGAGCTGGGAGGCGTTGCCCTCCAGCAGGGCCTGCAACGAGCTGCCGCTGCCCTGGTTGACCCACGACTGGATTGCCTGGGCGCGCAGTTTGGTGGTGATGCCCGCGACGTTGGCGGTCATCTTGGCCAGGGAGGCCTTGGCCGCGGTGACCTGGGCGTTCAGGGCGGTCACCTTGATCTGGGCGGCGTCATAGGCCTGGGAGAGCGAGTCGACCCGGGATTGTTCGGCGCTGATCTCGCTCTCCAGCTGGGCGGCCTGGGCCTGGGCCGACGCCAGGCTGGTGGCGCCGGCGGGTACGGCGTTGCTCGCCAGCGGAGAAAGAAGGACTGTGGCCACCAGCGCCGCCGCCAGGCCCCACCTTTGCGGCTGAAACCGGTTTGCGTACGCTCGCGCCCCCGAGAAGCAAGATCGGAAGGTCACTAGGGCGACAACCTAAACCATTTGCGTCCTTTGCGCAAGGGTATGGCCAAGAAACCTCACAAAATCTGACGGACCGGTGGCCCACTAATGTTGCGATAACCTACCTTGGACAAGCATGGAAGCGCTCCGGATCGAACACGACTCGATGGGGGAGGTGGGCGTCCCTGCCACCGCTCGCTGGGGGGCACAGACCCAGCGCGCGGTGGAGAACCTGTCCATCTCGGGCCGAGGTATGGACCCCGAGCTGATCTGCGCGCTCGCCCAGATCAAAGCCGCCGCCGCCCGCGCCAACGCCTCTCTCGGTGTCATCGACCCAGGAGTGGCCGCTGCCCTGGTCGCTGCGGCCGGGGAGGTCGCCGAGGGGCGCCACGCCGGGCAGTTCCCGGTCGACGTGTTCCAGACCGGGTCGGGGACCTCCACCAACATGAACATGAACGAGGTGCTGGCCAACCTGGCCGGCGAGCGCCTGGGAACCGAGATCCGCCCGAACAACGAACCCAACGCCTCGCAGTCCTCCAACGATGTGTTCCCGAGCGCGATCCACCTCGCCGCCGCCCAGGGGATCGCCAAGGAGCTGGTCCCGGCGCTGGAGCACCTCGCCGAGGCCCTGGGGGAGCGGGCGGCGGCCTTTGCCGGGGTGGTCAAGGCGGGCAGGACGCACCTGATGGACGCCACCCCGGTGACCCTCGGCCAGGAGTTCGGGGGTTACACCGCACAGATCCGACGCTGCGTTGAGCTGCTGGAGGGCCTGATGGGGCGCCTGTGCGAGCTCCCCTTGGGGGGCACGGCGGTCGGCACCGGGCTGAACGCGCCGCCGGGCTTTGCCCGCGCGGTGATCGCCGATCTGTCCGAGCGCCTCGGCTTGGCGCTGACCGAGTCGCGGGATCACTTCGCCACCGCGGGGGCGCGCGATGCGCTGGTGGAAGCGTCGGCTGGGCTGCGCGGGTGCTCAATTGCTCTCTATAAGGTGGCCAACGACCTGCGCCTGATGGGCAGCGGGCCGCGCTGCGGGCTGGGCGAGATCCGCCTGCCTGAGCTGCAACCGGGGTCGTCGATCATGCCCGGCAAGGTGAACCCGGTCGTGCCCGAGGCGGTCTGCCAGGTGGTGGCCCAGGTGATCGGCAACGACGCGGCGGTCGCTTTCGGGGGGGCGGCGGGCACCCTCGAGCTGAACCTGATGGCGCCGGTCATCGCTGCCAACCTGTGCGAGTCGATCCGTCTGCTCACCGGGGCGGCGCGGGCGCTGGCCGACCGCTGCGTGGCGGGGATCGAGGCCGAGGTGGAGCGCTGCGCGGCCTACGCGGCTTCCTCGCCGGCGCTGGCCACCGCCCTCAACCCGTGGATCGGCTACGAGGCCGCCGCCGAGGTGGTCAAGGCCGCGGCAACTTCCGGAAAGACCTTGAGGGCGGTAGTGCTGGAGAGGGGCCTGCTCTCTGAGTCAGAGGTGGACCGGGCGCTGGACACCCTGGCTATGACCCGGGGCGGGATTTTATATTAATTTGGCCCAGTGCTGCCCCTCGACCAGCGCCCACCCCCGCTCAGTGCGCCCCCGCCGGGCTCTGGTGCCGGACTCTGCCCGATCTTGGCACCCTGAAGTCATCCAGGATGTCTTCAGGGTGCCAAGATCGGCCGGTTAGGCTCGCAGCGGTGCACCCCATCGAGCGTCTGCGCTACGTGGCCAGGGCTGGCGGTGCGCCCCCCTCCTCGCTGGTGAGCGAGGCTGCCGCCGCTCTGGCGGGCCTGGCGGGCGATCCCGCCGCGATGGTCACCGCCTGCAAGAGGCTGGTGGGCCGCCATCCCCAGGTGGGCCCGATGTGGTGGCTGGCGTCGCGGGTCCTGGCTTCGGTGGACCCGGCGGCCGAGTGCTGGGCGGTGGTGGACGAGCTGGACCGTGATCCGACTGCTCGACTGCTCGCCGACGAGCTGGGAGAGTCGGCCGCGGTGGTGCTGATCGGGTGGCCCGAGCTGGCTGGGTCCGCGGTCCTGCGCAGGGGCGACCTGGCGGTGATGAGCTATGACCCTGAATGTGAGGCTGATGGTTTGGTGAGGCGGCTGCACAGCGCCGGGTCCGAGGTGATCGAGGTGCCGGCCTCCGGCCTGGCCCAGGCTGTGGCCGCGGCCGACGTGGTCCTGGTGGAGGCGCTCGCTCTCGGCGACTCAGGGGTGGTGGCGGCTGCGGGGTCGTGGGCCGCTGCGGCGGTCGCGTGCTCGGCGGAGGTACCGGTGGTGCTGGTTGCCGGGGCTGGTCGGGTGCTCCCAGGCCGGCTCTGGCAGGCCCTGGCCCTCAGGCTCGACGACGACCCGGGCGAACCCTGGGATCGGAGCTGGGAGCTGATAGAGGAACGGATTGGGGGCCTGTGGGGGAAGGTTGCCGGGCCGGGGGGGGTGGTCCCGCTGGCCGAGGCGCTGGGACGGGCGGACTGCCCGGTGGTGGCCGAACTGCTGGGGCCGCTGGGGTCGGTGGGGTCATGAGCAGTTCGGTGGGGCGATGAGCAGTTCGGTGGGGGCATGAGCGCGTCGGTGGGGGCATGAGCGCGTCGGTGGCGCCATGAGCAGGCGCAACCAGGTGTCGATGAGCCCTGAGGAGGCGCAGGAGTACCTCGCCGGCGCTCGCACGATGACCGTGGCCACCATTGGGGCCGGCGGGCGGCCGCACCTGGTGGCGGTGTGGTACGCCTGGCTGGAGGGGGCGCCGGCTTTTTGGACCTATGCTCGGGCGCAAAAGGCGGTCAACCTGCGCCGGGACCCGCGCCTCACCGCGCTGGTGGAGGACGGGGACAGCTACTCCACCCTGCGTGGCGTCGAGCTGGTTGGCCGGGGGGTGATAGTGGAGGACACCGAGACGGTCGCCGCACTGGCGGAGCGCCTGCTGGACCGCTATGCCGGGCCGGGCTCGGCCGGCCCGATGGTGGGTCCGGCGCGAGAGGCCATGATTGGCTCGGCGCCCAAACGGGTAGCGGTGCGCATAGAGGTGGAAAAGATGGTCTCCTGGGATCACCGCAAACTCGGGGGCCTCTATTGATTAAAGCTACTGAGAAAGGGGAGGCTCGAATGGGAGAGATGATCACATTCGCCAGCAATGGCGGGACCGACCAGGGCTATTTGGCTACCCCGGCCTCGGGCGACGGTCCCGGCGTGGTGGTTATCCAGGAGTGGTGGGGCCTGGTCCCCCACATAGCAGATGTGTGCGACCGCTTTGCAGCGGAAGGCTTTGTCGCCCTGGCACCCGACCTGTACCGGGGGCTGACCGCGGCCGAGCCGGACGAGGCGCAAAAGGCGATGATGGGCATGCGCCTGGACCAGGCGGGAAAGGACATGAGCGGGGCGGTAGACGAGGTGGCCCGGCGCTCGGCGGGGCCGAAGGACGGGGTGGCCCGGCCCTCGGCGGGGCCGAAGGTAGGGGTTGTGGGATATTGCATGGGCGGGGGCCTGGCGCTGGTGCTCGGCTGCCAGCGCCCGGACCGGGTGGCCGCGGTTGTCCCCTACTACGGTCTGATTCCCTGGCCGAATGCTGCCCCGGACTATTCGGCGATGACCGCCGCGGTCCAGGGCCATTACGCCGCCGAGGACGACTTTGCCGGGCCAGAAAAGGCGCGCGAGCTAGAACGGGCCCTGACCGGCCTGGGCAAGCAGGCGGAGGTCTTCATTTATCCCGACACTCACCACGGCTTCTTTAACGACGCTCGCCCGGCCCAGCACTCGGCTGAGGCGTCCGCTCTGGCCTGGGGGCGCACGGTGGCATTTTTACGGAGCACCCTTGAATGAGGGGCTGGTAGGCGGCTACGTCGAGCTGGGCCTGCGGCTGGGCCGGCACATCGACGGGCTGGTGGACGCCTACTACGGTCCGGCGCCGCTGGCGCGGCGCGTCCTGGCGGAGCCGCCGGTATCGCCGGAGCGGTTGGCCGCGGAGGCGCGGGGGCTGCTGGGGCGCCTGGAGGCGGGGGAGCCCCTCGACTCGGTCGGATCGCTCGAAGGTTCTGTAGAAACCTCCAGCACCCCCACCCACCCCGAGAGCCCCCAGCGCCGCGCCTGGCTTCACTCACAGCTCGTGGGCCTGCTCACCACCGCCGCATCCCTCGCCGGTACCCGGCTCAGCTACGCCGACGAGGTGGAGGCTTGCTACGGCGTGCGCCCCAACCGGGTCCCCGAAGACGCCTTCGCCGAGGCGCACGCCCGCCTGGACGCAGTGGTGCCGGGCAGTGGCCCCGTGGCGGCTCGCTACGTCGCCTGGCGCGAGTCCCTGGCGGTGCCGCCCGACCGGCTGGAGTCTGCCATCGCCTCCTTGGCGGAGGATCTGCGCGCCCGGACGCTGGCTATCTTCGGCCTACCCGAGGGCGAACGGGTCAGCTTCGAGCTGGTGTGCGACCGACCCTGGGCGGGGTTCAACTACTACCTGGGGAACCTGTCCAGCCGTGTGGCCGTGAACGTGGACCTGCCGGTCCTATCCAGCGCCCTGGCGCACCTGGTGGCGCACGAGGCCTATCCGGGCCACCACACCGAGCACTGCCGCAAGGAGGTCGGGCTGGTGCGCCGGGGTGGCCAGTTCGAGGAAGCGGTGTTCCTTGTCGGCACCCCTCAGTGCCTGATGGCGGAGGGCCTGGCCGACCTGGGCCTGGAGGTGGTGATGGGCCGGCGACCCGAGGTGCTGATTGCGGAGCACCTTCGCCCGCTCGGGATCGCCTACGACCCCGAGGTGGTGGCGGCGGTGGCCGAGGCCGGCGAGACGCTCGGGGCGGCGCGGGCCAACGCGGCCTTCCGCCTGCACTCCGACGGAGCCGACCCCGAGGTGGTGGTGGACGAGCTGGCGAGCTGGACCCTGGTTCCCCGGGCGCGGGCCGCCAAAGCGGTCGAGTTCCTGTGCGACCCGACCTGGCGGGCCTACATCACCTGCTACGTGGAGGGACTCCGGCTGTGCCGGGCCTGGGTGGGCGGCTCGCCGGCGCGCTTCGCCCGTCTGCTCAACGAGCAGCTGACCCCCGCGGACCTCGTCGGATCTGGGTGACGAGGCGAACTCTGGTAGTTTTGGGCCTAAAACGTGCCCAAAACTACCAGAGTTAGCTGTTTGGCCGAGCTATGCCCGCCGGCGGGCGAGGATGGTGACCAGGGGGGGGAGCACCACCGGCTCGTCGCCGGGGTGGATCCCGGTCAGGGCGGCGAGGTAGTCCGCCACCGGCCCTGGCCCGATGCCGGCCTGGGACTCGGCCCAGGCGTCGACCAGCTCCAGTCCGGCGTCGCGCACCAGGGCGGGCAGTACCGCGCCCACGTCGGGGTGGCGTGCTGCGGCCATGGACAGCGGAGCCCCACCGACACGGCCGGCGGAGGTGATCGGCTCCTGGGCCACTATCCAACCCTCCGGGGTGGTCGAGGCGGCCATCCGGGCCAGCACCGCCACCGGGTCGATGACGTGGACCAGCAAGAACCTGCAGTACGCCAGGTCCACCGGCTCGGGTAGCAACAGGTCCTCCGCCGCCTGGGTGATGGCGATCACCTGGGCCGCCGACGCCGCCGCGGCGGCCTTGGCGGTGGAGTCTCGCGCCGCCGGGTCGCTGTCGACCGCGTAGACCCGACCCTCGCGGCCCACCACCTCGGCCAGGGCGACGCTGACATCCCCCCCGCCTGCGCCGATGTCCGCGCAACGCCAGCCTGCTGAGACCCCCAGACGTTCGAGGGCGGTGGTCAGGGGGCGACGGTAGGCATCATTCCTCAAAAGGCGGTCGAAGCTCACCGACCCTAATGTTAGGGCAGCGCTCCAGCGGTGGCGCCGGGGTTGGCGGATCAACTAGCCTGGTCGGCATGAAGGTAACCATGCTGTTGTGCGATGCCGCCCAGGTTTCAGAGGGCAAGCTGTTCATCCTGGGCGGGGGCTGGAGCGTGATCGGGCCGTCGCCGACCCCCTCCGCCATCGCCCTCAAGATCGAGGTGGGGTGGCACGAGGTGGAGGCAGCGCACCACTGGGAGCTGTTCCTTCAGGACGCCGACGGGGGAGAGGTGATGGTCGAGACCGCTGACGGGCCCCAGCCGGTGGAGGTGAGGGGCGACTTCCAGGTGGGAAAGCCCACCGACCTGCCCGAGGGCAGCCCGGTGGACGTGACCCTGGCAGTGAACCTGGGTCCAATCCCGCTGTCCCTCGGCGCCCGCTTCACCTGGCGCCTGACCATCGACGGGGAGACCGAAGAGGCCTGGACCGCCTCGTTCAGCACCCGCGCCGCGCCGCCCACCGAAGTCTGAGCCGGGAGCTACATGGAGGCCGGGTCCACCTCGTCGCGTGCCCGGCCGACCTGCACTATCAGGTCCGCGAGCAGGCCCAGCACGATGATCGCCCCCGCCGCCAGCAGCACCACGATGGTGTCGGTGGCGACATGGAAGTGGCTGGCGACCAGGTCGTAGGCCAGCTTGGCCACCCCGACACCCAGCAAGGCCAGGCCGAGCGGCATGAACACCTTGAGCGGGTTGTACATCAGCACCATGCGCAGGACCTGGCGCAGGTAGCGGCGTGTGTCCACCCACCAGTGGAACTTGGAGGTGCCCGCGCGGGGCGAGTACTCGATGGGCACGTAGCGCACCGAGTAGCCATTGGCCAAAAAGGCCATTGTCATGGTGGTCACGCAGGAGAAGCCCGCCGGCAGCAGGTGCAGGTACTGCAGGGCCACCTCGCGCCTGAAGGCCCGCAGGCCGGAGTTGAGGTCCGGTATGCGGGTCTCGGTGAGGTAGCTGGCCAGGTGGGCGATGAGCCACTTGGCCGGGACCCTCAGCGCCTTGGCGGTGCCCTGCTCCGACGTCCGGGCGCCGACCACCTGGTCGTAGCCCTCCAGCTCCTTGATCAGCCGGGGGATCTCGTCGTTGGGGTAGGTCATGTCCACGTCGGTCCATACCACCACCCGTCCCCTGGCGGCGCGGGTCCCGACCTTTCTTGCGGAGCCGGAGCCGCGGTTGGTGGCGAAGCTGATCACCCGGATCCCCTCGATCCCCGCCAGTGTCTCCGCCGAGCCGTCGGTGGAGCCGTCGTTGACCACGACGATCTCGTAGCTCGTGCCCGCCTCCTCCAGGGCCGCCCGGATCCTGCCTATCTCCTGGGCGAGGTGCCCGGCCTCGTTGTAGACTGGAAGGACCACCGAGACCTCCACTGAGGCTCCTGTCGAGCTGCTCACCTGGTCCATCGACGGTTAATCGTAGCTTGCCCGGCGGTCGTGGGTAGCATGGCCGCTGAGACCGAACAGACCGGGGCCGCGGTCCCGCAGCTAGGGCGCCAGCCGGGCGTCAGGACCAAGCCATCGGAGGGCGACTTGGACTTTCAGGGGCCGGACAGATCGGGTAGGGGCTCGATAGGGTCTCCGGTCGCGCCCCCGTCCGCCGCCGCGGGGTCAGCCGCGCCGCCCGGGTCTGTTGCGCCGGGGTCTGTTGCGCCGGGGTCTGTTGCGCCGGGGTCCGGCCCGGATGTGACATCGCCACCTGAACCTCGTCATACATGCAGGGAGAGGCGAGTTCAGCCGGAGTTGGATGCAGCGACCGTGGAGGCCGCCAAGCGAGGAGACCGGGATGCGTGGGAAGCAGCTTATCTGGCATACGGGAAGCCCCTCATGGGCTTCTTGGTGCTGCGCCTCCACGACGTCGACGATGCCAGCGAGGCCCTTTCGGAGACCTTCTTGCGCAGCATCGAGAAGGCGGCTTCTTTCAGGGGGGACGGGCCGGCCTTCCGTGCCTGGCTGTACCGCATCGCCCGAAACGTGGCCATCGACCGGATCCGGGCGCGCAGCCGGGTCCAGCCGGTTGGCTACACCGACGAGCAGCCGGATCTCTTTGAGACAGGAGCTGAGGAGGCGATGATCGCCCTCGAAAGCGCAGCGGAGGCTCGCGCCGCGCTGGACAGCCTTGCTCCGGACGACCGTGAGGTGGTCTGGCTGCGGGTCTGTGCTGGCCTATCGGCGGAGGAGGTCGGTCGCATCGTCAACAAGCGCGCCGGGGCGGTGCGGATGCAGCAGATGCGGGCACTGGAGTCCCTGGCTCGGAAGATCGCCCGATGACCGGCTGGCACCCGCATCTGGTGAGCCCCACCGGGGCCTCGTCGTGGTCGTCGCGCGAGGACCAGGCCCGGGCGGCCCGCTTGGACCGCGAGATTGACGATCCCCATGGCTGGTCCGCGTCTGACGAGCTCAATGGGGCCCTTGCGGTGGCCGCTGGACTGCGCCTGGCGGTTGATGATTGCCCCGAGGCGCCCGAGGATGGTCTGGTGGCGCTGCGGGTGGCCACCTCGGCCCTGCACGGGCGTGGCCCGTGGCGCTCCATGCCGGCGGGCGCCCGCCTG
This sequence comes from Acidimicrobiales bacterium, assembly GCA_050744225.1. Lineage (GTDB taxonomy): Bacteria > Actinomycetota > Acidimicrobiia > Acidimicrobiales > JAJPHD01 > JAVKSL01. The sequence continues at coordinate 26,592 of JBOGGT010000134.1, read as the reverse complement.
GCCCTGTCCAGCGCCGGGGCAGTAGCTGCAGCGGTGATCGGTGCCGCGGCCTGGTCGGGGGTGACCGGCTCAGGCGGCACTGGCGGGATCAACAGCACCAACATTGCCACCGCGGTGACCAAGATCAGGCTGGCGAGTGTCCAGATCAGCCAGGCGGACCAGGCGCTGGCCGCCGGGCAACCCGCCAAGGCGAAGCAGCTGCTCGAACAGGCCAAGGCAACCACGGCTTCCGCCGCGGCCCAGCTGCCGGCTACACCGCCCTCAGGGAGCTCCGGCAACCAGGGTGGATCCCTCGCCGCCCAGGTGGCCTCCCAGGCCGCCGAGATCGACCAGCTAAAACAGACCGTGACCTCTTACAAGGATGCTGCGACGACCACGACACTGGGGACCCCGACCTCGACCTCCACCAGCCCGACTTCGACCCCCGCCTCTGCGCCTCCGGCAGTTTTGGGCGACACCGGCTCCGGCGCCTGTACTCCGTCGAGCACCACCACCACGTCGAGCACCACCACCACGTCCAGCACCACCACTACGACCAGCACCACCTTCGGATTGCCGGTAGTTGGGCGCGTCGCGGCCAAGACGCCCAAGTTCCCCGGTGGCCTTGCCACCCTCGGGGGCACCCAATTTGGAGGCACCCCGCTCGGCGGTGACACACTGTCGACGACCTCCAGTCCTACCAGCTCCACCACCGACACCACCTCGACCACGCAGCCGGTTACGCCCGGTACCACCTGCCCTGGCTCCACCAGCGCCGTCACTGGCAATCTGGCAACCAGTGCGCTGGAAACCGCTGGGCTGGCAACAGGTGGCCTGGCAACAGGTGGCCTGGCTACCGGTGCCGGCTCCAGAGGAGGGGTAGTCGGGTCATCCGGGGCTGGGGCCGATTCATCCGGATCGGGCACCGCGCCCTCTGGAACGGGCACCGATGCCTCGACGTTCTCGGGCACTCACTCCACCCAGCCGTAGGGGCCTTTCGGGGCTCAACCCGGTGGTCCCTCCTGAAAGACGAGGGAAGTACCACAGTTCGGAGGGTCAGAGGACGCTGGCGTAGAGGGCGAGATGGTCGGAGGCCACCGCCTCTGGGCGGTGGGCTCCGACCATCTCGCCGGTGGGTGGGCCGAGGGGGAGGCGCATGAGGGCGCCCGCCAGGGCGACCTCATCGCCCGGCGCGACCAGGATCCCGTCCACGCCGTCGGCGACCACCTCCGCCAGACCCCCGACCCGGCTGACGATCACCGGCCGGCCGTGGGCGAGGGCCTCCAGGGCAACCAGGCCGAGTCCCTCACGCCGGCTTGGAACCACCAGGCAGTGAGCTGCGACCAACGCCCTGCCCACCTCGGCGCGAGGCAGCACCCCGGCCCAGCTGACCCGCTCTCCCAGGGGCGCGGCGAGCCTTTGGAGCTCAGCCTTTTGCGGACCTTCTCCTATAACGTTCAGGTGTAGATCGAGATCACCTCTGAAGGCGCGGTCAATAGCCTTCAACAATACGTCGAGACCCTTTTCCGGGACCAGGCGGCCGACGAAGACGAGCAGGATGGGGGGGTGAGGGGGGAAAGGGGTGGCCAGGAGACCGGGGGCCGGGACGGCCACCGGCATCCTGGCCACGCCGACGCGGGCTACCGGGACGCCCCAGGCCCTGGCCGCTTCGGCGGCCAGGGCCGCTGATACACCTACCACCGCGGCTGCGCGCCCGAGCACAGCTCGGGCAGCCAGCGCCCACCCGGGCCTCCCCATGAGGTGCACATCGCTCCCGTGGAGGGTGATGACGCACGGGGTGTGGGTGGCCGCGCCGGCGAGCACCCCGGCCGCGCCGGCGGGGAACCACCAGTGGGCGTGGATGACGTCGGGCGCCAGGCGGCGAGCCGCGGCCACCGCAGCGGCGGTGAAAGATCCCGCAAGCCCGGGCACCAGGGCCGCGCCGGCTCGCGACCCTGTGGCCGCACTGAGCATCCCGCCCCGGTAGGCGAGGCGCTCCAGCGGGGCGGGGGCATAGAAGAAGCGGTGGACGCTTACCCCGCCCCAGCGCTCCACGCGGGGCAGCCCGGCGTCGTGGGGGGCGAGCACGTGGACCTCGATCCCTGCGGCTGCCTGAGCCCGGGCGAGGTCCAAGAGGAAGGGTGCGACCGGGTCCTCGGGCCAGCGTGGGAAGGAGGACGTGAGGTGAAGTACGCGCATTGTCAGCGGGGAATTTGTCCGTGGGGAATGGCGGCGTAATCGAGGCCAAGCGCCTTGGCAGAAGCGCGGACTCCCGGGCTGACGATCTCGGTGGGCAAGGTCATGAGCCCGGCGGTGACCGCGGCACTTTCGGTACCTGTCCGGAACTGTCCAAACAGAGCACCGGTGCTTCGCCGGGCGGCACTGATCAAGCTAAGTTTGCCAATCAGCTAATGAGGTCGGGGTCGGTTTCGATGGCGAGGAGCTCGTAGTGGGCTTGCGCGGGTAGGACCTCGTCGATGAGCCTGGCTGCCTGCCCGGCAGGGACGGTGAGAATCGCAAAGCCGAGGTCGATCACTTCCACGTGTCCGCCGCCTTCAAGGGACCACCGGTGGCGAGCGGCCGCTGGCAGGGACATCTGTCCGGAAGGCGAAACCTTCGAGGTCTCAACTGCGGCCACAAAAATCTCCTCCTCCTTGGCAGCACTTGGATTCCGCCAAGTGTAGTGCTTCGGCGTTCATCGGGATCCTGGCCTTGTCCCGATCTTGGTCGAGTTGGGGCCTTGGAGATCCAGTCGAAGGGGTTGCCGCCCCTGAGGCGGTTCGTGGCAAGCTGGAGGGGTGAGGAACGCGGTCGTGGATCCCCGGCCCGACCGGGCGGCAAAGGCTCCCGCCGCGCGAAACCCCAGCGACTCAGGCACCTTCGAGCGGGTAGCCGCGCCGCTGGTCGTGGTCGTGGCGGTGGCGCTGGTCCATGTCTGGCTGGCGGGCCACATGCGCGCACCCATCGTTGAGGCGGACGAGTTCGGTTACCTCTACGGGGCCCACTTCCTGGCCCTGGGGGGCCCCCGGCCGGCGACCGCGGCCTGCACGGTGGTCTGCGGCGCTGGAAGCTACTACCCCGGCTACAGCCTCCTGCTAATGCCCCTGTGGTGGGCATCGCAGGTGACCGCCACCGTCTACCACGGTGCCCTGGCGATCAACACTGGCCTGGCGGCGATCAGCGCCTGGTTGGCCTACGTGCTCGCCGGCAGGCTGGCACCGGCGGTCCGACCCTCCTACCGTGCGACCGTCGCGCTCGTGGTGGCGGCCTACCCATCGTATCTGCTGTTCGGGAATATCGTGGAGTCCGAGAACCTGCTGATCCCGGCTTACCTCGCGACCTGCATCCTGGCTCACCGGGCGTTTGCAAAACGCTCCGCGGGCCTCCCGGCAGCGCCGACGTGGGCCGGGCTGGGCCTCGTCGGCGGCACCGTCTATATGGTGCACCCCTCCGCGCTGGCGATCACCGTGGCGGTAGCCCTCGTCGGGGGCTGGGTGGCCCTCTCCCAGGGGGCCCACGCCTGGAGCCGGCGCAGGAGCATCGCCACGCTCGGGGCCCTCACCGGCGGCCTGGTGGCGGGTCTGGCGGTCTCGGAGCTGGTGATCGGCTACGTGACCAGGGGCGGCTCCAGCAACTCGGGCGGCCTGGTCGCCGCCCTGGGCCACGAGCTCAATGCGCACGGCCTGGCACACCTGGGGGTGAACACCGCAGGACAGCTCGTCTACCTGCTGGCGGTGACCGCGGGCCTGGTGGTGCTGGCGGCCCCTTCCCTCGCCCGTGCCGTGCTGGGTCTGGCCCGACCTCGCCGGGCTGATCATGGCGCCCGACTCCCCGGCTCCCGTGCGCCCGACGCCCGCTCAAAAGGGTCGCAGCCCCTGGGTGACGCAGCCCGCCGGTCCACCCTGGCCCTCATCGCCGTCACCTCGCTCGTCATGGGTGCCACCTCGGTGGTGGGCCTCGGCACCAGCGGCGCGGGGCGCCTCGACATCACCCTCTACGGCCGCTACAACGAGGCGGTGCTCGCTCCGGTCCTGGTGGCTGGCGCCCTGGCCGGGGTTGACCTGGCCCGCCGGCGCGCTCGGGGCCCGGCTCGCGGGCACGCCCGACCGAGCAGGCCCTCGCACGCGGTCGGCTGGACGGTGCTCGGCGGGCTGGCGGCGCTGGGGATCACCGCCGGGGCGGTGGCCGCGGCGCGAGGGGGGGTCCTCCACGGGACGCCCCAGGCCACGAACATCCTGGCGGCAGGGGCTCAACTTCAAAGCGGAACGCACCCCTCGATCAGCCTGTTGCCGCTCGCCGGCTACGGCGCGGGGGTCCTGGTCCTCGTCGCGCTGGCCTTCGGGTTCAGTAATCTCCTCCTCGCCGCGACAATCGCCGTGTCCTCTTTCATCCCGTCCACCGCCGCCGGGCTCGGCGACCTCGCAGCCCAGTCGCGCTCCGCCGCGGGGGAGGGGGTGATCCCGTCGACCCTGGTGAGCCTGCGCACCGGCTTCGGCGCGACGGCCACCTGTGTGGGCTTCGACACCACCTCACCCTCGCCCCAAGCCGGGTTCAGCTACTTCAACTACCGCCTCTACGACCCCACCCAGTCCTTCGCCCCGTTCAGCTCGGCGGGCGGGGGCCGGCCGTGTTCGGAGGAGGTGGTGAGCTCGGTGGCGGACCTGAGCGCTTCACTGCCGGGGGCTCGGGAGGTGGTCCAGGGCAATAGCACCGGGCTGGCGCTGTGGGTGCTGCCGGGCGCGCTGGCCGATCGCCTCGCTGCCGCCGGCCGGCTCCGACTGCCTACCGGCTAGGTGTGCTAGCGTCCAGCTGAAGCGTGTCTAAAAACAGGACATTTCAGGCACATCCTCGCCAGTTCGTGACATCCGCAGCCTGAGTCTGTCTGTAGTGGCGGGGGGAAACAGCAGGACGAGCACTTGACAGCCACCGATCCACCAAACTACAGGAGATATAAAATGAGCAAAACTCCGCTCTGGTTCCGCCGACTGCTGGTCGGCGGGGTCTCCACGCTCACGGCCGGCGGTATGGGGCTCGCAGGCCTTCTCAGTACCGCTGGCGCCGCTGGGGCCACCTCCAACTTCACCGTCACCGCCCTCGCCGGGGCGAACCGCTTCGCCACCGCCGTCGCGGTGGCCAAAGCCGCGTTCCCCAGCGGGTTGGGTTCCACCTCGACGGTGATCATCGCCAGCGGGCTGGGCACCAACCTGCCCGACTCCCTCGCCGCCAGCTACCTGGCAGGGGTGCTCGACGCCCCGATCCTGCTGACCGAGGCCACCGGCGTGCCGCCGGAGACCACCGCCGAGCTGGCCGCCCTCGCCCCCAAGAACGTCGTCATAGTGGGCGGGACCGGTGCAGTCAGTGCGGCCGAGTCCACCACCTTCTCCAACAACGGCGCAGTCAACGTGGTCCGCGAGGCCGGAGCCAACCGCTTCCTCACCGCTGATGCGATCGACGGCGCGTCCACCAAGGTCGGCGCCAACAAGACCGCCATCGTGGCGGACGGGGTGGACCAGAACCTGGTCGACGCCCTGGGTGCTTCGCCGCTGGCCGACGCCGGGCCGTACCCGCTGTTCCTGATCAACGGCGCCGCGGGCACCCTGTCCAGCATGGACCTGGCGATCATGCACACCGACGGGATCACCAACGTGGTGATCGTCGGTGGGAGCGCCGCAGTCGGCCCGCAGGTCGCCACCCAGCTCGCGGGTGCTGGCATCACCGCTGCCAACGTTCACCAAGTGGCCGGCCCTGACCGCTCGGCCACCTCTGAGGCCCTCGCCAACTACGAGATCGCCAACGACGGCTTCACCAAGACCAGCTTCAACATCGCCAGCGGTGACCAGGGCCACCTGGTGGACGCCCTCTCCGGCGGTCCCCTGGGCGGCGCCGAGAAGGCCCCGACCCTGATAACCAACGGGATCACCGACGCCGGCTCGGTGCCCGCCTTCGCCATGGCCAACTCGGCCACCGAGGCCAGTGCCAATCTCTTCGGTGGCTCCGCCGCGGTCAGCTCCTCAGTCCTCAGCGCCATCGAGGTGGCCGCCAAGTCCGCTCCGGCCGTTCCCACCTCGCTGCCCACCCTGGTCTCCGCCAGCATCACCGGCACCGCCCTGGTAGGCAACAACACCGGCGCCACCCCCGGCACCACGGTGCAGTACGTGTTCAGCAAGTCCGTGACCGGTGCCACCATCAACAGCGGCGGCTTCCACGTCTACGCCGCTGACGCAGCCGTGACCGAGTACAGCGACGGCACCGCCAAGGCGGACACCACGAACGCCGACGCGGTGGACGTGCTCTACACCGACGCTGCCCTGCAGACCACCGCCGGGGCGGCTACTTTGACCCTGGCCACGGTCAGCGGCGCGGGCAGCACCGCCGGCCCAGCGGTTGTCTCCTCTGCCTCCGGCTCCAACCCCGCTGGCTCCGAGCCCATCGGCACCTCGGCCACCACGGGCCTCACCTCCGGTGTGACCCTGGCTCCTGACCTGGTGTCCGCCGCCGCCAACGGCGCGGCCAACACCACCGGGATGACCGCGGTGAACGTGACCTTCAACAAGGCCGCCTACACCGCAGCTGGCGCCGGGACAGGCCATTTCGGTTTGGTCCTAACTGACGGTTTCGGGTCGACCTGCAGCGCTCCAACCAGCCCGGTCTCCGGCGGTGGGACCGCCAGTGGGGGCACCGTCGTGGGCGGGGACGGCACCACTACCTTCACCCTGGTGTGCGCGGATGACACCGCCACGCCGACTACGGCGATCACCACCGCCCAGATCGCCAGGGCGATCGACCTCGTCAGCACGGTGACCACCGATGCGGCTGGCGCGAACCCCAACCCGGCAGAGGCCACCAGCTCGCCCAACACCACGGTGAACGCCAACACCCAGCCCGACGTGAGCGCGGTTGCGCTCAACCTGAAGGTGGGCTCGGGTGCCAACATGGACTCGATCACCTACACCTTCAACGGCCCGGTGAGCGTGGCCATCGGGACTGGCTTCCTGGGCATCAAGTCCGACGGGACCACGTTGGCCCTGACCGAGGACGCCACCCTGAGCACCTCCACCACGCTGGTCTTCGAGGACACCGATCCGAACTTCAATCAGATCGTGGGTGCCTCGGTGGCCCAGGGTGCGGTGAAGTCCACCAACAACTCCGCGCTGAACGCGTTCAACGAGCTCGGGGTGACCAACTCCACCAGCTCGTCGACCACCTCCGGGGTGGTCGCTGGTCCGCAGCTCAAGGCGGCGGCGCTCAAGCCCTACACCAACGGGGCCGGGACCTCGCTCAAGGAGGGCCTGTACACCTTCTCCGAGCCGGTGTCCCTGACCGCCGCGACCGGCCTGGACCTCTACGACAACAAATATGGCACCCAGCTCACCTGCAAGGCCGGCAGCGCCACCGTGGTGTCAGGCACGCCCACTGAGGTCGCCTGCACCGACTACACCACTTCCGCCGGGGCTGCCACCCAGGCCCAGATCGCCTCTGCCACCCTTGGCACCGCCGACCAGGGAGCGGTGAAGGGGACCGGTACGCCGGACACCACTTCCAACCCGGAGGGCGCCGCCAGCTAGGTCCGCCCCCGCCCAGTAACGCAAACGAGGCCCCGGTTTCCCGCATCCAGCGGGGGCCGGGGCCTCGTTGCGCGCCAGCTGCCGCCGTATGAAGGCCGGCCACATCTGGGAACCGCCCAGATCGTGGCGGCTATTTAGGCCAATTTCCCCCGCCGTGACCTGGGGGTACCTCGCTGGGCGACGAGGGGTGGATTCTCGTACTACGTCTATGTCCCCTTGGAGGTCCACCGTTCGGCACGCCGCCACGGCGTCGATGACGAGGACATTGCCCACGCCTGTTGGTGATCCACGCCATGGCCCTTCGCCCCGCCAGCAGAGCAACTTATAGCACGCCTAGGCCCGGCGTCCATTCTTTTTGGCGCCGGTGGGAGCACCGTCGGCGGTCCGAGCACGGGTTCGGGGCGGCGCCGATGGAAGCACCGCCGGCGGTCACCGGAAGCGGGCTTCGGTTCGCCGGGTAAGGCTTTCTTGCTTGTGGACCCGCTCGTCGTGGCCGATCTGGCGGAACAGGTCGGCCAGGGACCCAAACCTGCCGTAGTCGTCCCCGAAGGACGACTCGAAGGGCTCGACCTCCCACTCGGGGTGCTCGGCCACAAAGGCCATGTACTCGTGCTCGGCGTGGTCCTCGAAGTCCGCGTTGAGCTTGTAGCTCCAGCCGGGACGGATCACGTAGAGCAGGAACGACAGCTGGTAGTAGGCGAAGGCCAGCATCTGGGGGAACACGTCGAACCGGAGCCAGTCCTCCCGGACCTCCGCCTGGGCGGTCAGCTCTTCCAGCACGAGCAGGTGCCACGCCTCGTTGTCCTGCTGCGCCCGCGACTCCAGCACCCGGTGGTGGATCCGCCGGGCGAGGTCGGTTCGCCCGCTCATGTGGGTCATGGCGATGTAGGCCACCTGCTCCCAGGACTGGTAGGGGACCCTCGCCACCAGCTCCAGCACCTTGAACTTGGACAGCGTGCGGCGCCGGCCGTAGGCCAGGTCCAACAGCCCGAACAGCACCCTGGCGGGGACCCCGTAGCGGAGCCGGGGGCTCTGGTTCGTCTCGGCCTGTGCGGCGAACAGGGCGTCGTGGCCCAGCTTGGGCGGCCCTTCCTCGGAGGGTGCGCCTTCGCCGGGCGGCATCGCTTCGCCGGGCGGCATCGCTTCGCCGGGCGGCATCGCTTCGCCGGGCGGCATCGCTTCGGGCAGGCTGGCAGCCAGGGGCGTCGGTTCGGGGAGGCTGGCGGCGGGGGCCACTAGCTCACCAGCCCGGCGGGTACCACCCGGAGGGCGAACGGCACATCCCCTTCGTAAGCCTCGTCTGGCTCCGAGCCGGCCTTTCCCTGAGTCTGGTCGTCGATCTGCGCGCCCGTGGTAACTGTCACCCCTCCATTCTGCCAGGGGTGCCACCGACAATCGGCCAGGGGTGTCTGTCGTCATCTAGCTGTTGCGGTTTTCCACCGAAAATGTGGACAACTGCAACAGCTGGATCCGGCGGGCGCCGTTCGGGCCGGTTGCGCCCCCGCCGGAGCCCCGATGGCCTAGCCTGCGCCACGACATGACCAGCGTGGCCTTCTCCCGGCGAGCAATCTCGCAGGCAGCGCAGCGCGGTGGGACCGCTGCGACACGATTGGTCGGCTGGACCGACGATCACCCGATCCTGGCAGCGGTGGGGTTCGGGGTCCTGCTGGCGGTGATCACCTGGCCGACCGCAAGCTTGTTTCCACAGGGGGGGATAGACCAGTCCTGGCAGGCAACGCTCGCCATGGCCGCCCACCGGGCCTTCGCCGGTGCAGGCGGGGGGGCGGCTCCCGCCGGGCTGGTTGCGGGCGGAGCGGCGTTCGGGGCACGGCTGCAGTTCGCCTACGGACCGTTGGGATTCCTGACCTACGGCGCGGCCTGGTACCCAGGGACGGTCGTTGCCTCGACCATCTGGCTGGCCCTGGTGCGCGTGGCGGTGATGGCCAGCCTGGTGTGGTCGCTGCGGCGGTCGTTCTCGCTGCCGGCGGCGGCGGTCCTGGCGTGGATCGCGGGGATCACTGCCTTCCTGATCGTCACCCCCGAGCCGCTGATCGGGCTGGGGGTCATCTGGTGCCTGGCGCTGGTTCGTGCCGAGCTGGGCGACCGGGCCAGCGCTGCGCTGGCCGGCGCTCTGGGCGTCCTCGGCGGGATCGGGCTGCTGGTCAAGTTCAGCGTCGGCCTGGTGATCGTGGTGCTGGCCCTCATCGCCGCCCTGCTCCGTCCCGCCGGCCCCGCCCGAACCGGCCCCGCCCGAACCGGCCCTGCCCGAACCGGCCCCGGCTCGGCGCGGCGGCGGCTGGCCAACGCGGGCGTGGTGCTGGCTGGGTTCGTCCTGACAACCGTCATCGGCTGGTTGGCCACCGCCAACCCGCTCGGCGACCTGCCGGCCTGGGTATCGAGCTCGGTGCAGGTCACCGCGGGCTACTCCGCAGGGATGGGCCTTGAGCTGACCTCCCTGCCGGGGGGCTACTGGCGCGCCCTCGTCGTGGCGTTGGTGGTCCTGGGGGTGGCAGCCCTGGAGATCCGCCGGCAGCAGTCCACGGCCGCAAAATTCGGCATTGGCTTGCTGGCCATCGCAGTGCTCGCCGCCGCTTTCAAAGAGGGCTTCGTCCGCCACAACCTTCATTCCCTCATCTACTTCGGCGTGGCCGCCATGGCACTGGCCGGGCTGCGGGCCATCGGCTCCCGGCGGAAGGCCGCCCTGGCCGGCGGGCTGGCGGTGCTGGCGCTGGCGGGCTTCGCTACCGCAGGGTGGTTGCCGCGGACCAACCTGAGCCCGGTTAGCGGGGTCCAGGCCCTCGCCCACCAGGTGGCGGTGGTGTCTTCGGGCTCCAGGACTGCGGCGACGATCAAAACCGCCCGGACCGCGATGCAGGCGGCCTACAACCTGGACCCCACCACGCTCAGTCTGGTGGACGGGCAGACCACCTGGGTCTACCCGTGGGAGGAGGCGGTGGCCTGGGCGTACCCGCAGATCCGGTACGACCCGCCGCCCGTGTTCCAGAACTACCAGGCTTACACCCCCGCTCTGGACCGCGCCGACGCAAAGTACCTCGCCTCGGCGAAGGCACCGAGGCGGATCCTGGTCCAGCCGGAGCTGGCCCTGGACGACAAGTACCCTGCATTCGAGCCCCCGGCCACCCGGGTGGCGATGATGTGCCACTACGCGCAGGCCAACGCCACCCCCGCCTGGCAGGTGCTGTCCCTGGTTGCCCCCCGCTGTGGCGCACCCAGGGTCGTCCGCAGCGTCGGTACCGGTTGGGACCAGTGGGTGAGCGTCCCGACCCCGCCCGCGGGCTACGCCATCCTGGCCAGCTGGGCGCCGCTGCCCCGCTCGCTCGGCGGGCGCATCGCGGGGTTGGTCCTGCGCCCCCCGGTGACGGGCGTCCAGGTGATGGCCGGTCAGAAGCGCCTGACCTACCGGTTCACCGTGGCCACGGCCGGGGAGGAGCACCTGGTGGTTCCGCCCACCACCTTGGGGAGCACCGGCGCCTACGTCCCGGCCGATATCACCAGGCTGCGACTGACCGGAGGGGGCCTGGGACCGTCGAACTCGGGCGTGAGGGTCACTTTCAGCGAGGTCAAGGTGGCGTCACCGACGAACTCTGGTAGATACGGTACGTATTCGTACCATATCTACCAGAGTTCGTCAGGCGCAGGCCCGCAGGCGCCGAACGGGTTGACTGGCTGACCGTGGGCGCTTTCGACATCGGCTTGCCCGACGAGCAGGGCGAGCAGGGCGAGCCCGACGAGCCCGCAGACCGGGAACCCACCGATGAGGCCCGCTTCCGCGAGGTGCTCGGCCACTTCGCCAGCGGGGTGACGGTGATCACCACCGCCACCCCCGAAGGGCCCCGGGGGTTTACCTGCCAGGCCTTCGCCGCCCTCTCCCTGACCCCGGCGCTGGTGGCCTTTGCCCCCTCGCGCAGCTCGGCCACCTGGGCGCACATCAGCGCCGCCAACACCTTCTGCGTCAACGTGCTGAACGCCGACCAGGAGCGCCTGGCCAGGGTGTTCGCCACCACCGGGGCGGACCGTTTCGCTGGCGTCGGCTGGACGGCCGGGGTGACGGGCACCCCGATCCTCGCCGATGTGCTGGCCTGGGCCGAATGCCGCCTCCTCCACACTCACCCAGCTGGCGACCACCTGCTGGTCGTCGGTGAGGCCATCGAGCTGGGCACCGGCGCACGACACGCCGGGCCCCTGGTGTTCTACCGCGGCGGGTTCGGCCGTTTCGAGGCGTGAGCGGCGCCGACGGGGTGGAACCGGCGGGAGCGGGAGCGGGTGCGCGGGGGCAGGGGGGACGATTAATCAAAGGGGCGAGGGGGCGCTGGGCTCGGGTGGCCGGGCTGGTCCTGGTGGTGGCGGTGGCGGGCCTGCTCGCCCGGGCGGCCTATGACAACTTCGGGGCGCTGGGGCGGGTGCACGTCGCCCTGCACGCCGGCTGGCTGGTGCTGGCGGTCCCGTGCAGCCTCGCCAGTGGGCTGCTCCTGGCGCTCGGGTGGCGCTCGATGCTGGCCGCCTGGGGGGCGGTGATCGGCCGGGCGGTGGCGGTGAGGGTGTGGTGGCGGGCTCAGGCCGGGCGCTACCTGCCCACCGGCGCCTTCCAGGTGGTCTCCCGGGAGGTGCTGGCCGGGCGGGCCGGGGTGGCCAGGTCGCTGGGGGCCACCAGCAACGTGATCGAGCTGGGGGTGCTACTGGCCTGGGGGGCGGTGGTGACCGGGGTGTTCCTCCCGTCGAGGCTGTTGCCGGTGCCGGCCCGGGTCCTGGTTGGCCTGGCGGGGGCGGCGGTGGTGGTCGCCCTGCCCTGGGGGATGCGGCTGGCGTCGGCGGCGGCGCCCCGGGTCGTGCCCCGGCTGATGGCCCGGGCGCCCGCCCTGGCCGGCATGGGGCGCTCGCCGGCCGCCCTGTACCGCTCGGCCGGCCTCTACGGGGTGAGCACCGCGGCCAAGACCGCGGCCTTCGTGCTCATGGCCGCGGGGATGGTCACAGTCCACCCCGGCGATGCGTTCCTCCTGGCCGGGGCGGTGCAAGGCGCCTCAATCGTCGGGGTTCTCTCGATCAGCCCGGCGGGCATCGGGGTGCGCGAGGCGATGTTCGTGGTGCTCCTGGAGTCACGCTTCGGGGCGGGCGACGCACTGGTGCTGGCGGTTGCCTGGCGGGCCTGGGAGCTGGCCTGGGAGCTGGTGTGGTTGGCGGTGGGGGCGGTGGGAGCGGGGGTGGCCCGCTCGGTCCGGCGCACTGCGGCACATTAATTAAGTAATCTTCCCCCGTGTTCCTCACCCGCCGTGCCCACTCCCGTCCCGCGGTTGCCGCCAGGGGGGTGGTGGCGCGGGCGATCGCACGGGCCAAGCCGGTGGTGCCGGAGGGGGCCTGGCCGGTGCTGCTCAGCCTGCGTTCGCTGGCCGGACCCGGGCCGGTGGTGGGCCGGCCGGCGTTCGCCAGGGTGCTGGTGCTGGCGGCGCACCCCGACGACGAGAGCGTGGGAGCAGCGGGCACCCTGGCGTTGCTGGCCGACGCCGGGGCAGAGGTGCGGGTGGTGTTCGCCACCGACGGGGAGGCCACGCGTGGGTCCGCGCTCAGCAGGGCGGAGACCGGCGCCCTGCGCAGGGGTGAGGCGGAGGCGGCGTGCCGGGTGATCGGGGCTGGCTCGCCGCGCTTCTTGGGGCTGGCGGACGGGGGCCTCACCGATCAGGTGCCGGCGCTGGCGGCGGCGATCAGCTCCCTGGTGGCCGAGCTGGCGCCGGAGGTGGTGTTCCTGCCCTGGTGGCTGGACGACCACCCTGACCACCGGGCACTCAGCGCCGCACTCGCCCGGGCGGGAGCGCCGGGGAACCTGGAGGTCTGGGGCTACGAGACCTGGACCCCCCTGCCCGCCAACCGCATAGTGGATATCTCGGAGGTGCTCGACCGCAAGCGCCGGGCCCTGGAGGCGCACGTCACCGCCCACCTGGCCTTCGACGTGAGCGCGGCCCTGGGTCTGGCCCGCTGGCGCTCGATCCATGGGCTCATGGGGCGGGGGCACGCAGAGGCTTTTATCGCGGCAGCGTTGGAGGATTACATCGCCCTGATGGAGGCCGCAATTTCGGACTAGCGTGAGGAGGCGTGACGACCATCACAGCCTCGGAAGTAATTGCCGATGTGATGGTGGTCGCTCCCACCGTGCACGCCGACGAACGGGGCCGGTTCGTGGAGACCTACCGCCGGTCGTGGTTCCCGCTGGGCCGGGAGATGGTGCAGGCGAGCCGGTCGGACAAGGAGGCCGGGGCGCTGGTCGGGCTGCACTACCACCTGCACCAGGCCGATTACTGGTACGTGCCCTGGGGCAGGGCGCGGGTGGTGCTGCACGACCTGCGGGTCGGGTCGCCCACCGACGGTGCCACGCTGGTGGTGGAGATCGGCGATATCCACGAGCTGGGGGTGTTCATCCCGCCCGGCGTGGCCCATGGTTTCGTGGCCCTCACGGACATGACGCTCACCTACCTGGTCGACGGTTACTACAACCCGGCGGATGAGCTGGGTGTGGCCTGGGACGACCCCGAGGTGGGGGCGGACTGGGGGGTGAGTGCCCCGGTAGTCTCGGCGCGGGACCGGGCCAACCCGGCTCGGGGGTCTATCCCGGCGGGGCGACGCCCCGTGTGTGGCCTGCGGACCTAGGAGCCTGTCGGGGCCCAGGGTCTGTTGGGGCCCAGGGTCTGTTGGGCGACGACAAAAGAGGTCCAAAGTTCGCTTGAATGGGTAGGTACAGCTCAGAAGTGAGGAGCAGAAGAGAGGCTTAGCGAAGGATGGCGAGCTTTTTTATCATCGTCGCCTTGGTGGTGGTGGTCTTCGGCGTGCCAGCGCTCCTGGTGCGCCGGCCCTGGCGCCGGGTGGGAGGGTCCGTGAACAGTCACGGGGCGACGATGGCGGTGCTGGCGAGCATGGCGGAGCGCAGCAAGGACGGTGTGGTGCCGCCGGTCGAAGCCCTCGAATCGCAGGACCCGGAATCGCAGGACCCGGAATCGCAGGACCCGGCCGAAGGGGCACACTTGTTCGGGAGGGGCGCTGAGTCGGGCCTCGTGGCGGGTCGCCAGGTTCCGGCCCCAAGACCAGCGGTGCTGGCGTCGCGGTTACCGCTAGCCGACACTGGCATCGTGTGGATTGGTCCGGTTTCGGCGCCGCCCCCGCCCGCGGGTTCGTTGTCCGGCGGGGCTACAAGCCCGCCCCGCCTCGCCCCGATCGGCCCGACCGGCCCGTCGAGTCCCCTGGTCCCGAGGCCCTTAGCCCCGACCGGCTTCGCCCGGCCGAGGTCAAGTAGCGGGCGGCGGTACAAGACGTTGGGGGCGGTGGCCGCTGGGTTGGCTGTGATCGGGCTTGGGGTCGGGTTCGGCGTCGGGTTTGGCCTGAGCGGGTCCCCATCCGTCTCGGTTCATTCCCCCCATGCCTCGTTGGCGGCCAAGAGCCCAGGTTCGCAGACCTCGGTACCTTCCACACCGCCATCCGCCGCCACCCAGACCACTGTTACCCAGCTGTCCACCGGGTCGGGGAGCGCGACGTACCAGGTGTCGTCGTCGAAGTTGACCCTGGCACTGATGGTCACCGGGCCATGCTGGGTCGAGGCCAAGCCCAGTGCGACCAGTTTCACCACCCTCTACCAAGGTGTCCTTCAGGCAGGCGTCGCCAAGACCCTCAAGGCAAGGGGCTCGATTTGGGTCCGGCTCGGGGACCCAGGAAATGTCCAGGTGTCGCTGGACGGAGCGGCGGTACATCTCCCGGTATCCGGGGCGACACCTTTCAACCTCTCCTTCGCGTCGGCCATCGCCTAAAGGCCTCTCCGCGGGGGTCTTTCCGCCGAGGTCTTTCCGCCATCCGGCGGGTATATCCGCTGGCTAAAGGGCGGAGTCGGTCAATTTTGGCGAAGATCCCCCAGAGGGTCTATCATCGAGGGCGTTGTGCACCTTGCAGGGGGGAGATCTCGGGCTGGCGCTGGGGGCAGGGTCGCCAGGAGTCGTCTGTCGGTGCTTGCCGTCCTGGTGGTGGCTGGGCTGACCCAGCTGACCGTCCTGCCGATCCCGGCTGCGTCGGCGCAGACGGGCAGCAGCAGGGTGGCGGCACTGGCGGCCCAGATCACGGCGGACTCAGCACGGGTACACCAGCTGAACGTGGCCTACCAGGATGCTCTGGCGAAGGTGAACACCCTCGAGGCTGCCAAGGCCAAGGCCCGGGCCATGGTGGCCTCGGCCGGGCAGGTCATCGCGCAGTCGAAGACTGAGCTCAAGCGCGAGGCGGTCGCCGCTTACGTCGATATCGGAACGGCGCCGAGTCAGGTGCTGGACGTCCTGGGCGGCGACACCAGCTCCTACGAGATAGGCCAGGTTGACCTGCAGGCCACCGCGGGACAGGTCCAGGCCACCGAGCAGTCCTATGTGACCGCCAAGGCCACCTACACCACCCAGAAGGCCGCCCTGGCGAGTGAGCTGCGCGGCGCCGAGTCCGCGGCAGCCAGCCTGGCCTCCGCGAACCAGAGCCTGCAGGTGACCCTGAGCAACGAAGAGGCCACCCTCTCCCAGGTCCAGCAGATGGCCTCAGCGGTGGTGGCGGCCGAGGTAGCCCCCGGCGCTCCGGCACCACAGGGCAACCCGACCCCCACCGGGGTGGTCGCGTTGGCCAGCACCCCACCCCCGGTGGCGCACAGTTCCCTCGGTGGGGACTTCGCCGAGCTGCGTCAGTGCGAGTCTGGAGGCGACTACGGCGCGGACACCGGCAACGGCTTCTACGGGGCTTACCAGTTCTCCGCCTCCACCTGGTCCGGGCTCGGACACGCGGGGCTTCCAAGCGACGCGTCCCCGACCACCCAGGACCAAGCCGCGATGCAGCTCCAGGCCCAAAGCGGCTGGGGCCAGTGGCCGGCTTGCGCCGCCGCCCTCGGGCTCTAGCCGGGTCGGGGCAGGGCCGTGTCGCTTTCATGGAGTGATTAGCTGCAGTTAAGTGCAGCTGATCACTCCATGAAGGGCGACCAGGCCCGAGCGCCTCGCCGGTCCGGCCAAAGGAGCACTGCCCAAGACCCCCAACCCCCATTAGGCTCAAAGGCCATGTCCAGGATCTTGGTCACTGAGAAGCTCGCGGAGCAGGGCCTGGCCGCGATGGCTCAGGCTGGGCACCAGGTGGACGTCCGGTTGGGCCTGACCGCAGGCGAGCTCATCCAGGCGGTCAGCGGAGCACACGCCCTGGTGATCCGCTCCGCCACCCAGGTGACCGAGGAAACCCTGGGCGCTGGGACCGACCTGGTGGTGGTGGGCCGGGCCGGGATCGGGCTGGATAACGTCGATGTCCGCGCGGCCACCAAGAGGGGTGTGATGGTGGTGAACGCGCCCCAGTCCAACATCCTCTCTGCCGCCGAGCACGCCATGGCCCTGCTGCTGGCTCAGGCCCGCAACCTCCCCCAGGCGCATGCGGCCCTGGTTGCGGGCCGGTGGGAGCGCTCCCGCTGGGAGGGCGTCGAGCTTCACGGCAAGACCCTCGGGGTGGTCGGCCTGGGCCGGGTGGGAACGCTGGTGGCCCAGCGCGCCAGCGCCTTCGGGATGCGCCTGGTGGCGTACGACCCCTACCTCGCCCCCGAGCGGGCCAAGCAGCTGGGCGTCGAGCTCATGGACCTGGAGGACCTCATCCAGGTGGCGGACTTTGTGACTGTTCACCTGCCCAAGACGAAGGAGACCCTGGGGCTGATCGGCAAGGAGCTGCTGGCGATGGCGCGGCCCGGCCTGAGGATCATAAACACCGCCCGCGGCGGCATCGTGGACGAGGCCGCGCTGGCCGAGGCAATCCGCGACGGTCGCGTCGGAGGGGCCGGCCTGGACGTGTTCGCCGCCGAGCCGACCACCGAGTCGCCGCTGTTCGAGCTGGACTCGGTGGTGGTCACCCCGCACCTGGGCGCCAGCACCATCGAGGCGCAGGACAAGGCGGGGGTCACAATCGCCGAGCAGGTCAACTTGGCGCTGGCGGGGGAGTTCGTGCCCTTCGCGGTCAACGTGGCCGCGGCGGAGGCGTCCGAGACCGTGCGGCCGTTCCTCCCGCTGGCAGAGCGGCTCGGGCGGTTCCTGGCGTCGGTGTGCGCCGGCCTGCCCGAGGGCCTTGGGATCGAGTACCAGGGGGGCCTGGCATCCGTGGACACCCGCATCCTCACCCTGTCGGTGCTCAAGGGACTCTTCGGCGCCGGCACCGAGGAGCCGGTCAGCTACGTCAACGCCCCCCAGCTGGCCGCGGAGCGGGGCCTGGAGATCAGAGAGACCACCACCTCCACCACCCGCCACTACGTCAACCAGATCACCCTGCGGGGCGGAGGCCACTCGGTGGCGGGGACCCTGGCGGGCTTGGCCTCAGAGCCCCGAATCGTGATGGTGGACGACCACATGGTGGAGGTGCGCCCGGCTGCCCACATGCTGGTGGTGGTCTACGAGGACCGCCCGGGCAAGGTGGGCCTGATCGGGACTGCGCTGGGCGACGCGGGGCTCAACATCGCCAACATGGCCGTGGACCCGTCATCCGACGGCAGCACCGCTCTCATGGTGCTCACCACCGACGCGGCCGTCGGCCCCGAGGTCCGGAGCCGCATCGCCGCCGAAGCCGGCATCTCCGAGGTCCACGCGGTCAGCATCGCCTGAGAGGGCTTCTACCGCGGATCCGTTTCCGCACCACCGGCAGACCACCGACTCGACGGTCTCGGCCAGCACCTCGGGGTCCTCGAGCGCCAGCTCGCCACCCAGGCTGTAGTGGTAGAACGCCCGGATCCGGCTGGTGACGGTCACGTCGAAGCGGGTTCGGTTCCCGCAGGCCCTGCAGCGGTACCCTTTTTGAATAATTTGGCTCATCCCGCCGCCCCATCGTGCCCACTCCCGTCGGCCGCCCCCCCCGCCGGGCTCTGCTGGTGGCCTCCCGAGCCGGCCGGGCTCGGCACCGGTGGCCAGTCCCCCGCCGGGCTCGGCACCGACCCGCCCCCCGCCGGGCTCGGCACCGGTGGCCAGTCCCCTGGGCGGATGGCCGGCTCGGGACCCTGGTGGAGGCGCCACAGCCGGACGCCCTTGGCCAACCCAACCCCCGCTCCGGCTGTAACCACGCCGATCACCATCCGCCGCACCCTCATGGCCACCCAGTATAAGCTCGCACAGCGCGCTCAGCGCGGTCCGACCAGGCCCGCGTCCCTGGCCGCCAGGGCGGCTTGCACCCGGCTGTTGACATCCAGCTTGTACAAGACCCGGTGGACGTGAGACTTGACCGTCGGGAGGGCGACGCCCAGGGTGCGGGCGATTGCCTTGTCGGAACGCCCTTGAGCAATGAGTACGAGGACCTCGGTCTCCCTCGGGCTGAGGCCGGGTAGCGCCTGTAAGGGTCGGGCCTGTGCGGCGGGCTGCGGTGGGTCTGGAAAGTGGGTGGTGCCTGTCTGCGCGTCGCCGACCCGCCCCTGGCGGAGCACCGCTCGATCGATCAGCGATCTGGTCATGCTGGGCGCAACCACCGACTCGCCGGCGGCGACCGCGTGGATCGCGGCGATCACCTGCTCGGGTGAGGCGCTCTTGAGCAAGAAGCCGCTGGCGCCGGCGCTGAGGCCCTCCATCATCGACTCCTCCGAGGCGAAGGTGGTGAGTAGCAGCACCCGCGGGCCTCCCGCCTCGGCGGTCACCGTCCGCGTGACCGCTATCCCGTCCAGGAGCGGCATCCGGATGTCGAGCAGGGCGACATCCGGTCGGGTCTCGCGGATGACCGCGATCGCCTCGCGACCGTCGGCTGCCTCGCCCACCACCCGGAGGTGGCCCTCGGCGCCCAGCAGCCCGCTCAGGCCCGCCCTCAGCAGGGGTTCGTCCTCGACGACCACGACCGTCGTCGCGGTACCGGCGGGGCTCAACTGGCCTGGCTCTGCTCCGCCGGTTTGGCTTCGACCAGTCGCAAGGGAGGGGTTGCCACCGATTCCGGCTGGACGGTATCGAAGGTGGAAGCCATCTCAGGTATCGGTATCCACGCAGTGACCGCGAACCCACCCTGGCGGCGCAGACCGGCTGCCAGCGACCCGCCGAGGGCAGATACGCGTTCCCGCATCCCGAGAATGCCCTTCCCGCCGTTCAGCCTGGTCCTGTCCGGTTCATGTCGCCGGAGGCGGACCAGCTCGGCGATCGACGAGCCCGCGCCCCGTGGCAGCGGCACACCGTCGTCGCGCACCTCGATAAATAGCTCTCTGTCCCGGTAGCACAGGTCCACCTCGACGCGCTCCGCGTTGGCGTGCTTTGCAACGTTTGTGAGTGCTTCTTGGATGATCCGGTATGCCGATACCTCCACCGGAGCAGGCAGCTTGCGGTACGTGCCCCCCCTGTTGAGGCTCACTTCGAGCCCGAGGGCGGTGCTCTGGGCCACCAGGGCGTCGAGGTCGGAGAGGGTGGGCAGCGGAGACCGAGAATCGGCATCACCGCTGTTGCGCAGGGAGTTGACCAGCAGCTGCATCTCTTCGAGCGTTGCGCGGCTGCGGTCCTCGACTACCTCCAGCGCCCGCCGCGACCGGACCGGGTCGCTGTCAAAGGTCATCCTGGCGATACCCGCTTGGAGCAGCGCCACCGTCTGGGCGTGGCCCACCGCGTCGTGCAGCTCCTGTGCGATGGCAACCCGGGCCTCGGCCACGGCCTGATCCTCCCGGGCCTGCTCGATCTCGGCGTCTCGGTCGGCCTGGGTGGCCATCATCCGCAGGCGCGACCGTTGGTGGAGCCCGGCCACCGTGAACAGGCCGAACAGGACGCTTACCGCCCCGTACTCGGCAGCGCCGGCATCCCAGAGCGGATTCGTCGCCCAAAGCATCCCGAGGGTGGCGAGCACGATCACCCACCCGATGCCCAGCACCCTCGGGGGCCGGTGCACCGCCACGGTGTAGATCGCTATCAGTTCCACCAGGTCGATGGGACCGGGGGGGAATTTGAAGATCGCGTAAGGGACCGTCGCGGCCATAGTCATCAGCAGGACAAGCAGGGGGAGGCGGCGCCGGGCCACGAGCGGGAGGGTCAGCAGGGCTACCAGGAGGACGCCGAGGGCGTATGGCTGGTGGGTCGCTGCGACACCCGGGGTCGTTGTCCCCAGCCAGCTCACGCCAACGGCGAAGAAGCCCAGGCCCAGGGCGACATCCAAGTAGGTCGAAAGCTTCCCTGTTGCTGACGCACTCAACTTTTCGATGGACACGGACTCAGTGTAGGAGTCCAGGGCTCGCCGGCGCCAGTTCCAAAGGACCAGTCAAGTCGACCTTTCGACTCATAGACACCAAGCGGGGTAAACGGGACAATTAGGGAGCAACTGGACATCCATTCTTGTTGGATCGACTCGAAAAAGGAGGGTAGGGCCATGTGGTTCTTTGGCTGGGCTTGGATCTAGCACTCATTTAGCGAATTGGTGTGATCGGCGGAACCGGAACCAAAATCCTTTTCCCCAAACCGGGGCGTATTCCCCATTTGGCCGAGGTCACCTGACCCCGACCGCTCCCCCCAACAGAAAGGAAGTCAGTGAACGCACGTACGCTGTTTCGTAGAGCAGGCATCAGCGCCGTAGCAGCTTCCACGCTTGCCGCAGGTGGCTTGGGTATCCTCATCGCCGAGGCCGCCCCCTCTTCAGCCTCTGTTCCCGTAGTCTCCAGCCTGTCGATCTCGCAGCTGCTCAGCGAAGTCACCGCCGCGGTGGGCTCGCTGGTGAACGCCGAGGGCATCATCGCCGAGCTGGAGGGCGTCCTCGCCTCGACACTCGCCACCGTCTCGGGGACAGCCATCCTCACGTTGGCCGAGGTCGACGGCATCGTCAACTCCGTGCTGGCGGAGCTGGGAAGCCTGACAGGTGGCCTCGGCGGTCTCGGCGGCACCGGTGCGGTCACCGGCATCCTGAGTGGCATCCTGAGCCAGCTGGAGGGGGCGGTCAGCCAGGTGACCGGGCTGCTGTCGAGCCTGTCCGGCCTGGGCGGGGTCACGGGCCTGCTGAACTCCCTGCTCAGCGCGCTGACTGGAGCCACGAGCAGCCTGGGGGGCTGATCGGAGCGCTTCAAGGGTTAGCAGATGGGGGTCGGGCGTGTCGAGTGCCCGGCCCCGTGCCTTTTGGCGGGAGCGTGGGGGGCACGGCGATGCGGCGAACTGAACGAAATTACTTCGAAGTACCCCTTTGGGATGGACGAGCGCCTGGCGAGTTGGAGGACGTAGGACGGGGGGGCCTTCCGCAGCCGAGCTACTGGGTTGGACCTGGCGAGGGTCATGACCTCCATCGTCCACGTTCCGGTTTCAGCCGCTAGTCCGAAAGGACCAGGGAAATGCAACCGTTTGACTCGTAGCCGAACGGGGCTCGCTCCTGGATAATGAACACGACAATCAATTAGGACGCTAACGAAGGGAGTAGAGACGCCTCGGTGGTGGTCTTGGCCGTGAGCGAGAATGGAGCGTCGGTGGGGCTGGTGAGCCTAGGTTGCCCCCCAGCCGGGACGCGGGCCCGACCGGCACTCCAGTTGTTCCGCCCGCCGACTCACAAGGAGGGCAGGCGCGGATAGTGCAAACCATTTGAGCTACCCGACTTATATGTCCCCTGGCCCGCTCGGTTGAATCCGGGCCTGGAGGCAACACGTGTTCAAGCCAAGGCGTGGGCCTACCAGATGGGGATGCTGGGCACACCCTGCGACCTCGCTGTTCCGGAGGTGTGGAGCGAGGCCGACTTCGACGCCCACGACTACACGGTGCTCTGCGCATACACCCATCCTGACACGCCAGAACCCGAGCTGGACTTGGTGGCCGACTGGTACGTATGGGTGTTCTACTTCGACGACCACTTTATGGAAGGCGTCAAGTAGGGCGGGCCGCTCGGCGCAGGGTCGCTTGGCCGTCTTTGGAGGTGTCGGCGTGGATGTGGCTTGCCGTTTGCGCTACTTGGATGGTGTCGATATGCTATGAGACGTGGTAGTGCGGTCGCTGGTCCGGAGGTGTTCGGTGGTGCTGGCGGGTGTGGCCGCGTCCCTGTTGGCTGCATCGTGCGGTGGTTCGGTGGCTCCCCCTGGTGCCACCGTCCCTGACTCGGTTCTGGGCGCGCCGCCCCCTTCGCCGTACGCGGTGCCCAGGGTGATCACCAAGGCTTACGTGCAGCGCGTGCTGAACGCCATCGAGGCCGTGCAAGCCCAGGCCACGGCGGACATCGTTGCTCACCGGGCCTACACCCCCGCCGCCGCGGCCCTCATCCACTCGGTGACCACGCAGTATCAATACAACTTTGACCACCGAGCCTGGCAGATGCTCCTGAGCAGTGGCCTGCCTGACATACCGGCCCACCCTGGCGCGATAGTCGACACCGTCCAGAAGGTGTTCCCCAGCACCAGCACGTGCATCTTCGCGTCGTTGAACCGGAACTTTAGTGCTGTAAACGCCGCACCACCCGCTGGTCAACTCGACTACGTCCATCTGGAGGTCGCGGCAACTGGTGCGCCAAATCCGACTCCTTGGCTTGTCAATCGACTCGGCTACAACTCGCAGGGATTGGTTCCTGGAGATCCGTGCTCATGACCTCCAATCTGTTGCGGGACATCGGCGTCGTTGCGTGTGGAGCACTGCTCATCTTGGCCGTTGGGGAATCTCCGGCAGTTGCCCAAAAGGGTGCTCAGCTCAACGTGGGCAATGCTCCGTCAGGGGGATCAATCACCTACAAGGTGCAGGGGTCGACGCCCGGGTCGAACACGACACCGGTGATGGGACCGTCGGGCACGACGACGACATTCACGCCGGCGGCACAGCAGGTGGTCACCGATCCGTCGCCGCTGGTCAGTCCTTCGCAGATCACGTCCTGTTATCAGGGGGTCTACACCTATGTGGACTCGGCGGGCCAGACCGTGATGGGCTTCGCCGGGTCCTTCAGCTGTCCAAAGGTACCCATCCCCACGCCCTCCACCACCAGCCCATCGCCTGCCACCCCGGCGCCGGGCGCGGTGGCGGCGACGGTCTGGGAACAAGACGGGGCCAACCAGTTGCCGAGCCCTCATCCCTACATCGCTCCGGGCTATGCCCTGGCGGGACTGCGCGGCTACCTGGAGGTGCGCGCGCCACTTAGCGCCGCCTTCTCCGATCCCACCCGGCTGGGGACCCTGACCATCGCCGCCACCGCAAAGGTCTGGGTCGACTGGGGAGACGGGGACTCCAACGACGGCCCCTACGACAGCGCCGGGGGACCGTACCCCAACGGGACCATCACGCATTACTGGGACTACGACGGCACCTACGACATCGTGGTGGACGAGCACTGGAGCGCCACGTGGTCCCTCGCCGGGGCATCGGGCACCCTCACCGGGCTGCAAACCGAGGGCACGATACCCAACTTTAGGGTCAGCCAGGTCGAGTCGGTCCGCAACTACTGACCCGGACCAAAGCAACCGAAGGACCCAAGCCACGAGGACTCGGCCCACCCGGCCGTTGCCGTCAGCAAAGGGGTGGATGTGCTCGAACTGTGCATGGGCTATTGCGGCTTGGGCCACAGGGTCGACATCGGTGAGATTTGGCGTAGTTCACCAGGTCGTCGAGCAGCGGTCCCAACTCGTCGGGCGGAGGAGTGACCTGGTGCGCGTCGGTGGGGTCGTGGCCCCCGATCCAGCCCTGCTCCCGGCGCACCACGCCGACATGTCGCTCTGGGGTGGGACTCCCGGTCATGAGTGTGCGATGCCACTCACACAGCGCCTCCACCGAAAGGGAGTTGGCCGTTGCAGACGATGCGGTTGCAGATGCGACCGCCTCGGCAACCGCTGAGAGGTTGGATGCCACCCACGCGGCGCTGGTCCCCTGGGCGCCCAACCCCTCCTCCGCCAGGACGATGTCCACCACAGGCGCCCGGATGCCCTCTATTTGAGAGGAGGCGACTCCTTCTGAGCGCGACAGGAGGCGGGCGAGCACCTCGTAATCCTGGGCCAATCCCTCCGCCGCAAATCCGACCTCGGTCGTGTCGCCGACCGGCGCGGGTCGTGGGTGGGCACGGGGGTGCGGCGAACTGAGCGATATTACTTCGAAGTACCCTGGGGGGATGGACGAGCGCCTTGGCGAGTTGGAAGACGAGTACGCCGAGGTCGTCCGGCGGCTCTCTGAGCCGGGGATTTTCGCCGACCAGCACCTGGTGAGGGACCTGTCCCGGCGGCGCAAGGAGCTGGAGCCGATCGTGGATGCGTGCCGCCTGCGTCGGGCGGGCCAGGCTGACCTGGAGGCGGCCCTGGAGATGGCGGCCGAGTCGGTGGGGTCTGAGCGCGAGCTCGCCCGGGCCGAGGTGCGCCGGGCAGAGGAGCAGCTCGCCGTCCTGGAGGGGGAGCTGGAGGCGCTGCTGGTGAGCCGGGACCCCGACGACGGGAAGGGGGTGATCGTCGAGATCAGGGGCGCAGAGGGCGGGGAGGAGGCCAACCTGTTCGCCAAGGACCTGTTCGAGATGTACGTCCACTGGGCTGAGCGCCGGGGCTGGCGCTTCGAGGTCCTGGGCTCGGACGCCTCGGACCGCGGGGGCTTCAACGAGGTGACCGCTCTGGTGCGGGGGGACGACGCCTGGCGCCACCTCCGTCACGAGGGTGGGACCCACCGGGTGCAGCGGGTCCCGGTGACCGAGTCGGCCGGGCGGATCCACACTTCGGCGGCGACGGTGACGGTGCTGCCGGAGGCGGAGGAGGTGGACGTGAAGATAGAGCCGGGGGACCTCAAGGTGGACGTCTACCGCTCCACCGGCCCGGGAGGCCAATCGGTGAACACCACCGACTCCGCCGTGCGGGTCACCCACCTCCCGACCGGGATCGTTGTCGCCATGCAGGACGAGAAGAGCCAGATCCAGAACCGGGCCAAGGCCATGCAGGTGCTGCGGGCCCGGCTGCTGCGCGCCGAGCAGGACCGCCAGGCCGGTGAGGCGTCGGAGCAGCGCCGAGCCCAGGTGGGAGGCGGCGGGCGCTCGGAGAAGGTCAGGACTTATAACTACAAGGAGAACCGGGTCACCGACCACCGCATCGGGCTGACCCTCCACAAGCTGGACCGGGTCCTGATGGGCGAGCTGGACGAGGTCAGCGATGCCCTGGTGGCCGATGCCCGGGCTCGCCAACTCCGGGGCGAGGACTGAGCCGTGCGGGCTCCCGCCCTCGGTCTGGCCGCGCTCGCCCCGGCCCCCGATGGGTTGGCACAGGTACCACCGGTCACTTGGGGATCGTTGCTGGGCCGTGCTGAGGCTGTGCTGGGCCGGGGGATGGAGGCCCGGTGGGTGCTGGAGCGAGCCTCGGGCATGGGGGGTGCCGAGTTGGTGGCGGCGCTGGACGAGGTCGCGCCGGTCCGGTCGGTGGCCTGGTGCCATGACATGGTTCGCCGGAGATGCCTGGGCGAGCCGCTCCAGTACGTGCTGGGGCGGTGGGGATTCCGCGAGTTGGATCTGCTCGTGGATCGGCGCGTGCTGATCCCTCGCCCAGAGACCGAGATCCTGGTCGAGGTGGCCCGCGCAGAGCTGGCACGGCTGAGGGAGATCGGCCACTCCGACGGGCGCGATGGGCGCGACCTGGTGGCGGTCGACCTGGGTACCGGCTCGGGCGCCATTGCCCTGTCGCTTGCTGCGGAGGAGCCCGGCCTGGCAGTTTGGGCGACGGATCTGACGAGCGACGCTCTGGCTGTTGCACGGGCCAACCTGGCCGGGCTTCCCACTCGGGCCGCGGCGGCAGTGCGCCTGGTTCGCGGAGACTGGTATGGGGCCCTGCCAACGGAGCTCGAGGGGGCGCTGGACCTGGTGGTGTCCAATCCCCCATATGTGGGGGAGGGGGAGGACCTGCCGGCCGAGGTGGCCGCCTGGGAGCCTCGCTCGGCGCTGGTCGCCGGCCCGGAGGGGCTGGAGTCGATACGAGCGATAGTGACCCGGGCCCCCGCCTGGCTCCGCCGTCCCGGAGCGTTGGTGGTCGAGATCGCACCGCACCAGGCCTCCCCCGCACTGGCCCTGGCGGTGGCGGCGGGCTTTGACTCCGCCGAGGTGCGCCCGGATCTGGTGGGGCGGCCTCGGGTCCTGGTCGCCCGAGCCGAGCGCGCCACGGGCC
>JBOGGT010000133.1:0-21158 GCA_050744225.1 Acidimicrobiales bacterium | reverse complement strand
CTTCTTGGGGGCGGCGGGCTTCTTGGGGGCGGCGGCGTCGGCGGGCCTGGCGGCGGGCCTCTTGGCGGCGGGCCTCTTGGGGGCGGCGGCGGCACGGGGGGCCGAGCGTCGGCCGGCACGGGGGGCCGCCGGGCCCTTGGCCCTCTTCTCGGCAAGTAGCGCGGCGGCTCGCTCGGTGGTCAGGGAGTCCACACTGTCCGCGCGGCGCAGGGAGGCATTTACCGTTCCGTCGGTGACATAGGGGCCAAAGCGACCCTCGCGCAGGAAGATCGGCGCGCCCGACACTGAATCAACTCCCATCTCCCGCAGCGGGGGCGCTGAGGCGGCACGGCCCCGTGTCCGCGGTTGGGCGAACAGGGCGAGCGCCCCTTCCAGAGTGACCTCCCACAGCTGGTCCTCGCTGGCAAGGCTCCGGCTATCGCCACCCTTCTTTACGTAAGGTCCATACCGCCCGTTCAGGACCTGGATCTCCCCGCCGTCGGCGGGATCCACTCCAAGGACCCGCGGCAAGCTCAGCAGCCGAAGAGCGTCGCCCAGGGTCAGGGTCTCCGGATCCATCGACTTGAGCAGTGACGCGGTGGCTGGCTTGATCGCCACCGCTGCCGGACCGCCGGTCCCGGCCTCCAACTCGCCCCCCATCTGCACGTAAGGTCCGAAGCGCCCGGCTCTGACCAGCACCGGCTCCCCGCTGACCGGGTCCTCGCCGAGCACGCGGTCCCCCGACGGAGCCTCCAAGAGGGCCTCCACACTGGAGGCAGTCAGCTCGTCAGGAGCCATGCCCTCGGGTACCGACGCCCGCTGGTCGCCGCGCTGCACGTAGGGTCCGTATCGACCTACCCGCACCACCACCGGCTCGTCGTCCAGTGCGAACCCGAGCGGGATCGAGTTGACCTGCCTGGCGTCGATCTCGTCCAGGTGCGCCGACACCAGGTGCTTGAGCCCCGGACCTGAATCGTTCCCGAAAAAGAACCGGCTCAGCCAGCCGACGCTCTCCTCCCGCCCACCAGCGATCTCGTCCAGGTCATCCTCCATGCTGGCGGTAAAGCCGTAGTCGACGAGCTCGGCAAAGTACTGCTCCAGCAAACCGACCACCGCGAAGGCGACGAAGGAGGGCACCAGCGCCGAACCCTTCTTCCACACGTAGCCCCGGTTCTGGATGGTCTCGATGATCGAGGCATAGGTGGAGGGGCGCCCAACCCCCAAGTCCTCCAGGGCCTTGACCAGCGAGGCCTCGGTGTAACGGGCGGGGGGCTGGGTCTCGTGGCCCTCGGCCTCCAGGGAGGTCGCCTCAACCCGGTCCCCCACCTCCAACGCAGGCAGGCGGACCTCCCTGTCCTCCAGGGCGGCATCGGGGTCGTCGGCCCCCTCTACGTAGGCCCGCAGGAACCCGGGGAACGTGATCACCTTCCCGCTCGCCACCAGCTCGCCGGCGCGGGCAGAATCGGCCAAGCGAAGGCCGTCCCAGCCGACTGACCCGACCGACCCGACCGACCCGCCGCCGGGCGCATCCGACGGGGGCGGGTCGCCGAGTTTGGGCACCACCGGGCTCATTTTGCCAAGGATTCTGACCTGCGCGGAGGTCCCGCGGGCATCAGCCATCTGGGAAGCTACCGTGCGCTTCCATACCAGCTCGTACAGGCGGCGCTCGTCGGCGGCCAGGGCACCGGCCTGGTCGGGGGTGCGCCAGCGATCGCCGGCTGGGCGGATGGCCTCGTGAGCCTCCTGGGCGTTGCGGACCTTGCGCTCGTACAGGCGCGGGCGCTCCGGGACGTAGGAGGCCCCGTAGAGGGCTCGGGCCTGGGCTCGGGCCGCGTCGAGCGCGGTGGCCGAGAGGGCGGTCGAGTCGGTGCGCATGTAGGTGATCCAACCGTTCTCGTACAACCGCTGGGCCACGCTCATCGTGCGCTGCGAGGTCCAGCGCAGCTTGCGGCCCGCCTCCTGCTGCAGCGTGGAGGTCATGAACGGTGCGGGCGGCTGGCGACGGTACGGCTTGGACTCCACCGAGGTCACCTCGAAGGAGGCCTCGCCGAGGCGTTTCACCAGCCGGCGGGCTGCACCCTCGCCCAGCAGGGCAACCTCCCCGCGCAGCTCCCCCAACTCCGAGAGATCCTTGCCCACCGCCAGGCGCCGGCCGTCGAGGGAGACCAGCCGAGCCTCGAAGCGACCCACCTCAGCCAGCTCGGAGGCCGGCGGGCGAGGGGCGCCGAACTGGCCGACCACGTCCCACCACGCCCCGGCCCGGAACCCCATGCGCTGGCGCTCGCGCTCCACCACCATCCGGGTCGCCACGCTCTGCACCCGGCCAGCGGACAGGCGGGGCATCACCTTTCGCCAGAGCACCGGGGAGACCTCATAGCCATAGAGGCGGTCCAGGATGCGCCGGGCCTCCTGGGCATCGACCAGGCCGCGGTCCAGCTCGCGGCACTCGGTGATCGCCCGCTCGATGGCCGATCGGGTGATCTCGTGGAACACCATCCGCTTGACCGGCACCCGCGGCGCCAGCACCTCGGTCAGGTGCCAGGCGATGGACTCGCCCTCGCGGTCCTCGTCCGTGGCGAGGTAGACCTCGCTGGCGTCGCGCAACAGCTTGCGCAGCTTGGCCACCTGGGAACGCTTCTCGGCGATGACCACGTACAGCGGCTTGAAACCGTGGTCCACATCCACCCCGAGGCGCGCCCAGGGCTCACCCCGGTAAGCCTCGGGCACATCTGCCGCATTGCGCGGCAGGTCCCGGATGCTCCCGACTGAGGCCTCCACCACGTAGTCCGATCCCAAGAATCCCGCGATGGTCCTGGCCTTTGCGGGCGACTCGACTATTACCAGGGGCTTGGCCATGTGCTCCTAAGCTATTTGCAATTAACTTTGGACGCCTCTCCCGCCGACCCGTGCCCACCCTGGTCGGATGCGCCCGCGCCGGACAGCGGCGCGGGTCAGCCTAGGAGGGCGCGCCCGTACCCGACCACCCGCGGGGCACCCGCACAGACGGGTCCTCGGGGGGGGCTCCGACCACGACGACCGGCGCGGCCTTGGGCTTGCGGGTCCGCTTGGCTCTCGGGGTCCGCGGCGGGGCGGCTGGAGGGGCGGCCCGAGAGGCCCCCGACTCGGACTCGGTGGCGGTCTTGCGTTTGGAGTAGGCGATTGAGGTGAGCAGGATGGCCAGCGCGATGGCCGAGATGGCGTAGCGGGCGGCCGCATGGGCGTGCAGGGTGAGAACCAGGGGCAGGATCAGCAGCGAGACCAGGTTCATCACCTTCATCAGCGGGTTCAGCGCCGGACCGGCGGTGTCCTTGAAAGGGTCGCCGACCGTGTCGCCGATGACCGCAGCCTTGTGGGACTCCGACCCCTTGCCGCCCTCCTTGCCGTCCTCGATGAACTTCTTGGCGTTGTCCCAGGCCCCGCCGGAGTTGGACAAGAAGACTGCCATCAGCTGGCAAGTGAGGATAGCGCCAGCCAGCATCGCCCCCAAGGCAAGGTCGTTGATGCCGAAGCCCACGATCACCGGGACCAGGATCGCCAGCAGGGCCGGGGTGACCAGCTCGCGCTGGGCCGCCGCGGTGCAGATGCCGATGACCTTGCCGTACTGGGGCTTCTCGGTGCGGTCCATTATGCCGGGGTGCTCGCGGAACTGGCGGCGGACCTCTTCGACCACCGTGCCGGCCGAGCGGCCCACCGCCCGGATGGCCAGGCCGGAGAACATGAAGGCGACCGAGCCACCGATCAACAGGCCCACGAAGACCGTCGGGTTGGCCACGTTGATCTGGGTCTCGGCAGCATGGAAGATCTGTGAGGCCGCGACCTTCAAGTTCAGCTGGGAACCGATGGTCTCGACGAAGCTGGCGAACAGGGCCACGGTTGCTATCACCGCGGAGGCTATGGCCACGCCCTTGGTGATCGCCTTGGTGGTGTTGCCCACCGCGTCGAGGTTGACCAGGATCGACTCGGTCTCGCCGCCGAACTCCCCAGCCATCTCGGCGATGCCCGCCGCATTGTCCGAGACCGGGCCAAAGCTGTCCTCGGACACGACCATGCCAGTGGTGGAGAGCAGGCCGATGCCCACCAGGGCCACCAGGTACAGGGTCAGCTCGATGTTGGCCACCCCGCCGATGGCGATGGCTACCGCGATCGCGACCACTATGCACAACAGCGCCCAGACAGTGGACTCCAGGCCCACTGCCAGGCCGGACAGCACCGTGGTTGCCGCCCCGGTCCTGGTGGAGGTGGCAATCTCCCGGACCGGGTTGCGCTCGGTGGAGGTGAAGTGCTCGGTGAGCAGGCTGGCCGCCTGTCCCAGGACCACTCCAACCAGCACTGCGAAGAAGACCTTGAGGTTGTGCACGTAGAACTGAGCCACGAAGAAGGCAGCGATGATGGTGGCTATCCCTGAGATCCGGTATCCCCGGTTGATCGAGGTCATGGCGGTCCGGTCGCCCTTGAAACCCTTAACGGAGAAGATGCCCACGACTGAGGCCAGGATGCCGAAGGCCACCACTATCAGGGGGAAGAGGATCACCTTGGCCGCGTTGATGCCCAGCGTACCGGCCGCGGCGCCGCCCAGGATCAGGGCTGCGATGATGGTTATCTCGAAGGACTCGAACAGGTCGGCGGCCATGCCGGCGCAGTCGCCGACGTTGTCGCCGACGTTGTCCGCGATGGTCGCCGGGTTGCGGGGGTCGTCCTCGGGGATCCCCGCCTCGACCTTGCCGACCAGGTCGGCGCCCACGTCCGCCGCCTTGGTGAATATGCCTCCGCCCACCCTCATGAACAGGGCCAGCAGGGAGCAACCGAAGCCGAAGCCGATCAGCACCTCGACCACCGAGTTCTGGAAGATCAGGGTGATGCCCGACGCGCCGATGACTCCGAGGCCGACCACGAACAGGCCGGTGATGGCCCCGGTCCTGAAGGCCACCCTAAGGGCGGTTGGCATCGAGCCCAGCCGGGCTGCGGCCGCGGTGCGGACGTTGCCCCGCACCGACAGGCTCATGCCGATGAAGCCGGTCAGGCCGGAGAAGATCGCTCCTACCAGGAAGGCGGCTGCACGGTCGAGGGACGAGTCGATCCGCGAGAGAGCGACCACCCCGCCCGGCTCGACCACCTTGGTGGCAGTGAGCCCGACCAGGACCGCCAGCGGGAGGATCACGAACAAGATGGCCCGGAACTGGCGCTTGAGGAACGCCACCGCGCCCTCCTGGATGGCCGCGGCGATCTCCTGCATGACCGAGGTGCCCTGATCGAAGGCCAGCACCTGGCGCATCAGGACCAGGGCGGTCAGCAGGCTGACGACCCCGCACGCCAGGGCGAAGTAGAGCCAGTCGTGCTCGACACCACCCAGGGTGAAGACCTGGTAGTTGCCCTCGGCGGCGAGGATCGGGGTGACGGGGGGCATCAGGGCTCCTTCTTTACGTAGATTTGGCGGGCGATGCGCTCGCCCAGGACTCGGTCTTTGCCTTCGACCCGCAGGACCAGCGGGCCGTCGAAGGGTTGCTTCTCGATGACCTCGACCTTGGTCCCCGGTCGGAGTCCCAGGGTGTCGAGGAACGCCACGATCTCCGGGGCAAGGGAACCGGGCACTGCTATGACTGCCACCGCCCCCGGCTCCAAGCCGTAGAGCGGAGGCAGCTCGGCGATGTGGGCCTGCTGGGGGGCCGGGATGGGAAAGCCGTGCGGGCAGGTGGGAGGCCGGTCCAGGGCCATGAAGAGGCGCTCGGTGACCTCGTCGGGCAGGTCGTGCTCGAAGCTGGGCGCCAGCCGGTCAGCCTCGTTCCAGGGGTAGCCGAGCATGTCGGACAAGAAGCGCTCCACGATCCGGTGCCGGCGTATCGCCCCCACCGCGGCTACCCTGCCGGCGGCGGACAGCTCAACGCCGTGGTAGGGCTGATGGACTGCCAGGCCGTGGTCCGCAAGGCGCTTGACCGAGGCGGTGGCCGTCCCTGGGCTGACGCCGAGCGCGCCCGCCAGATCGCCTGTGTGGGCGCAGCCATCGAGCTTGGCCAGGCGGTATATCGCCTTGAGCATCTCCCGCTCGGAACGTGTGAGGTCGAGGTCTTGAACGATGAGAAAGCTAGTTTTTGTCTGCCCAAAATGCAAGTCTTGAGCCGACAGATCATTCGTCCTCGGCCTGGTCCCCCCCGGAGCCAGTCTCCTCTGTGTCGGCGAGGAGGCTCAAGTGCGGGTTGAAGATCGCCAGGTGCCCGTTCAGCTGGCTGACCATGCCCTCGGCCACCAGCCGGGTACCAGGGCTCACCCCAGCCACCTGGCGACGGCCGAAGACCAACAGCAGGCCCCCGGTGGAGTCCATCAGGGTCATGGTCACCCGCGGGGTGTCCGCCAAGGGCTGCACCTGCACCGCCTTCACCCTGCCCACCACCTTGGCCCGCTGGCGCCAGCGCACCTCGGCCACCGGGATGGTCCCCGGGATCGCCGGGAGCGAGGGTTCATCGTCCCCAGAGCTGTCTTCGGGCTCGGCCACCTCGCGTCTGGCGGGTTCGGGGCCAGGCTTGGGCCTCGCTGGGTCGGCCACCTCGGGCGCGGGTGTCTCGGCCACCTCGGGCTCGGCCGCCGTGGGCTCGGCCACCTCGGGCTCGGCCACCTCGGGCGCGGCCGCCGTGGGCGCGGCCGCCGTGGGCGCCCCTTCAACTCGCTGGGCGTGCCCGGCGATCAGGGGCGAAGCGGCCACCAGGAAGGGCACGACGGTGGCGTTGGCGTGGGGAAGGCGACTGATCTGGCTGGCGAGGTGGTCGGCGGTACGGTCGTGCAACAGGCGGCTCCAGGCCCGGGCATAGACCCGACGGGGCAGCAGGACGCTGACTTCGGTGCCTTCCTCCGCTACAGTCTCGGCAACCAGCTCCAGTGCGTCTCGCAGCAGGCGCCGGCTGGGACAGTTCCGCAAGTACAGGCCGATGTCCTCGGGCAGCCCCAGATGGGTCCAGGTCTGGCGCAGCTCAGCGGCCACCACGTCGTCCAGGACGAAGTGGACCGCCCGGATCTCATTGGGGCGCAGCGCCCGGGCGTAGCGGATAGCCTGTGCCGCCGCCAGGTCCAGGTGGTCGATGAAGACCAGGACCACAAGCCGCCGCAGCGCAGGTGCCTCGGCCGCGGCCGTGGCGCCCTCCTCCAGCATCTCCTCCTCCTGCCGGTACTGGCGGTTGAGGCGGATCAGGGCCCACAACAGGAGCGGGAAGGCCACAACCACCACCCACGCACCGGAGGTGAACTTGGTGACTGCGAATATCAGCACCACTGCGGCCGTGACAACCGCCGCAGACCCGTTGATCACCGATTTTAGCTTCCAGCCGGGCTGGTGGTGGTCGATATGGTACTTGAACATACCGGCCCCGGCCATGGTGAAGCCGGTGAATACTCCAATGGCGTAGAAGGCAATCAAAGCATTCAGATTGGCTCCGGTGGCAACCAGCAGGGCGATAGCCACCACCGCCAGCACGATTATCCCGTTGGAGAAGGCGAGGCGGTGGCCCCGCTTGGTGAGCTGGCGAGGCAGGAAGGAGTCTCCCGCCACGAAGTTGGCCAAGTACGGGAACCCGTTGAAGCTGGTGTTTGCCCCGGTCCACAGGATGAGCAACGTGATCATCTGGAAGGCGTAGTAAGGCACCGCGCCGGCTCCTCCCCCGAAGATCTCCTTGGCCTCCTGGGATACGACCGAGGGGGCTCCGCTGATATACGGGATGGCGTGGGTGAAGTGCGCCAGCAGCGAGACACCGACAACCAGGGACCCCAGAGTCGTACTCATCGCCACCAGGACCCGACGGGCGTTGATGCCCTCGGGCGGGCGGAAGGCGCTGACACCATCCGAGATCGCCTCCAAGCCGGTGAGGGCCGAACCGCCGTTGGCGTAAGCCTGCAGGATGTAGAAGATGCCCGCGCCTTCGAAGAGGCTGGTACGACCCCGATTCCCGGGTAGCAGCGACAGCGCTCCGTGAACGTGGGTAGGCAGGACCGGAAGGTCGCCCAGGGCGACCCGGATCAGGCCGATAACGATCACCGAGCCGAGGCCGAGGACGAAGAGATAGGTCGGGAAAGCGAAGACCTTGCTGGCCTCCCGGATCCCCCGGAGGTTCCCGTAGCACAGGAATACCACCACCGCCACAGAGATCGGGGTCTGATACGGGGCGATTGTGCTGGGTGCCAGGGAAACGAGGGCGACGGTCCCCGCGGCGGTCTGCACCGCCACAGTGACGGTGTAGTCGATCAGGAGGGCCACCGCCGAGATCTGGGCGATGTTGGGACCAAAGTTCTCTCTGGCCACGACGTAGGAACCGCCCGCTTTGGTGTACACCTGCACCACCTCGCGGTAGGACAGGGTCACCAGGATCAGTACACCAATGATAGCTGCGGTGATCGGAAGTACCAGGCTGAAGGCCACCACACCGACCACCGGCACCAGGATCGTCAGGATCTGCTCACTCGCATACGCGGATGACGAGATGCAGTCGGGCGCGAGCACCCCCAAGGCGGCGAAGTTCCCCAGCCGCTCGCTGTCCAGGTTGGAGGAGTTGATGGGGTGGCCGAGCAGCTTGTTCTTGATCCTGTAGCCCAGCGTCTCGGGCAGGTCCAGTGACTCCGACGTAGGCAACGGGCTGGGGAGCTTGCTCACTGGCATAGTCAATCACGAGTCCCGACTTGTGCCGAACCAGCTCCAGCGTGTTCGATGGTGGTCGTGCGCGTGATCGTGGTCGGTTGTGGACGGGTAGGTTCGGAACTGGCGGCGAACCTGGTCGCTGCAGGCCATGATGCGGTGATCATGGACAAGGTGGCCAGTTCCTTCCGACGGCTACCGCCAGACTGGGGCGGGCGGGAGGTGGTGGGATTCGGATTCGACCGAGACCATCTCGAAGAGGCCGGGATCGACGCGGCCCACGGCCTCGCCGCGGTCACCAGTGGCGACAACACCAACATCCTCACCGCACGCATCGCCAAGGAGGTGTACCAGATCCCACAGGTGGTGGCTCGGATCTACGACCCCCGCCGGGCCCAGATCTACCGCCGGCTGGGCATCGACACGGTTGCCAGCGTGACCTGGAGCGTGGACCAGGCCATGAGGCGGCTGTTTCCTGAGACGGCCTGGCACGACTGGAGCGACACGTCTGGCCGGCTGTTGATGGTCGAGCGAGGCCTTCCGCTGCCGTGGGTGGGTCAGCCGCTGGTCAGGCTCGGCGTTCGGGGCCGGCAACGGCTGGTGGCGGTGGAGCGTGACGGCGAGCCGCTGCTTCCCAGCCCCGACCTTCTCGGCCAGGAGGGTGATCACCTTCACCTGGCGGTGATGGGAGAGGCCCTGGACGACCTGGAGCGCCTTCTCATCGACGGTCCCAGAGGTTCCGATGCCCGGCGAGGTCCGAAGCGATGAGGGTGGTGATCGCCGGCGCCGGGAAGGTCGGAGTCTTCCTGGGTGCTGACCTGGTGGCCGCCGGCCATGAGGTGCTGGTTATCGAGAAGGACCCCGACGTCGTCGCCCGGGTGGGCACGAACACCGAGGTCACCTGGGTGGTGGGGGATGCCTGTGACATGCGGGTGCTCCAGGTCGCAAGCCTGGAGACCGCTGACGTCATGGTGGCAGCTACGGGGGACGACGAGGACAACCTGGTGGTCTCGCTACTGGCAAAGCAGGAGTTTGCGGTCCCCAGGGTCGTTGGCAGGGTGAACCACCCCAAGAACCACTGGCTTTTCAAGCCCACCTGGGGCGTGGACGTCTCGGTATCCACCCCCCACCTCCTGTCGGCCCTGGTTCAAGAGGCCGTTTCGGTCGGCACCCTGGTCCGCCTCCTGACCCTGGAGGGGGGCGGCGCGGGCCTGGTGGAGGTGACCCTGGCGGAGGACTCCCCCGCCGCCGGTGCCACGATCCGCGGCCTGGCCCTTCCCCGGGATGCCACCATCGTGGCGGTGATACGGGAGAACCACGTCGTCGTACCGCGGGGAGACACTGTCCTCCAACCCGGCGACGAGGTGCTGGCGCTGGTTACCAACGACTCGGAGAACGATGTCAGATCGGTCCTGCTGGGAGCTGGGCGGGCTCAGTAGTCCTCGGGCTCGAACCTGGGGCAATCCATGGTCATCCGGACCGTGGTGCCCAGTGATCCGCTGGTAAAGACCGATTGGTCGACCAGAGCCGCAATGAGGCCTATCCCCAGCCCATTCGATGCGACCGGCAGGACCTGGGCGGGTTCGGCACCGCGCCCGACTCCATCGAGCCCACGGCCCCTGTCCGTCACCCAGACGTGGAGCGCGTCGTCGTCGTCTCCCCAGGCCACCGAGACCCTCCGGTCCTCGGCTTGGTGTCCGCCCCGGCCGGTGTCATAGGACTCGATGGCATTGGCGCAGGCTTCGGAGACCGCGAGCTTCAGGTCGTCCACCCGCTCCGCGGACAGCTCCCGCCGAGTCGTCGCCAGGCAGGCCATGACCAGGCGAGCGGTGCTGACAAGCGAAGGGGTGGCCGGGATGTCGAGCACGACCCGCTCGTCGGCGGCAGGCTCGTCGGGGAGCCGCTCGTCGGGCATCAGCTCGGGTTCGAGGCCAACGCCGCCACCGCGGTGTCCACCGAATCAAAGATGGCGAAGATCGTGCTGAGCCCGGTGATCTCGAAGACCTTGAGTATCCGGCCCTGGGTGCAGACCAGGGCGAGCTCGCCCTCGTGGGTGCGAACGCGCTTGAGCCCGCCCACCAGCACCCCAATCCCAGTGGAGTCGAGGAAGTCCACGCCCTCTAGGTCCACCACAATCCGCCTTACCCCTTCGTTGACCAGGTCCACCAGGCTCTCACGCAAGCGGGGCGCGGTATAGATGTCGACCTCCCCCCGGATCGCCAGCACCACAGGACCCTCCTCGCGCCGGACTAGGTCAACATTTAGATCCACGGGTTCCCACCCTAATGGCCGGTCGGCGGGCAGCGCCCGCCCACCTCTGGACCATCGGGCTTCTCAGCTCTTCCGGGAGGTACGCAGCACCAGCCGGATTGCCAGGGCGCCAAGCACCAGGAAGATCATTCCAAGGGCCACCTCCGCCAGGGTCCGCGCCCTGGAGCCTGACTTGGTTGGCGGGTCTTGCGCCGGAGCGGCGGCCGCTTTCGCGCTCGACTTGGGGTACGGGAGGGCCAGGGAGAACGACCCTGTTGTCTCGCCACCTGCCGAGCTCAGACCGCTCCCGGTGGCCGAGGTGGTCACGGTGGTGGTGCTGGTTGAAGAGTTGGTGGTGGAGGACGAGCTCTTGGCAGACGAGCTCTTGGCAGAGGGCGAAGTTGTCTTTGATGCCGGCTTGGGGATGCCGGAGTGCGCCAGGTCAGAGCTTGCCGCCTTGGCGAGGGCCTTGCTGGCTGCAGATGTGGTGGTCGTGGTGGTGGGCACTGTCGGGCTGGTGGTAGCCGAAGGCAACGGAGTCGGAAGGGTCACCGAGCTTGCGCTCGTCGCTGGCGAGAGGAGGCTCTGGCCAGTGGCGTCCCCGGCTCTAAGGGCGATCACCTCGTAGGTGTAGCTCACGCCCGGAGCGGCGGTGGAGTCCTCGTAGCTGGTTGACGTGGTGGTGCCTAGGCTCTGCGGCGCGCCTGCGGCCGAACGAAGGACGTCGTAGCCCAAAAGGTCCGGCTCGGGGTTGGCCGCCCACGCCACCGACACGCCCGAGCCACTCGGGGTGGCCCTCACGCCCTGGGGCGCTACGGGAGGAACATCCTCCGCGAAGGTGGTGCTGGTTGTCTCGGTCCCGGTGGTGGAGTTGCCCAACAGGCCGCTGTCGGTCTCTGTGGCGGTGATCGTCGCCTGGTAGTGCCCGTTGTATGCCAGCGGGTTTGGAACACCACCGGAAAACGTCCAGGTCGAGGACCCGTTCGCAGGAGGGACCGGTGTGATCGAGAAGGTCTCCCCCGGGTGGCCATCAGCCGAGCTGATCACCACCTTTACCGAGCTGATCACCCCCCGGAGCCCCCCCTGGTCTCCTGGTACCGCACTGCCAGAGAACTGAGGGCTGGCGCTGGTGAGCGTGGTCCCTGGAGAGCCCGCATCAAGGGTTACCGCCGGTGCGGGCGTGCCCCCGCCGAGGAGCCCCTCCGAGACCTGTGCACCCGCCGGTGCGGCGAGCGGCGAGGCGAGCAGCAGCCCAGTCGGCGCACAGATCAGGGATGCCACCGCGACCGCCGGTGCGAGGCGGTGCCGCGCTCGGCGCGGCAGGAGCATCAGGGGGCCGAGTTGGCGAAGGACCCGCCTCCCACTGTCCGTCGTAACGCCTCCTGCCTCACGATGCCGAGGGTATGGAGCCAGGCGAGCCCCCAGTCGAAGTGGCGGTGCGGGACGCGCTGCTCTCGGCCAGCGTGCTCGAGATCATGGTGGCGTTGGCCACCAGCCGGTGGGTGGCGGAGTACTTGGGGGTACAGGTGGTGAGGGTGACCTCGAACTTCCCCGGGGTGTTGGCCACCACCCCCACATCGGTCGGCAGGACCGTGAGGGGTGCCGCCGACAACTCGTAGACGCAGGTGCCGATGGGTGTGTCCAGCTCGATCTTGTCCCCGGCCTTCAGCTTGTCCAGGTTGGCGAAGGGCTTTCCGTAGGTGGTGCGGTGCCCGGCGATGGCCGAGTTGCCCACCTCGCAGGGCAAGGGGGTGTTCGCGTAGTGCCCCGCTCCGGCCCGCAGCGCAGTCTCGGTGGTCCCCTGAACCACCACCACGTTCACGTTGATCGCCGGGATCTTGATCCGGGTGAGGCTCTCACCCACCCCGACATCGCCGTTTAGGTACTCCTGGCGGATCGACGGGCTCTTCAACTCGGCCGCCAAGTGGCCCTCGTTGACCCCGGCGAAGATGTTGCTGAAGAGCGGGAAGGCGATCAGGCCGATGGCTGCCAACACCAGCAGGCCGGATAGCCCCGAGAGACCAAGCCTGGCTGCGCGATGTTCGCGCAGCCAGGCGAGGGCGGACTTCATGAGTATTGCCCTACGGCGGTGGAAGACTCCATGCCGTACAGTCTAGCTGATGTTCATCGCGCCTTGAGGGCCAGCTTGCCGACAACCGCTGCCAGGGCGAGGAAGCCCAAGCCGGCGAAGGGCATCCACGGAGGCTCGCCGGTGAAGGGGAGGACCGGACCGCTCGGGGTAGTGGCCGGGGCGCTCGGCAGGGTGGCCGGAGTGGAGGTGACCGGCGTGGCCGGCGCTGTCGTGCCGTTGGCCGTGCCGCCGATCGAGACCTTCGAGGTGGCGAAGGTGAGGTCAATCCCACCGGTGCCGGCCCCGGAGGTGGTGGTGTTGCCGGAGCCGACGCCACCGAGGAGGCCACCCAGGCCACCGCTGGTGCTGCCGGTGCCGCCCAGCAGACCGCTGAGGAGCCCGCCGCCACCGCTACCGCCGCTGCCACCCAGGAGGCCACCTCCGCTGCCGCCCAGGAGGCCGCTCAGAAGGCCGCCGCCACCGGAGCCGGAGCCACCAAGGATACCACCGAGGCCAGAGCTGGCGTCGGTGGTGTCGGCGGTGCCGAGGAGGCCGCTGGTTGCGCTGTTGCCACCGTTGCTGAGCAAGCCACTCAGCAGGCCACTGGTGAGGCCGCTGCCACCGCCGGCGCCGCCACTCAAGAGGCCGCTGAGCAGGCCACCGGTGGTGCCGCTGCCGGTGCTCCCGGTGAGGCCGCTAAGCAGGCCACCGCTGCCACCGCTGCCACTGACGCCGCTCAGGATGCCGGTGCTGTTGGTGCAGCCCCCCGAACCGGTGCCGGTGGTGGCGCCACCACTACCAAGCAGGCCCTGGAGGAGGAAGATCTTGACCCCGGTGGCGCTGGCGGTGACCGAGCCGTCCGCATTGTGGACGATCGACCCAGAGGAGGGGTCGATGGTGGTGGCGAGCGGCGTGCCGCAGAGCAGGTTGATCGGCTGGTCACCCAGCGAGAGCTTGATCGGGTTGCCCCCGGCGATGGAGATGGTGACGATGGCGGGGTTGACGCTGGGAGTCGCCACCCCGGAGGAGGTGTCGAAGGTGGCGAGCGCTCCTGAGGTGCCCACCGTGATCTTCACCAGCGGGGCTCCCCCCAGCACGGTGAGCAGGTTGACGCTCGCACCAGTGGCGGTGGAAGCCACCCCGTCGGTCGAAGAGGAGGTGGTCAGCGAGGACGTGGTCCCCCCGGCGGTGACACCCAAGGTCTGCTCCGAGCTGTTGAGCACGTTGTCCAAGACCCTGCTGAGGGAGGTCCCGGCGACCGGAATCCCGTTGAGGACGCTGTTGATGCTGGTCCCACCAGACCCACTGCTGCCTCCGGTGGTCCCGCTGAGGAGACTGCCCAGGATCCCGGAGCCGCTGCTTCCCAGGATGTTGCTGAGGCCGGAACCATTGCTCGAGGTGGTGGCAGAACCGCCGCCCAACTTCAGCAGGCTGGTCAGGCCGCTCAACAGGCTGGACTCGGTAGCCGAGCCGGGCACGATGTTCTGGCTCAGCAGGTTGCCGAGGCTCAGGCTGACGTTGGCCGCGGTGGCGACGGAGTTGGCGGTCGGCTCGGTGGTGGTGGCCACCGATACCTTCGAGCAGCCGAGACCGAGGGCGATCCCCAACAGGCTCGACCCATTCGGCCCGTTCCCGCAGAGTTGGGGCTTGCTGGAGGTCATGTTGGCCCCGCTCACCGAGACGGTCTGGTCGGCGGTGTCGCCCAGGACGCTCAGGTCACCTGCGCCCAACGCGCTGGCCTTGGGGGTGATGTTGTCCCCGGTGACCGAGGTGACTCCTCCGGCGAGGGTGTCGCTGCCGATGCTGAGGATCAAGGCCGTCCCCGACCCGGAACCCGTGAAGGTGCCTGGAGTGGTGGTGGCGCCTGCGGGTGCCGCCATGGCCACGGCGACCGCAGTCGCCATGACTGCTACAGCGCCCGGCCGAATTAAACGTGCTCGCATGAGTTGCCCCTGTCGTCCTGTTGGTCGATACACCTATGGCTGCCGGTACCGTAGCAGATCACGGCCCGAGTGTGTCAAATAGTCCCGAAATGTCCAGATTTTGTGCTCTGTTGGGAGCTTCCGGTGGCTCGCTGGCCCCGGACAAGCTACCCCATCCGGTACAGGATAACCATCGCGGGGCCAAATGTCCAGACAGCGACCAGGTCGGGCGCTGGCGTAGGGTGGGGGCGTGGAGGCAGCGTTCTTCGACTTGGACAAGACGGTGATCGCCAAGGCCTGCATGGTGGCCTTTGGCAAGCCCTTCTACCGGGAGGGCCTGATCTCGGGGCGCACGGTGCTGCGCGGCCTGTACGGCCAGCTCATCTTCTTGCACCTGGGAGCCAGCGAGCAGCGCCTGGCCCGAATCCGGGAGTCCGTGCTCACCCTGTCCAAGGGCTGGGAGCAGGCCAGCGTGGCACGGATCGTGGCCGAGACGCTGGAGGAGATCGTCGAGCCGATCATCTTCGCCGAGGCCCACGAGTTGATCCAGGTGCACCGCGAGGCCGGACGAGAGGTCTACATAGTGTCCGCCTCGCCCGAAGAGATCGTCGGACCGCTCTGCCGCTACCTCGGGGCCGATGCAGCGATCGCCTCGCGGCCCCGGATCGACCAGGATGGGTGCTACACCGGCGAGATGGAGTTCTACGCCTACGGCCCGTACAAGGCGGTGGCGATCGAGGCGCTCGCGGCCGAGCGGGGGATAGACCTGGACGGCTCCTACGCCTACTCCGACTCGTACACCGACGTTCCCATGCTGGAAGTGGTGGGTCACCCGGTTGCGGTCAACCCCGACAGGGTCTTGCTCAAGCTGGCCAGGGATCGGGGCTGGGATGTGCGCCAGTTCGTGCGCCCGGTCCGGCTACGACCGCTCCGGGCGCAAACCTTGGCCGCTCAGAGCGCAGCCCAAGCGTTGGCCGTTGAGCACCGCAACCAGGTCGCGTATGTCGGTCTGGCCGCGGTCGGAGCAGGCGCTGTGGTCCTGGGCTGGCGACTGGGAGCCGGACGGGCACCGCCCTGGGTCGGACCAGCCCGTGGATCCGGGACCCCAGCCGTGCCGGCGAATAAGCGCTAGTTCGAGTTCGAGCGAAGCTTTTTTGCGGCCAGGGCTGCTGAACCAATCACGACGACCGCGCCAAGGATTATCAGCTTTTTCATAGACCGGGATGTTAGCGCTCGCGGTCGGGGACCGAGCAGCGGTCGGGGGTGGGCCGCCGAGCGCGCGACCGCCGAGCACAATTAATCGGCACCCGAGGCTGCCACCACCGAGCCGGTGGCCCCAGCGCGCCTGTCGCGGTTGTCCACATTTTCGGTGGATAAGTGCAACCGCTAGCAGGTCAACAGGTCGCGGGCACCGGTGTCGCTGGAGGGGTGGCGGAGCTTGGACATCGCTCGGGCCTCGATCTGGCGGATGCGCTCCCGGGTGAGGTTGAAGTGCTCGCCCACCTCCTCCAGCGTCCGCGGCTCGCCCCGGTCCAGCCCGAAGCGCAGGCGCAGGATCTCCCGCTCGCGCTCGTCCAGTGGGGCCAGGAGCCTCACGATCTCGACCGGCAGCAAGGAGGTGGCCGCGACCTCGAAGGGTGACGCGGCAAGGCGGTCCTCGACCACATCGCCGAGCTCCGCATCGCCGTCCTCGCGCAACGGCTCCGAAAGCGAGAGCGGCTCGGCACGGAACCTCAGCGCCTCTACCAGCTTGTCCTCGGGCATCTCGACCTCGATGCCCAGCTCGGACAGTGTCGCGGGCCGGCCGAGCTTGAGCTCCAGGCGGGCCTGGGCCTTTTGCACCCTCGCCAGGG
Organism: Acidimicrobiales bacterium; assembly: GCA_050744225.1. Lineage (GTDB taxonomy): Bacteria > Actinomycetota > Acidimicrobiia > Acidimicrobiales > JAJPHD01 > JAVKSL01. Next base: position 4,472 of record JBOGGT010000133.1, on the reverse strand, counting down.
TGTCCCCCGCGTGGACCGGCAACCTGATCGTCCTTCCCGTGTTGGCAATGCCTCTGGTGATTGCCTGGCGGATCCACCAGGTGGCGTAGGTGGAGAACTTGAACCCCTTGCGCCAGTCGAACTTCTCGACCGCGTGCATGAGCCCCAGGTTCCCCTCCTGGATCAGGTCGAGGAGGGGCAGGCCCGAAGCCTGGTACTTCTTGGCGATCGACACCACCAGGCGAAGGTTGGACTGCACGAAGGTCTGCTGGGCAAAGTCTCCGGCCCTAATCGCCCGGCGTAGCTCGCGCCGACGAGCCGGTGAGGCCTCCCTGGCCTTGACCAGGTCCAGCTCCTGTGCGGCTGCGTACCCGGCCTCGATAGCCTTGGCCAAGCGCACCTCGTCGTCCTTGGTGAGCAGCGGGTACTGCCCGATATCGGTGAGATAGAGCCGGACGAGGTCTTCGTCGTCGCGCTCAATTCTCTCCTTGGTCAGGGCCATGACACCTCCTCACAGATCCACCCCCACACGCAGTACGGCACCGGTGTCGAATCCATTTAGGGCCACAACTGGCGGACCACACAAACCGGAAGGGCGGCCGAACATCTGCAATAAGCGTACCGAGACCGTCAAGCACCCCGGCCCCGGCCAGCGGCCCCGGCGTTCGGGGCGGCGTTCGGGGCGGCGTTCGGGGCGGAGCCGTGCTGGACCCAGAACGCCTCGCAGTCTGCCAGGCGTCGCGCCGCGGCCCGCACGCCGTGTGGGGTCTTGAGCAGGCTCGACTGGACCATGGCCTCTCCCTCGCGCCAGTCTCTCACCAGATCTGCGATGACCAGGTCGAGGGTCCGGATGACCGGGCCGTCCGCCGCTACCCGGGCGGCGAGGAGGTGCGCATCGTACATGACCAGCATCCGGGGAACGACCACCCGGTAGACCACCACCAGGCTCCGCGGACCGCCCAGCTGATCCATTACCTGGGCCGCGCCGGCGCTGGGCGGAGCCACAAAGGTCGCGATGTCCTGGCCGCCTATCAGGGGAACCCGCTGGCGCCACAGCTCGGCGTGCCAGGCGTGATGGTGAGCATGTGCCCCGCACATCATGGCGATCTGACAGCGTTCCTCCCCGGACAAGGGTTCGTCGGGGGCGGGTTCGTCGGGGGCGGGTTCGGAGGGGGCGGGTTCGGAGGGGGCGGGTTCCACCAGCTGGGCGGGGCTGGCCAGGGCGCCCAGCACCTCGAAGAGCCGCTGGGAGATCCACGCGTAGGCACCCAGACGGCGAGCCGTATCTGACATAGTCGGGGCCTGGGAGAGGCTCACCGGCGCACACCGTAGCGGTTGGTGATCGGGACCCTCCTGTCCTTGCCGAACGCCTTGGGCGAGACCCTCACCCCAGGGGGCCCCTGGCGGCGCTTGTACTCGGCTGCGTCCACCAGTCTGGTGACCCGTTCCACCAGCAGCGGATCGAACCCTGCCTCAACCAGCTCGCCCGCGGTCAGATCGCGCTCCACATACGCGGCCAGCACCGGATCCAGCTCCTCATAGGTGGGCAGCGAGTCGTCGTCTCGCTGGTCGGGGCGCAGCTCCGCCGAGGGCGGCTTGGCCAGCACCGACTCGGGGATCAGCTCCCGGCCCGCTTGGAGGTTGCGCGCCCGGCAAAGCTCGTAAACCATGGTCTTGGGGACGTCCTTTATCACCGCAAAGCCACCTGCGCTGTCGCCGTACAGGGTGGAGTACCCCGTGGCCAGCTCGCTCTTGTTGCCGGTGGTGAGCACCATCGCGCCATTGGCGTTGGACAGCGCCATCAAGATCAGACCCCGGATTCGCGACTGCAGGTTCTCCTCCACCATGCCCCCCACTCCCCCGTCCAGCTCCGTGGCCAGCATCGCGCTCAACACGGCGTGCGCCGGCTCGATCGGGATGGTTCGCAGTTCGATGCCGAGAGCCCCCGCAACCGCTGCCGCATCCGATCTCGAGCCTTCGCTGGAGTAGCGCGAGGGCATGGAGACCCCGTGCACACGGGCCGCCCCAAGGGCGTCGGTGGCGATCGCTGCTACCAGGGAGGAGTCGATTCCCCCGGACATGCCGATGACCACGTCGCTGAAGCCGTTCTTTCGCACATAGTCGCGGGTGCCGAGCACCAGCGCCTGGTATACCTCTTCTTCCGGCCCCAGCCGCAGCGCTTGAGGGGGTGGCTTGCGCGCAGGGGCCGGACACCGAGACCTGGCGCTGAGCACCACCACCTCGGCCACGGGGGCAACGGGGAGCGATCCGCGACCCCGCGGGTCCAAGAGCCGCTTGCGAAAGGCGGGGGGGACCTCCAGGTCGACCACCATGATCTGTTCGCAGAACTGGGCGGCAGCAGCGAGCACCCCCCCTTCGGCGTCGAATACCAGGGATCCTCCATCGAAGACCAGCTCGTCCTGGCCGCCCACCTGGTTGACGTACACCAACGGGCAGGATGCATCGGCAGCCCGGGTAGAGAGCATCCGTTCACGCACCTCGGACCGGCCGGCGGAGAATGGGGAGGCGCTGAGGTTAACCAGCAGCTCAGCGCCACTCCCAGCCTGATGAGTGAGCGGCCCGACCGGACTCCAGGCATCCTCACAGATCGAGACGCCCACCTTCAGCCCGGCGACCTCGAACAGCCGGACCTGCGGCGCAGCGGGCGCAGCGGGCGCAGCGGGCGCAGCGGGCGCAGCGGGCGCAAAATAACGCTGCTCGTCAAACACCGAGTAGTTCGGCAACAGCGTCTTGTGGACGACCCCCGCCACGGCCCCAGCCTGACAGACCGCGGCAGCGTTGTACAGGTCCCGGCCCCGATCGACGAAACCGAGCACCGCCGCGCAGTCCTGCGTGGCCTGCGCCACCCGGTCCAGGGCCACTAGATTGTCGGCCACAAAGCCCGGCTTGAGCAAGAGGTCCTCAGGAGGGTAGCCCGTTATCGCCAGCTCGCTGAAGACTGCCAGGTCGCACCCCGCGGCCTCGGCTTCGGTGAGGGCGCGGAGGATGGCGTCGGTGTTGCCGTCGAGATCGCCGACCCTCTGGTTCAGTTGGCAGGCCGCGATCCGGATGCGCGCCATGCGCCCACAACGATAGTGGCTGGACACCTAAGCTGAGCGGGGATGAGAGCTAGCTTCGCGCGCCCGACGACGCCCGGCCGGCGTCGTCGGGGCACCCTCAGTGATCTGCGAGCCGATCCGCTCCCGCCGGGCTCGTGGGCCCGGCCGGAGCGCTCGGGCAGGACCGCGGAGCCGGCCCGGCCCGTTCCGGTGGGTGCTGGTCAGCGGTCTGGAGGGGGTCGAGGATCTGGGGACGGGGGGCCTGAGCGGCACCGGCCCGCAGGCAGCGGGTCTCAGCGGACGGGCGGCACTCGCGACGCAGGGTCCGCGCGAGGAGCCTCGGCGTCGGGTCCGGCTGAGCCCACCGTGGAGGCGAGGAACGGCGCTGGCACCTCGGCCCTCCTGTTCGGACTACTCGGACTGGTATTCATGGCCCTGTTTCCGCCGGTGGGCCTGTTGTTGGCTCTCCTGGCGGTTGTCTTCGGGGTGATCGGTCGCGCCCGCGGCCGGCGCGGCCAAGCCAGCAACAGGGGACAGGTGCTCGCCGGCCTGCTCTGTGGCGGCATCGCCCTGGCAGTCTCCGCCGCTTTCGTCATCACCGAGGCGGTTTACGTGGCCAACCACCCCGCTCTGATCCACAACCTCTCCGACTGCGCCGCCAAGGCTCGCGCCTCCAAGGCCAGCTCGGCCTGCCTGCAACGGATCACCAAGGCCATACAGGGCGCTGGCTGAGCCCGTCGCTGAGGCGCATGACCACACCTATGCTGTGTGCCGCGGGGACGTAGCTCAGCCGGAAGAGCACCTGCTTTGCAAGCAGGGGGTCGTGGGTTCGAGTCCCATCGTCTCCACCATGAAATAGCAGGTCGTTGGCGGGTGTGTCGCGAAGTGGGACCTTCTGGAGGCGGAGGTAGGCCGTAGATTGGCGGGGAGGAGGTGTCGGGTCCATCTGTCGGGTCCATCCAGCATCCAGACCAGCATTTTTTCCAATCCTTGGAGCTACCGGTCGAAGAGGTCCTTCGCCGGGCCAAGCCACTCCCTCCGTACGAGGAGACCGTCATCCAGGACCTCACCGACGAGGAGGAGGAGGCCTTCTGGGCTGCTACCACTGAGTGAATTCGGCTCACTAGCGGGACCCGCCGAAGTGGTTTTCGAGTGCAAAGCGCAGCTCGGGGATCGTGGGGCTCATGCGGGTGCGGGCCATGTCTCCTAGCACCGCCGGGTCACGCTCACCGGAGATGAGGACCTCGATCATCTCCCTGCCCGATTTGCCCAGCACGTCGGTCGCCACTGATCTCTATGGTCTTAGGGGTGATGGCACCGGTGGTTTCCGTACACCAGTTCCGGTTGAATCCGTACACCGATTCTGGAGTTTTCGTACACCCAGCCGAACAGGAGGCCGCGTAGCGCTGGCGTGAGGTGGGGCATCGGCACCAA
>JBOGGT010000132.1:0-17365 GCA_050744225.1 Acidimicrobiales bacterium | reverse complement strand
GATCGAACCCAACTTCGCGCCCCGGCCTGCGGCCAGCGATCACCGTGTTCTTGCGTCCGGGTCAACACTCAAGACCGGGGGTCCTCTCCCTGCCGCCTCCGCTCCTGGACCAAGACGTCCTCCACTACAAGCCGGGCGCGTTCGCTCAACGGTTCGTCTGGGAAAATCCGCAAACACAGAGCCTCCACCTGCGCCACCTCGGTAAGCTCCAGTTCGCGGAGCAGCAGAGCGATGTCATCGAGGTCCGCATAGGTACGAGCGGCGAGCGCCTTCATCGCCATTAGGTGTTCCGCCGAAGCGGCACTGACCCGAAGGTTGGGGTGATCGAACACCGACACCGCTCCCTCGTGGGTCCCCCTTGGCAGGTAGCTCGTCGCCTGGTCGTTCAGCCACCAGGGTGGCAGATCCATCGCCTCCGCCACCCGGATCGCAGCTCGGTGCACCTTCTCGCGTGGTTCGAAAAGGGCATCCACGTCGCGCGTAGCCTCCCGGGCCTTGTATGCCAGCACCATCGCGGCGCCTCCAAAGATGTAAACATCCCCGACTACCCCCTCCCTTTCGAGCTCGGAAGCGAGTCTCCGGAGGGCCTCTCCAAGCTGGGCGAGATCGATCGTCCCCGTCATGGCATGCGGCGTCAGGCGCGAGCCAGCGCGCCGGTCCCAATGAAAATCCCCCGTCGACGAAACGAGGCAGGGGAATGGACAATGGCATCGGCTCGGACCGAGGGTAGGTCGACTGGGAACCACCACCTCTCCAAAAAGCGGTCCGACTCCTGGGTCCAGTTGGGGACGGGGAGGCTGTCGTGATGTGCCAGGTGCTCGCCGAGCGCGCCCAGAAGGGCGTCATAGCGGGAGTCCTGGCAGGGAAGCGGCCTGGCTTCCAACAGCCGCTCTCTCACCTGTATAGGCTCCCAGCGGTATTCCTCGACGAACTCGAGCACCATCCGCCTCCGGGCGGCCTCGTTGGCGCACGACCGGAGCCCGATGGCGAGATGGCTGAGGGGCATGGGACGGTACCCACCAGCGGTCACCGTTGAAGGGTCGTTCACCAGCACCACCGTACTGGGCAACGGGCTTCGCCCGCATCGGTCACTCGCACGACCCGCCCGTCTCCCCATTGCCCACCCGCCCACATCGCGGAACCTGCCGGCCCGGGTGATGGACCTATCGGAGCAACTCGAAGCCTCGCCGCACCCTAAGACCCTCTTAAGAATCCTGCCTCAGCTCGCCGCCGTCGGTGCCCCACTCCGGATTGCCGCGGCCCTCCCTGACCAGCTACACCCGGGCAGTGTCCAGCCGGATGCGCCAGACGGCCCCGCAGGGGGGCCGCGAACTGGCTGAGAGGTACAAACAGCCCACCCCCGAAACGAGAACAGCAGCAGGGAGAACCCAATGAGCTGCATCACGTTCTCCGACGGCAGGAGGTAACCGACAAAGAGCCCGTAGGACCAGCGCGTCAGGACCGGCGCGTCAGGACCGGCGCGTCAGGACCGGTCAAGGGCCATCCCGGTAACCCGCCGGTCAAAATTCGATCCGGTGACCTGCCGGACGACGACCAGACCCGGAGGCCGCCGTTCACGTCGGACCGCCTCCCTTTGCCGCCTGAGCCGCCTTGGCCGCACGGCGGCGCTTGATCCACCGCCAGATCAACATGTCGATCCTCCTCCTGGTCGAGACCGGTACCTGACTGAGCGAGCCGTATCACAGTTTACATGCCGCGCACTTGCCGAGCAAGCTGTGAGCGGACCACGACGCCCTACCCGAGCCAACTACCTGACGCCCGCCTATATCGCGTAGCCTGCGCCCAACCATGATCCTGTCCGACCACACCATCCGCCAGGAGCTGGCAGCAGGTCGGATCGTCATCGACCCCCTGGACCTGACCTGTATCCAGCCGTCCTCGGTGGACCTGCACGTGGACCGTTGGTTCCGGCTGTTCCGCAACCACACCGCCCGGGTGATCGACGTGAAGGAGAACCAGGAGGACCTGACCGAGCTGGTGGAGATCCGCGACGGGGACGCTCTGGTGCTGCACCCCGGCGAGTTCGTGCTCGGCGCCACCGCCGAGCGGGTCGCCCTCCCCGACGATCTTGTGGGTCGCCTGGAAGGTAAGTCCAGCCTCGGCCGGCTCGGCCTGCTGATCCACTCCAGCCTGCCCGGCACCGAGCCGGTGGTGCTCCGCCAGGGGACATCGGTGGAGGTCTACGACATCGAAGTGGTGGTTCGCAACAAGTTCGCCGGCTCGGTGCTGGCGTTCGACCCCGACACCATGGAGATCGGGTGGCACGCGATCACCGGCTGGTACGAGGGGCCCCCGGACAACATCTTCGAGGTGCGGCTGGCGTCGGGCCGCCAGGTCCGGGTCACCGCCGGCCACAACCTGTTCCGTGCCGGACCTGAAGGCAAGCCGGTCAGGACCCGCACCATCCACCTCCGCACAGGGACCAAGCTGGCCGTGCCCGGCTATATCGGCGACCCCGCCAACCCCGACCCGGCCCTGGCGTCGCCCGGCCCGCTGGAGTGGGACGAGGTGGTGGAGGTGGCGGACCTGGGCACCGTGGAGCCGGTGTTCGACCTGGAAGTTCGCCCGAATGGTCGGCGAATCGAGAACTTCGTGGCCGGGGTGGGCGGGGTGTTCGTATCCAACACCGCCGGGTTCATCGACCCCGGATTCGACGGCCACCTCACGCTGGAGCTGTCCAACGTGGCCAGCCTGCCGATCACCGTGTACCCGGGGATGAAGATCGGCCAGATCAGCTTCCTCCGCATGACCACCCCAGCGGATGCGCCCTACGGCTCGGCGGCCGCGGGGTCCCGTTACCAGCACCAACGTGGCCCGACGCCGAGCCGATTCCACGAGAACTTCCGGCCGTCAGCGGGGGCCGGCGGCGCGCCGGGCGCGGGCGGCAACCGGTGATCCTGAGGCTCGCCCTCGGTCTGGCCATCACGGCGGTGGGGGTGGTCCTGGTGGCGCAGCGCTCTATCTGGCTGGTCCGCCTGCTCGCCGCCGGTGCTCCTTCACCTGGGCGCCTGACCAACCTGCCCGGCCAGATCCGAGCCGAGCTCACCGACGTCTTCGCCCAACGCAAGCTGCTCCAGCGCCCCGTGGCCGGCATCGCCCATGCGGTCACCTTCTGGGGCTTCATCGCATTGTTGTTCACCATCGTCGAGGTCTACGGTGACCTGTTCAAGGCCAGTTTCGCCATCCCGGGAATCGGCACCTCCCAGGCCCTGGGTTTCACCGAGGACCTGTTCGCCACCGCCATCCTGGCTGCCCTGGTGGTCTTCTCCGCGATCCGCCTACGCCACCCGCCGACCGATCGCAAGTCCCGGTTCTATGGGTCCCACAACGGGGCTGCGTGGGCGGTGCTAGGGCTGATCTTCGCGGTGGTGGCCACCCTGCTCGTATACCGGGGCGCCCAGATCGACACCGGTCAATTCCCCTACGGGAACAGCTGGTGGACCTTCGCCTCCCGCCTGGTCGGCGACGCCCTGGCACCCGCGGGTCGGGCCGCCAACTCGGACGTGGAGACCGCCTTCGTCCTGGCCCAGATCGCCGTCCTGTGGGGATTCTTCGTGCTGGTCCTGCACTCCAAGCATCTGCACATCTTCGCCGCCGAGGCGAACGTGGCCCTCTCGCGCCAGCCAACGGCGCTGGGGGCCCTCGCCACCACCCCCAACCTGGGCTTCGGCACCGTCGGCACCGCAGGCACCCGCGGCACCGGTGACCAGGCAACCGGCGGCCAGACCACCGACCCACCAGACGAGGACGCCGTGCTCGGCGCCGGGCGGATCGAGCAGCTCAGCTGGAAGCAACTGCTGGACCTGTACTCGTGCACCGAGTGCGGCCGCTGCCAGGACGCCTGCCCGGCCTGGGCCACCGGCAAGCCGCTGTCACCCAAGCGGCTGATCATGGACCTGCGCGACCACCTCCTCGCCAGCGCCCCCGCCCTCCTCGGCTCCCGCCGCAGCAGCACCAGCGCCGACCAGGGCACCGACGCCCCCCCCACCCGCGGCACCAGCATCGACCTGGTCCCTAACGTCATCGACGACGACGTGCTGTGGTCCTGCACCACCTGCGGGGCGTGCGTTACCGAGTGCCCGGTGGACATCGAGCACGTGGACACCATCGTGGACCTGCGCCGCTACGAGGTGATGATGGAGTCGCGCTTCCCCCCCGAGGCCACCTCAATGCTGCGCAACGTCGAGAGCCGGGGAGACCCGTGGGGGCTGGGCCGCGGGCACCGACTGGAGTGGACAACCGACCTGGGATTCGCAGTCCCAATTATTCAAGATACGATTCCGGAGGAGGTCGAGTACCTGTTCTGGGTCGGCTGTGCCGGGGCGCTGGACGAGCGGGCCACCAAGGCGACCAGGGCCCTGGCGACCCTGCTGCACCGGGCGGGCGTGGGCTTCGCCATCCTCGGGCCGCGCGAGTCGTGCACCGGGGACCCCGCCCGGCGCATGGGCAACGAGTACCTCTGGCAGGCGCAGGCGGCGGCCAACATCGAGACCCTGACCGCTGCCAGAGTTCACAAGATCGTGGCGTCGTGCCCGCACTGCTTCAACACCCTGGCGAACGAGTACCCCGCGCTCGGCGGGAACTTCGAGGTCGTCCACCACACCCAGCTGCTGGCAGAGCTGGTGGCTGGCGGCCGGCTCACCCCCACCGTCGAGGCGAACCAGACCGTGACCTACCACGACCCGTGCTACCTCGCCCGCCACAACGACATCCTCGCCGCCCCCCGCAACGTGCTCGACTCCATACCCGCGCTCGAATCCAAAGAGATGCACCGCCACGGCAAGCGCACCTTCTGCTGCGGGGCCGGCGGCGCCCGGATGTGGATGGAGGAGCGCACCGGCACCCGCATCAACTCCAACCGCACCGACGAAGCCCTGGCCACCGGCGCCGACGTGGTGGGCGTGGCCTGTCCCTACTGCATGATCATGCTGGACGACGCGGTCAAGGCCCGGGAAACCCCCGCACGGGTGCTGGACATATCCCAGCTGCTCGAAGCCTCCCTCCCGCCCGAACCTTTTGAATGAATTTGAACCGGTGCCCCGCGCCGCCGTGCCCACCTCCGCCCCGCCGGGGCCGCCGGCCTCAGGCGAGGTCGGCCCGGGAGACGACCGCCAGGTCGGCGTCGAGTTCGTAGACCAGGGGGACCCCGGTGGGGATCTCCAGGGTCGGGATGGTCTCATCGGGGATCGACTCCAGGTGCTTGACCAGGGCGCGCAGGCTGTTGCCGTGCGCCACCACCAACACGCACAGCCCACCCCGCAGGTCGGGCACCAGCGCGTCGTACCAGTAGGGCAGCATCCGGACGATCACGTCGGCGAGGGACTCCCCCGCCGGCAGCAGGTCGGGGGCCAGGGCGGCGTAGCGCGCGTCGTGGCTGGGGTGGCGGGGGTCGGCGAGCGCGAGCTGGGGCGGGCGCACGTCGAAGCTGCGGCGCCAGGTGAGCACCTGGGCGGCGCTGTGGGCCTCGGCGATCTCGGCGTGTGTGAGGTCCTGGAGGGCGCCGTAGTGGCGCTCGTTCAGCCGCCAGTGCCTCCGGACCGGGATCCACGGGCGCTCCGCCGCGGCCAGGGCCAGCTCGGCGGTGGCAATGGCCCTTGTCTGTACCGAGGTGTGGACCACGTCGGGTTCAATCCCGGCACCGGCCAGGGCTGTACCCGCTTGGCGGGCCTCGGCCACCCCGGCATCGGTGAGCCCCACGTCCGCCCAGCCGGTGAAGCGCTTTGCCAGGTTGTAGGTGCTCTGGCCGTGTCGCAGCAGAACCAGGGTGGACACGACACGAAATACTAGCCGCACCGGGTGGGTTAGTCCCTATAGGACACAGGACTTGACAGCAAGTCACTCAGATTTCGATATACTACTCGTAGTCACTAGCACAAAGATCGGGAGGCAGACTCTATGCCCAAAGCAGTTGGCATCGACCTCGGAACCACCAACTCGGTAGTCAGCGTCCTGGAAGCAGGCGAGCCGGCAGTGATCCCCAACGCGGAGGGGTCGCGCACCACGCCGTCGGTGGTCGCCTTCTCCAAGTCGGGCGAGGTCCTGGTCGGCGAGGTCGCCAAGCGCCAGGCGATCACCAACCCGGACCGCACCGTCCGCTCGGTCAAGCGCCACATGGGCGAGACCAGCTGGGGCCTGGACATCGACGGCAAGCGCTACAACCCCTCCGAGATCAGCGCCCGTATCCTGCAGAAGCTCAAGCGGGACGCCGAGAGCTACCTGGGCGACACGGTGAACCAGGCGGTCATAACCGTACCGGCTTACTTCGACGACGCACAGCGCACCGCCACCAAGGAGGCCGGCCAGATCGCCGGGCTCGAGGTCCTCCGGATCATCAACGAGCCCACCGCCGCGGCGCTGGCCTACGGGCTGGACAAGGAGGGCGCCGACCAGACCGTGCTGGTGTTCGACCTGGGCGGAGGGACCTTCGACGTGTCCGTGCTGGACATCGGCGAGGGCGTCTTCGAGGTCAAGTCAACCAGCGGAAACACCCACCTGGGTGGGGACGACTGGGACCAGCGGATAATCAACTGGCTGGTCAAGGAGTTCAAGAACACAGAGGGAGTCGACCTGTCGGTGGACAAGATGGCCCTCCAGCGCCTCCAGGAGGCAGCAGAGAAGGCCAAGATCGAGCTGTCCGCGGTGCAGGAGACCCAGGTCAACCTGGCATTCATCACCGCCACCTCCGAAGGGCCCAAGCACCTGGACTTCAAGCTCACCCGGGCCAAGTTCCAGGAGCTCACCGCCGACCTGGTGGACGCCTGCAAGGGTCCGTTCGAGCAGGCGATCAAGGACGCCGGGCTGACCAAGGACAAGATCGACCACGTGATCATGGTGGGTGGCTCCACCCGGATGCCGGCCATCTACGACCTCATCCAGGGCCTCACCGGCAAGGAGCCCCACAAGGGGGTCAACCCCGACGAGGTCGTGGCCGTCGGTGCCGCGATCCAGGCCGGGGTGCTCAAGGGCGAGGTCAAAGACGTCCTGTTGCTGGACGTGACCCCCCTGTCTCTGGGCATCGAGACCAAGGGCGGGATCATGACCAAGTTGATCGAGCGAAACACCACCATCCCGACCAAGCGCACCGAGGTGTTCACCACCGCGGAGGACTCCCAGCCGTCGGTCGAGATCCACGTGCTCCAGGGCGAGCGCGAGATGGCCGGCTACAACAAGACACTGGGCAAGTTCCAGCTGGTGGACCTGCCGCCGGCTCCGAGGGGGATCCCGCAGATCGAGGTGACCTTCGACATCGACGCCAACGGGATCGTGCACGTGTCCGCGAAGGACCGGGCCACCAACAAAGAGCAGTCGATGACCATCACCGGCCAGTCCGCCCACGCCAAGGACGACATCGCGGCGATGATCCGCGACGCCGAGGCCCACGCGGACGAGGACCGCAAGCGCAAGGAGGAGGCCGAGGTGCGCAACAGCGCCGACACGCTGGTGTACCAGATGGAAAAGCAGCTGCGCGAGTCAGGCGACAAGGTCGGCGACGAGGAGAAGACCAAGGTGTCCGACGGGCTCAAGGCTCTGAAGGACTCCCTGGCCGGCACCGACGTCGAGGCCATCCGGCGGGCGACGGAGACCCTCCTCACTGCCAGCCACAGCTTCGCCCAGCGCCTGTACGAGCAGGCCGCTCCCGCGTCAGGGACCCCGAGCGGGGAGGACGGGTCAGGTGGCACGGGGTCGGGCGGGTCGAGCGCTGACGGCACCGGCGGCGCCGCGGACGAGGAGATCGTGGACGCCGAGATCGTCGACGACCCCTCGCCCAAGTGAGCCGCCCGTCCAGACCAGTCGGTGACGACCCAGTGCTTGACGACCCAGCTCAACCGCCCACCACTTCCCCCAAGGAGTCGATGGGATCGGAGCGGGCCGGCAACGAAGCGGGAGCGGGCCACCCGACCGGTTCCGCACCAAGCGAGGTTATTCTGTCGCCTGGTGAGGAGACCGGCTCGGGCGGCCCCGACGAGTCTGCGTTGACCCAGGCGGAAGCCCGGCGCGACGAGTACCTCGACTCGCTCCGGCGCCTCCAGGCGGAGTTCGAGAACTACCGAAAGCGGGTGGCCAAGAGCCAGGTGGAGCACGTAGAGCGCGCGACAGGGGACCTGGTGAGCAAGCTTCTGCCCGTGCTGGACACCCTCGACCTCGCGCTGGCGCACGCCGCGGGCGACACGGCCGGCCTGGCCCAAGTGGGTACTGCCCTCACCGAGACGCTCGGCCGGGAGGGGCTGGAGAAGATCGACCCGAAGGGCCAGGCATTCGACCCCACCGAGCACGACGCGGTGGTCCTGGACCACGAAGATCCCGAGGCCGAGGGTTCCGGTCCTGAGGTGAGCGAGGTCCTGCGCGCCGGGTACCGCTGGAAGGGTCGAGTGCTCCGCCCGGCGATGGTCAAGGTAAGGGGCTGAGCCAGCGATGGCGGCCCAGCGAGAGTGGTTCGAGAAGGACTACTACAAGGCCCTCGGGGTCACCAAGGCGGTCACCGATAAGGAACTGACCCGCGCCTATCGCAAGCTGGCCAAGCAGTACCACCCCGACGCCAACCCCGGAGGCGAGGAGCGCTTCAAGGAGATCACCGCCGCCTACGACGTGCTGGGCGACCCGGCCAAGCGCAAGGAGTACGACGAGGTGCGCGCCCTCGGCCCGGTGGGCAACCCCTTCGGGGGGACCGGCCCGTTCGCCCACAGCGGCGCCGGCGCGCCTGGGGCGGGGGGGGCCGCGGGCACCAGCTTCCGGGTCGACGACCTGGGGGACCTGCTCGGGGGGATCTTCAACCGGGGCAGCCGTCCGCGCTCCTCGACCATGGGACCCCAGCGAGGCGTGGACCTGGAGACCGAGCTGCACCTGTCCTTCGCCGAGGCGGTGGAGGGAGCCACCACGGTGGTCAACGTCACCAGCGACGCCAGCTGCTCCACCTGTGGGGGTACCGGCGCTGCCCCGGGCACCTCGCCAACTGTGTGCATCAACTGCGGGGGCCGGGGGGTGGTGGACGACAACCAGGGGCTGTTCTCTTTCTCCATGCCGTGCCCGGTGTGCGCTGGACGCGGCCTGGTGGTCGAGCACCCCTGCCCGACCTGTGCCGGGAGCGGCGTGGAGCGCCGAGCCCGCAAGGTCCGGGTGCGCATCCCGGCGGGGGTGGATAACAACCAGCGGATCAGGCTGAAGGCGCGCGGTGGGGCCGGGCGAGGAGGCGGGCCTCCGGGCGACCTCTACGTGGTGGTCAGGGTGGACGGCCACTCCACCTTCGGCCGGCGCGGCCGCAACCTCACGCTGAGCGTGCCGGTGACCTTCGCCGAGCTGGCCCTGGGCGCCACCATCACCGTGCCCACCCTGCACGAGCCGGTCTCGCTGCGGATCCCGGCGGGCACCCCGAGCGGGCGGACCTTCCGGGTCCGCGCCCGCGGGGTCCCCTCCACCGGTGGCGGCAACGCCAAGGCCTCGGGGGACCTGCTGGTCACGGTGGAGGTGAGCGTGCCTGACCAGCTTTCGGAAACCCAGCGCAGCGCGGTCGAGGCCCTCGCCGCCGCCCTCGCGGAATCCCCCCGCAAGCAGTGGGAGCCGGTCGGATGAGCGTCGGAGGATCCGGGATCGGCGGCCGACCGGACCCGGCGGGTGCCCGGCCAGGCGGCCCGGCTGGGGGCACCCGAGCGGTGTACGTGATCTCGGTGGCGGCCGAGCTGGCTGGCGTGCATCCCCAAACGCTTCGCATCTACGAGCGGCGGGGCCTGGTCGGCCCGGCCCGGACCGGTGGTGGCAGCCGCCGCTACAGCGAACGCGACATCGCCAGGTTGCGCAGGATCCTGGACCTGACCGCCGCGGGCCTCAACCTGGAGGGGGTGCGCCAGGTGATGGAGCTGGAGGACGAGGTGGAGCGCCTGCGCGCCGAGCTGGCCGAGGCGCGCCACGAGGCCAACGAGGCCATCGCCCAGACCCACCGCCAGTACCGCCGGGACCTGGTCCCGCTCAACCAGTCCCCGGTCCTGTGGCGGGGCCGGCGCTAGAGGCCCCCCGACCGCTCAGCGCACCCCCAGAGCCGAGTCCCAGAGCCGACTGCCAGATCCGTTGCCACGCTGGGACCTGGGACAGGGCGCTGGTTTCGTCCACCCAGGTTATGTACCGGTAGGCAGTTCCGTAGTAGGCGTTCTTGGAGGTAACAGAGGTCGGATACTGGACCCTCAGGTTGGAGGCGTCCGCGAAGGACTTGCTCAACGCCCATGCCGGCTGAGGGCGAACTGAGGAGCGCTACCCGCCTGGGGGACGGGTAGCGCTCCTCAGTTCAGGCGCCTCCCGCCCAGCACGCCTCAGATCTCCTCAACCAGGAGACTCACGCCTGCGGCTCGGGCTACTTGGCGGATGTGAGCCTCATTGGAGTAACCACTGGACCACCATCCCCGAGTCGGATGGCGACTTCCACCACGGCTACATCGGTGATGTCGTCCAGCCCGGAGGCACCGACGAGCTCTCCGATCTTCCGCGCTTGGCCAGCGGTCATGTCTTCGATCTCACACGGCGAAGCAGGTGGACCAGGCGAGCCTGACGAGCGCCGCCCCGCCATGCCTGGGCAAGTACTGGAGCAGGTACGAGCGGGGTCACGTCCTCCGCGTTGTAACCGTCGTGGAGCGCCCACATGCGGCGGTCGTTGCGCTCGGCGGCGATGAGCGCCCCGGTGTCGTAGGTCACCTTCAAAGCGCCCGACCGAGCGAGCGCCGAGCGCGGGTCCGTCCCTCGGCCCGCTCCTCGTCGGTGAGCGGGCCGTTCTCGGCCTCCCAAGCGTGAATCCCCTTGGCGCCCTCTTCAAGACGAAGCCGGTGAGCCGCTGCGTCGGCCAGCCACCCGCTGAAGGTTGTCCCGGTCTCTTCGGCGGCCTTCTGGATATCGGCGGCCAGGTCGGGGGGCAGGGACACGGAGCGCTTCTCTCGGACGGCCATGTTCCGGTGGTACCACAGCAGGTGTGACGTTACGCCGACAAGAGAGGCGGAAGGGCCTAGGGAAAATCCTGGGGATTACCCCAGAGACATCTCGACCCAAATCGCGGATACTGGTGAGCGTGATCAACAAGACCTTAGAGCAGTGGGGGCAGCTGAGCCTCCTTGCAGGAGGTGACGACGGTGCGCTTCGCGGTGGACATAGTGAGGGATCCCACCGGGCATTACGAGGGAACCCTGGAGTGGGGCGCTCGGGTCCGGCCGCTCGCGTTCTCCGGCCTCTTGGAGCTGCTCTCGCTGATCGAGCGAGAAGTCGGGACTCCCGCCATGCCGGATCGGGGACTACCCGGACCAGAGCGGGGTGGCCTATCTGCGCTCCGAGCGTCTGGGACGCAGCGACCTGGGAGCCCGACTGATCCGGGGGGCTCCCGGCAACCCGACCAACCCGATCAAGCCGTGACCGGCCAGCCCTGACTGCAGAAACTCAAAGGCCCGAGCCAAGTCACTCAGAACAGCTCCAGGTAGCGGGAACAAGCACCGTACCAGCCGGGGTGGCGAGAGCCCCTGGCTGGTGCGGGCAGCATCGAGGCCGCCGCAAACACCAAACGGACCCGTCACCTAGGCTTAGTTAGATGACGCAGTTTGGGATAACGTGGTGTCGACAGGATCGGACCCGTGACCCCCCTCTCCCCACAAGAGGTCTTCGTAGGCAGGCAGGCTGAGCTGGTCCAGCTCTGCTCACAGATCGGCGCCGTGAGAGCAGGACATTCGCGCCTGGTGGTGGTCGAGGGCGACGCTGGGCAGGGCAAGTCCGCGCTGTTGCGCAGAGCGCTGGCTGGGGCGGCGGACCTGCAAATCATCACCGCCAGTGGCGAGGAGGCCGAAACGTTGCTTCCTTACGGGGTGATCACCCAGCTGGTGCTGGCCGCGAGGGTCCTGGGGTACGAGGACCACGTTGCCCCGGCCCTGCTCAACCCGACACCGCCCGCTGACGCCGACCCCCTGGCGGTCGGAGCGCAACTGCTGGGATTGCTGGGTGGGCTACAAGACGCCGGGCCAGTGGCGATGGTTATCGAGGACCTGCAATGGATCGACGAGGCATCCGCCAAGGCACTGCTGTTCGCCCTTCGCCGCCTGGCTGGTGATCGGGTGCTGGTCCTGGTCTCCACGCGACCCCAGATCCTCCGCCACCTCGGCGAGGGCTGGAGCCGGCTGCTGGCCAACGACCCGAGGTCTAGCTGGCTGCGTCTATCCGGGCTCAGCGCCCAAGAGTTGACCGAGCTGGCGCCAGCCCTGGGCAGGGGCCAGCTTTCACTGCGGGGCGCCAGGCGACTGGCGGAACACACCGGCGGCAATGCCCTGTTCAGCCGGGCCTTGCTCGAAGAGCTGGCGCCCGGATCCCTGGAGTTGGCGCCGACGGACCCGTTGCCCGCTCCAGAGTCCCTCGCTGCGATCATCCTGCCCCGACTGCTCGGGCTCTCACCTGAAGCCCGTGACCTGGTGTGCGCGGCGGCCGTCCTCGGGCTGCGAACCACGCTCGACCTCGCCGGCGCGGTGGCCGGCCTTTCCGACCCGCCGGCCGCACTCGAAGGGGCCGTAGCGGCACGCCTACTCGTCGACGAGAGCTCAGCCCACGAGGTCGGGGCCGGGGCGATCTCGTTTGCCCACCAACTGGTGCGCCGAGCGGTGTACGACGACTTGAGCCTGGCGCGACGCAGAGCGCTGCACCTGACGGCTTCTGCGGTGACGGAGCCAATCGCCGCTCTCTCCCACCGAGTGGCCGCTTGCGCTGGGCCAGACCCGGCCCTTGCGACCGATCTCGCTCAGGCAGCCGAATCGGCACTCTCAACCAGGGCCTTTACCCGCGCTGGCGGTCTGTACCTCCAGGCGGCCAGGATCACTGATTCGGCCACCCAACGCGCAAGGCTACAGCTCTCCAGCATGGAAAGCTATACCCGGGTGGGCGAGAAGGCCCTGGCCGAGACGGTGCGACCTCTGGTCGAGGCGTTGGCCCCTTCGGCCCGCCGAGACGCCGCACTCGGGCACCTGGCGCTCCTGTCCGCCAAGGCTGTGCAAGCCGAGACCCTCTTGCTCAGGGCCTGGGAGGCCCACCAGCGTGAAGCGGGAGCCAACGTCGGCGGGGAGGCCAACGTCGGCGGGGAGGCCAACGCCGGCGCCGACGCTGCACTCCTGCTCGGCACCCTCTACGTCCTCGGCCGGTCCCGCGATGCCCTCACCTGGACCGCCAGAGCCCTGGCCGCGACCGCGCAGGACGAGCACTGGAACGCCATAGCGCGCTACACCCACGGGATGGCCTTGGCGCTGGTCGAGGGTCCCTGGACCGCTCTTGAGTCGTTCGCCGACCTCCCGGCCGACGCCTCGATGGTGCCCCTTACGCAAACTGATGCACTGACCGGCAGGGGGATGGCCAAGCTGTGGTGCGAAGATGTGGCTGGCGCAGCTGCGGACCTGTCGGTGGCGGCACAGCGGGGCCGGGAAGGCCAGCAGGTCCATTACCCCGGCCAGCCCCTGGCATTCCTTGCCGAAGCCGAGTTCGCCCAAGGAAGCTGGGACGCGGCCACCACCCACGCAGAGCTGGCGGTGTCGCTGGCCTACGACGCCGACCGGCGCTGGGACCATCCCTTCACCCACGCCATAGCAGCGGCCGTACCTGCGCTCAGGGGCGAATGGGACCAGGCCAGCGCGCACGTCCTCGCCGCCGAGGCGGCTGCCACCGCCTCGGGGACCAGGATCGCCGTGATCTTCGCCGCTGAGGCGCGCTGCATCCTGGGCTTCGCGCGGGCGGATCCCGCCGAGGTCCTCCGGGGTGCTGGCGCGGCGACTGGGAGCCGGGGTACCGGGACTTCCGCCCAGGCAGGGCGCGGGACCCGACCCGCGAGCCCGGCTGGCGCGAAGAACCCGGCCATCCTGGGTCGGGGCTGGAGGCCGCTCCAGATCTGGGCGCTGATCCGGCTCGGCCGCCTCGACGAGGCCGAAGCCACCCTGGCCGACTTCGCCACGGTGGCCAGCGAACAGCGAATCCCGTCCCGGGGCCTCAGGGTCGGACACCTCAGTGGGTTGCTGGCCGACGCAAGGGGCGACACCTCGACCGCCGACCGGTGCTTCTCTGCAGCGAGGCTTGCCTCGACGGACCTGGCCTTGCCTTTCTACCGGGCGCTGGTGGACCTCGACTGGGGTCGCTCGCTACGTCGACGGGGAAAGCACCGCGTGGCCATCGACGCCCTCTGCTCGGCTCGGGAGCGCCTGGCGGAGCTGAGGGCCCTGCCATTCGTCGCAGCTTGCGACGCTGAGCTGTCGGCGCTTGGGCGCAAGGCCCCGACCGGGCATGCTCAGCTACCGGTCGTGCGCCTGACCCACCAAGAACAAGCCGTCGCTCGCCTGGTCTCGGAGGGCCTGTCCAACCGCGAAGCCGCCGCCCAGCTGTACGTGAGTCCCAAGACCATCGAGTTCCACCTGGGCAACGTATACGCCAAGCTGGGGATCCGTAGCCGCAGCCAGCTCGTGGTCGCTCTGGCCGGCGGCCTCGGCTAGTCCTGCTGAGACTTCAAACACAACCCTGATATAGTAACTATCAACTTTATTGAAGGGCTAACATCAGGAGGCGCACGAAGCGATGGCTCTCGACCCCAACCGCTGGACCCGCAAGCTAACTGAGGCCTTCACCGCTGCCACCACCGCCGCCACCGACGCCAGCCACGCGGAGGTCAGCGCCGATCACCTGATCTCCGCGTTCCTAAGCCAGGCCGAGGGAGTAGCCATACCTGTGCTGACCCGCGCCGGGATGGCCCCGGCCGCCCTGAGGGCCGCGGTCACCGACCGCCTGGGTCTCCTACCGAAGGCCTACGGCACCAGCGCCCCGCAGCCGTCGAGGGAGCTGCGCGAGGCACTGGAGGCTGCCGACAAGGCCCGCGTCGAGATGGGCGACGAGTACGTTTCGGTCGAGCACGTCCTGCTGGCCCTGGCCAAACGGCTCGGAGTGGCCCGGGACAAGCTGCTGACCGCCCTCAAAGAGGTCCGGGGGAGCCACCGGGTGACATCCCAGGACCCCGAATCGCAATACCGCGCCCTGGAACGCTACGGACGGGACCTCACCGACGCCGCGCGAGCGGGCAAGCTGGACCCAGTGATCGGGCGCGACGACGAGATCCGCCGGGTGATCCAGGTCCTGTCGCGACGCACCAAGAACAACCCCGTCCTCATCGGCGAGCCCGGCGTCGGCAAGACCGCCATCGTGGAGGGCCTGGCCCGCCGCATCGTCGAGGGAGACGTACCCACCTCGCTGGCCAACAAGCTGGTCATCGCGCTGGACCTGTCCTCGATGGTCGCCGGCGCCAAGTACCGCGGCGAGTTCGAAGAACGCCTCAAGGCGGTGCTCAAGGAGATCACCGACGCCGAGGGAGAGGTGATCACCTTCATCGACGAGCTGCATACCATGGTCGGCGCGGGGGCGGCCGAGGGGGCGATGGACGCCGGAAACATGCTCAAACCGATGCTGGCCCGGGGCGAGCTGCGCATGATCGGCGCCACCACCCTCGACGAGTACCGAAAGCACATCGAGACCGACCCGGCCCTGGAACGCCGCTTCAGCCCGGTCTACGTCGGCCAGCCGAGCGTGGAGGACACCATCGCCATCCTGCGGGGCCTCAAGGAACGCTACGAGGTGCACCACGGGGTCCGCATCCAAGACGCCGCCCTGGTGGCCGCGGCGGTCCTCTCCGACCGCTACGTCACCGGACGGTTCCTCCCCGACAAGGCGATCGACCTGGTCGACGATGCCGCGTCAAGGCTGCGCATCGAGATCGACTCCATGCCCATCGAGATCGACGTGGTCTCCCGGCGGATGCGCCAGCTGGAGGTCGAGCGCCTATCCCTGGCCAAAGAGCGCGACGCCGCCTCCGCCGAGCGCCTCGCCCGGCTGGACGAGGAGCTGGCCAACCTGCGCGAGCGGGCCGACGCGATGACCGCCCACTGGCAGTCCGAGAA
This sequence comes from Acidimicrobiales bacterium, assembly GCA_050744225.1. GTDB lineage: Bacteria > Actinomycetota > Acidimicrobiia > Acidimicrobiales > JAJPHD01 > JAVKSL01. The sequence continues at coordinate 1,418 of JBOGGT010000132.1, read as the reverse complement.
ACAAGCCATCGCCGGCATCCGCGAGGCCAAGGGCGCGCTGGAGTCGGCGAGGGGGGAGGCCGAGCGATTCGAGCGCGACGGCGACCTGTCCAGGGCGGCGGAGATCCGCTACGGCCGGCTGCCCGAACTGGAAGCCGGGGTGCAAGCCGCCACCGAGAGGCTCGCTGAGCTCCAGTCGCACGAGGCGATGCTCAAAGAAGAGGTCGATGGCCAGGACGTGGCCGAAGTGGTCTCACGCTGGACCGGGGTGCCCGCAACGCGCCTGTTGGAGGGCGAGGTGGCCAAGCTGGTCCGCATGGAAGAGGTGCTCCACGACCGGGTGGTCGGCCAGGGCGAGGCGGTCATGGCGGTGGCCAACGCCATCAGGCGCAGCCGGGCAGGCCTGTCGGACCCCAACCGCCCGATCGGCTCGTTCCTGTTCCTGGGTCCGACCGGGGTGGGCAAGACCGAGCTGGCCCGCGCCCGGGCCGACTTCTTGTTCGACGACGAGCGCGCCATGGTGCGCATCGACATGGGCGAGTACCAGGAGCGCCACAGCGTCGCCCGCCTGGTCGGCGCTCCGCCCGGCTACGTCGGATACGACGAGGGTGGGCAGCTGACCGAGGCAGTGCGCCGGCGACCGTATGCAGTGGTGCTGCTGGACGAGATCGAAAAAGCCCACCCTGACGTGTTCAACATCTTGCTCCAGGTGCTGGACGACGGCCGACTCACCGACGGCCAGGGCCGCACGGTGGACTTCACCAACGCGGTGCTGATCATGACCTCCAACCTGGCGGGCGACCCTGCGGAGTTCTTCAAGCAGGAGTTCATCAACCGGGTCGACGAGATCATCCGCTTCCGGTCCCTCACCGAGGCCGACCTGGCCCGCATCGTGGACATCCAGCTGGAGGGCCTTGCCAAGCGCCTTGCCACCCAACGCCGGCTCACCCTGGTGGTGTCCCCCGAGGCCCGGTCCTGGCTGGCGACCACGGGCTACGACCCGGTCTACGGCGCCCGCCCCCTGCGGCGCCTGATCGCGCGCCGCCTCGGCGACGCCCTGGCCATGGCACTGCTGGAGGGCCGCTACACCGACGGGGACACGGTCAACGTAGAGGTGGAGGGCTCCGAGCTAGCCCATAAGTAATTTGGGTCGGCGCCGCCTCCCGCCCGTGCCCACTAACGATCCGCCTCGCCCGAGGAAAGTCGCCGGGGGGAATCTCACCCCCCGGCGCTCTCAGAACCGTGCGTGAACCTCTCGGTTCACACGGCTCCCACAGGCCGACCGTGGGTGGGTGGGCGGGATGAGATACCATTGAGCAAACAGCTTGGGCTGGCGTGCTTGTACATCGTCCAGCCAGGCCCATGCCCTCCGGGGCTTGCCCCGCAGCCGCTTGAACTTGCGCATGGCCCAGCGCACGATGTGTGCGTTGATGGCCGAC
>JBOGGT010000131.1:0-4437 GCA_050744225.1 Acidimicrobiales bacterium | reverse complement strand
TGGCGGCTAAGCTCGATGTGTTCCCCGCACTTGTAGCTCAGGGGCCCTCGTAGCTCAGGGGATAGAGCACCGGCCTCCGAAGCCGGTGGCGCAGGTTCGAATCCTGCCGGGGGCACCAGCCCAAATGAGCCATTTAGCTACGAGGATGCGTCGGACGATGTGACCGAGTGCTCCGGTTGCAGGTCCGATCAGTCGGGCCTGGGCTGCCCATTGCGGCTGGTGTCCCTGCGTCGCGCGGGTCCCTCGGACCCTTATCCGGTACACTCTGAGGCCATGGGACGCATCCGACCGTACGTTGGTGACTGGGTCGAGGACGATGAGCTTTACGTGCGGCCCGCCCACCGCATGCCGACGATGGCGTCGTCGTTGGTGGTCGACGCGCGCCAGCGCACCGGGCTCAGCCAAGCCAAGTTGGCGATCCGGGCAGGAGTCTCACGCTCCGCGATCAGCGCCATCGAGCACGGCAAGCGAGATCCGGGCCTGGAATACCTCCAGCGGATCCTTCGAGCCGCCGGGTTCGACCTGCACCCCGGCCTTGCCCCCCACGACGATCACGACGAGGTGCTGAAGGCCCTTGGCGCCCGCTTGAGCCCGGAGGCCCGCCAAGCCCGCAATGCCGCGATGACGGAGTCCTACGAGGAAGCCCGTGAATCAATGGCCCACAGCCGGCCGCTGATCCCGCAGTGAGAAATGACGCCTTGGAGATTCCGGAACTACCTGACCTTCCTGCATTCATCGAGGTCTTCAATCGCCACCGTGTCCGTTACGTCTGATAGGAGGGGCGGCGGTACAGTTCTCGATCCCGGACGTGGTGACCCACGACGTGGACTTCACCCCGGCAACCGACACCGAGAACCTCGTGCGGCTGTCGGCCGCGCTGCACGAGCTGGGAGCGCACACGAACCGACGCTGTTCCCGAGGGCCTTCCCTTTGACCACGACGGGGCCTCGTTGGGCCGGGCGAAGATGTGGAACCTTTGCTGTGCCTCTGGCGCGTTCGACATTACCTTCGAGCCAGCCGGCGGCGGCTACGAACACCTTGCTCCCCGAGCGCGAGTTGTCCAAGTCCATGGAGTAGAGGTGCCGTGGCCGACCTGGCAGACGTCGTGGCATCCAAGCAGCTGGCGGACCGGCCGAAAGACCGAGCCGTCCTGCCTCGCCTCCAACGAGCGCTCGCCGAGCGGTCTGAGGCAGGAAGCTCCGGCGAATACCTAGCCCCGTGAAGGTCCTATCTGAACTCTGCGACGATCCAGTGAGCCCAGGGTCCAGGGTCAACGTTGGCTGTTGCCCACCGTTCGATTGCGGCCGCGACCTTATCTGCCAACGATGTGGGCGTCCACCACGACTTGCGCATCAGCAGGACCGGACAGCTGTTCACGCTTGGTTCCCTCGACCGTTACCTGGCGGTGCCGGAACCGACCGCCCACGTCCCGGCCGATGTACACCCGCAGCTCCCACACCCCGGGGCGCCGCTCCCGCACGCTCCCTGCCATGTCTCCTCCCAGGTCGTTGGGCTGACTGTTGGGCCGGAGCTTACAACGATGGTATGACAACCACCCGTACCACCCGCCACCAGCACTTATGTAGGCCCGGCAGGGATCGAACCTGCGACCAAGGGATTATGAGTCCCCCGCTCTGACCACTGAGCTACGGGCCCGCTGTAGCCACACGACCGGCATGCTCCGGGGGAGAGACTCGAACTCTCAACAAACGGATTAACAGTCCGTTGCTCTGCCAATTGAGCTACCCCGGAAGGACCTGGAGGGAGTGTACCATCTTGTGCCAACAGCTACCGATTAGCCCTGTGCGCTGGGAGTATATGTATGCACCTAGACCTTGCAGATCCTCCCCTTGTACCATTCATACCCCGTCTCTACCAGTATTGCCGGCTTCCCGGAGCACCGTGGGAACCTCCGCAGCCGTGGCGTCGTCCGCGAGCGGGCTCAGAAATCTCGTACGGTCCTTGCGCCCAGACCTCGTGGTCCTTCAAGCTCGCTACCCCTACGGCAGCTCACTGAGTCCAGCGCGGTCCGAAGGCTGCTCCGGGGGCCCTGACATGACCTTTGCTTTTGTCGCGGATGGTGATGGTCTAGGCTAATCGTGAACTGTTGCTAACTAGAACAAGCAGGGGCTGCTAAACTGGGCGACAGTACACGTATTGCGTGAATTGGAGCCACCTATGACTAGGGACCGCGGCCTTGACCTGCTCGACCGGTTCACCCGCGAGGGCCGCACGGCGATCTCAGCCGACGACGTACGCACCACGATGGGGCTGACACCCCAGGCCACCTCCAACCTTCTCAACCGACTGGCCCGTGCCGGGCTGGTCGATCGGGTGGCGACAGGACGCTACGCCATCCGCCAGCTCGGCTCTCTTGGCACGCCCGCAGTCTGGGACGATCTCGGCTCTGCGGTCGCCGCTCTCTTTGGCGGACACCCCCACCGAATCGGCTTCCTGACGGCTCTTGACCACCACGGCGTCCTCGTGCGTCCTGCCCGGCCGATCCAGGTGGCGAGCTTCTTCCGCCCGCGCAAGGCGTCCTTGTCCGGCCGACCGCTCAGCGTCGTCCGCGAGAGCGAGGCCACCGTGTTGATCGGGACTCAGCCATTCGGTCCGTCGCGGATCGCAACGCTTGAGCGAGCCCTGCTCGACACCGCTTCCAAGCCACAACTCACCGGGGGCGCGACTCGATTGGCCGAGGCTCTGGCAGGCGCAGAACCCACCACCGGTCTCAGGCAGCTGGCGGAGGAGGTCAATGCCGGCGCCGCCTACCGCCGGATCGGCTCCATCGCCCGGACCCTTTCGCTCCCGGTCACCGAAGGTCTCGAACCCAACCCTTGGCGAACCCTGATCGAACTCGACCGCCGTGCTCGGAGCAATGGCGGTTGGGTCGACACGACATGGGGGGTTGCATGGCCATACCCTCCGTCCGAGCTCGAAGCGGTGGTCGCTGCGTGATCGCCAAAGGTCTGATCACGCAGCGCGCCAACGACGAGCAGCTCCCCGCCCTGACCATCGAGCGCGACTACGTGCTAACCCAGCTCTGTGCCGACATCGGCGCCCTCAACGACTCACGCCTCGTGTTCAAGGGGGGCTCCCTGCTGCGGCTATGTTACTTTGACGACTACCGCTACTCCGCCGACCTCGACTTCTCTGCTGTGGGTGGGCTGACGGCGGCGGAGGCGGTCGCGATCATCCGCGACGCCGTCGAGCGCTGTCGGCAGCGTATCGAGATGCCGACGCTGGAGGTGGCGGACGCTGATGCCGGCACGCCGTCGATAGCGTACGTGGGACCGCTCGGCTCACGTCCCCGCAAGATCAAGCTCGACACCTCCGACACCGAGCTGGTCAAGAACCAGTACTGCCGCGCGATACACCAGCTTTGGCCCGACCTCCCCGTCGATGCAGCCATCGAGAGCTACACCCTCAGCGAGGTGGGTGCCGAGAAGCTGCGCTGTATCGCCGAGCGGGTGCAGTGCCGCGACCTGTACGACCTCCACGAGCTGCTCGACGGGCAGCACATTGATGCGATGGAGGCGTGGCACCTGTACCTGCGCAAGTCGGCCAACAATGTGATGCGGGGCAGGCAGCGGACGCCGCCTCGGGAGTGGGCCTCCGCCTTCGACCGGCGGCTCACCGCGTACCGCCGCCTGTGGGACCGAGAGCTTGGCGACTACCTGTCCGAGACTCCGAGCTTCGGCGACGTCGAACGCCGTAGCCGACGACACCTCGCTCCCGTCGTAGCGGCCGCCCTGGCCCTGACGGGCCAGTAGACGCTCCGGCCTTGCCGACGTGAAACACCTCCGAGAAGCTTTGGTTCTCACGATGCTCTCACGGGACCCCGCTCGAGTGCGAGGCCATGGCCCAATTAGGCCACTCCGGCCGTACTCTTTGGGTGCTTTCCCAACCCTCACGAGCTGAGAACCCGCGAACTAACAGTCCGTTGCTCTGCCAATTGAGCTACCCCGGATCGCCAGTCAAAGCCATAGCAACCGAACCGAGCCTCCGCGGTCGCCAACACCGACGATGGCGGGTAGAACTGTAACCCATGAAGATGCGCATGGGACTGGCTGCCGGCCTCCTTGCCGGCTACTACTTGGGGACCAAGGCCGGCGAGGGGCGCCACGAGCAGCTCAACCGAGCCGCCGGCTACCTTCGTGAGTCACCAGTGGCAGGTTTCGCAACGGGGGTGGTCGCAGACAAGAGCCTGGCCTTGGCCGGCCTCGCTGCGGAACGGGCGAGGCGCCTGTTCGAGAATCGGATAGGCGGCCTCTCGGGTACTGACCGACCGACCAGGTCCCCCTGACACTGGGCTAAGCTGACACTGGGCTTAAGCCTCGTCCAGATAGTCCTTCAGTGGCTGGCAACGCATCGGGTGACGCAGCTTGGCCAGGGTCTTCACCTCGATCTGGCGAATCCGCTCCCGAGTCACGCCGA
>JBOGGT010000130.1:0-14884 GCA_050744225.1 Acidimicrobiales bacterium | reverse complement strand
GCCTCGCAGAGGCGCTCGTCGGCTTCCGCGCTGAGGGGGCCCGGTGAGGGCGGGCTGGTCGAGGGCGGGCACGGGTCTTGGGGCGCCACCGAGCAAATTCCAAAAAGGGGTCCGTTGATACCGCGTTACTCGCTGCCGGAGATGGTGGCGCTATGGTCCGACGAGGCCCGCTTTGCCGGCTGGGTGGAGGTGGAGGTGCTCGCAGTCGAAGGTTGGGCCTCGTTGGGCGTGGTGCCGGACGCCGACGCCGCGGTGGTGCGCCGCCGGGCGCCGGTGGTGGACATCGAGTTCGTGGAGGCAGTTGCCGAGCGCGAGGCGGTGACCGACCACGACGTGGCGGCCTTTGTCGACGTGATGCAGGCGGCTATCGGCTTGCCGGCCGGGGCCTGGGTGCACTACGGCCTCACCTCGTCCGATGTGGTCGACACCGCTTTGTGCGCCACGCTGGTTGACGCTGCTGACCTGCTGATCTCGGCTGCCTCTGCGCTGATCGGGGTGCTGGCCCGGCGCGCCCGCGAGTTCGGGGGCCTTGGGATGGTCGGGCGGACGCACGGGATCTACGCAGAACCGATCTCGTTTGGTTCCAAGCTGGCTCTGTGGTGCGCGCAGGTGGACCGCGACCGCTCCCGGCTGCGCTCCGCCCGTGCGGCGGTGGCGGTGGGCAAGCTGTCCGGGGCCGTGGGCACCTACGCCACGGTCGAGCCCGCGGTGGAGGCTTTCGTCTGCTCTGCTCTGGGTCTCGCAGCCGTGCCCGCCACCCAGGTCGTGGCCCGGGACCGACACGCCGAGTACCTGTGGGCCTGCGCCTCGGTTGGTGCGACGGTGGAGATGATCGCCACCGAGCTGCGCCACCTCCAGCGCAGCGAGGTCGCCGAGGTGTCCGAGCCGTTCGGGACCGGCCAGAAGGGTTCCTCGGCCATGCCGCACAAGCGCAACCCGTGGCGCTCCGAGCAGCTGTGTGGGCTGGCCCGCCTATTGCGCAGCTACGTGGGTCCGGCCCTGGAGGACGTGGCACTGTGGCATGAGCGGGATATCTCGCACTCCTCGGTCGAGCGGGTGGCACTGCCCGACGCGTCACTGGTCGCTTACTACCTGCTGCGCCGGGTCACTGAGATCCTCGACGGCCTGGTGGTCAACGCCGGGCGGATGGCGGAGAACCTGGAGACCTCCCTGGGCCTGGTCCACTCGCAGCCGGTTCTGCTTGCCCTGGTGGCTTCCGGGCTGGGACGGGACGCGGCGTACCGGATCGTGCAGCGCGACGCCCGAGCGGCCTGGGAGTCACGCAAGCCGCTGCGCTCGTTCCTCGAAGCCGACCCCGAGGTTCGGCTGTCGGATACCGAGATGGACAAGGCCTTCAGCTTGGAGCGGGCACTGCGCCACGCCCACCTGGCCATCGACGCTCTCGACGGGATCGAGGGTACGGGCGGACCGGCGGGGGGCGGAACGGCGGGGGGCGGAACGGCGGGGGGCGGAATGGCGGTGGGCGGAATGGCGGGGGTGGTCGAATGACGGCTCTTCCGCTGACCTATTCCGGCAAGGTCCGCGACATCTACGATGCCGGCGAGGATCGGCTGCTCATGGTGGCCTCGGACCGCATATCCGCCTTTGACGTGGTGATGGCGGAGCCGATCCCCGGAAAGGGCAGGGTGCTCACCGGACTCACCGCCTTCTGGTGCGACCGCCTCGCCGGGCTCGCCCCCAACCACCTGATCAGCACGGACCCTTCGGACTTCCCCGACGGAGCCGAATCCCTGGGTGACCTGGCCGGGCGGGCCATGCTGGTGCACCGGGCCGAGATGCTCCCCATCGAGTGCATAGTGCGGGGCTACATCACCGGCTCGGCGTGGAAGGAGTACCGCAGGTCGGCGACGATGCACGGCACGGCACTACCGCCCGGCCTTCGCGAGTCCGACCGCCTGCCCGATCCGGTGTTCACCCCGTCCACCAAGGCAGCATCCGGTCACGACGAGAACATCAGCATGGCGGCGGCCGCCGACCTGATCGGCACCGAGGTGGCCCGAGCAGCCGAGTCGTTGTCTCTTGCGGCTTACGGGGCGGGGGCCGAGTGGGCCGCCGAAAGGGGGATCACAATCGCCGACACCAAGTTCGAGCTGGGGTTCATCGACGGCAGGCTCTGCATCTGCGACGAGGTCCTGACGCCGGACTCGTCCAGGTTCTGGGCAACGGAGCACTGGGTGCCGGGCAGTACTCCCCCATCGTTCGACAAGCAACCCGTGCGGGACTGGCTGGAGTCCAGCGGCTGGGACAAGTCCCCTCCACCGCCACCCCTTCCGGACGAGGTGGTGACCGCCAGCTCGGCGCGCTACGCCGCGGCGTACGAGCTGCTCACCGGTTGGCCCCTGGCCGACTGGCGCGGCAGCGCTCAGGGAGCGAAAAGGTGAGGTTCGATGCGCTGGTCGAGGTGCGACTCCGGGCTGGGATCGCCGATCCGGCTGGGGCGACAATCCAAGCCGCCCTGCCGGCACTCGGCTTCGAGGGTATCGACCAAGTCCGGATGGGCAAGGCCGTGCGGCTCTGCATCGAGGCACCCGACGAGGTCCACGCCCGTTCCAAGGTCGGAGAGCTCTGCCGCCGCCTGCTGGCCAACCCCGTGATAGAGGAGACCGAGGTGCGGATCACAGAGTCGGTTCCATAGGGCCAGCGACCGTGAGCTCGCCGGCGCGCATCGACCATTTCAGTCCGATCTTCCCGGTAAGAGACCTCCGCCGAGCTCTGGCTCACTACAAGTCACTGGGTTTCGACACCCACCCCTACGCCGATGGTGACGGGTACGGGTTTGCAGACCGCGACGGGATCGGTTTGCACCTGGCCGCCGAGCCCGATCACGCTCTACCGGACCCAGGTCGAGCGCATGTCCGAGCTCGACGTTGGTGTGTTCCGTGTCGATCGGCGCGACGGCCCGAGCTGGGTCGCCCGCCTCTTCCCGTCCCTCCGGCCCGTGACTGCAGGGACGTGGCAGCCGCCATTGAGCTGGCCGAGGCGGTCGGGGCACAAGCCGGGGCAGCTTTTGGCCACGGGACCGAGAACCCGCCTGATCCTTATGGCACCTTTCAACCGGGTGAGAAAACCCAGCAGGTGGCCCTCCGAGTCCGCAAGTACAATCGCCGACGTGTCCCCCGCTGTCGTCTCCCTGACCCGTCCGTGGTGAGCGAGTGACCGCGAAGGTCGGGGTGGTGGTCTTTCCGGGGAGCAATTGCGAGCACGACGTCGCAGCCGCGGTGCAACGGCTGGGCGGGCGGGTCGAGCTGATCTGGCACCGTCAAGCTTCATTGGGGGACGTGGACGCGGTCGTACTGCCGGGCGGGTTTGCCCACGGCGACTACCTGCGACCCGGTGCGATCGCGCGCTTTTCGCCGGTGATGGCGGCGGTGGGCGAGTTCGCGCTGGCTGGGGGACCGGTGGTGGGGATCTGCAACGGCTTCCAGGTGCTCACCGAAGCCGGGCTCCTTCCAGGCGCCCTGCAGAAGAACCGGGACCTCAAGTTCATCTGTGCAACCGTGGGGGTCCGGGTCGAGTCGAACAGGGCCGCACTTACCGGCCTAGCGGCACTCGGGGCGGTCTTGCGCCTGCCCATAAACCACTTCGAGGGCAACTACACCTGCGAGCCCGAAACCCTGGCCGAGCTGCGCGACCTCGATCAGGTCCTCCTGCGCTACACCGACAACCCCAACGGGTCCACCGACGATATCGCCGGGATCTGCAACCGGGCCAGGAACGTGGTCGGCCTGATGCCCCACCCCGAGCGTGCGTGCGACCCACTGTGCGGATCTACAGACGGAGCGTTACTGCTGCGCTCGCTCCTGAGCGCCGCCGGTTCGGGGGTTCTCGAGCCGGTTACGGCAGTCTGAGCCCTCGCTCGGCGAGGCTCGGGCCGGGACCGGGCGGCGCCGAACCCGGGTCAGAGCGGAATCCCAGTGGTCGGGAGTGGGCGGTGGTGCTGGGCGGGGAGGTGCAGGATTCCTTGGAGTGCTGGCGCTGGTAACCTGGTCCGGTGAAACTCCAGGCCGAGGCGGACGCGGAACCCTCTGCCGGGAAGCCGCCCACCCCTGAGCTACACCGGGCGCTCGGCCTCACCGACGAGGAGGTCGCCGCCATCGCTGCGGCACTCGGTCGGGAGCCCAACCACCTCGAGCTGGCGATGTACGCGGTGATGTGGAGCGAGCACTGCTCCTACAAGTCGTCGCGAGTCCACCTCCGGCGCCTCCCCTCCGCCGGGCCGCACGTCCTGGTGGGGCCGGGTGAGAACGCCGGGGTGATCGACGCCGGAGACGGGGTGGCGGTCGCGCTGCGCATCGAGAGCCACAACCACCCCTCTGCAATCGAGCCCTACCAGGGCGCGGCCACCGGAGTGGGGGGGATACTTCGCGACATCTTCACCATGGGAGCCAGGCCCATCGCCCTCCTGGACTCGTTGCGCATGGGTCCCCTCGACGACCCTCACTGCCGGTGGATATTCGAGGGGGTGGTGAGCGGGATCTCCGGCTACGGCAACGCGGTCGGCGTTCCTACGGTCGGTGGCGAGCTGGTCTTCGACGGATGCTACGCCGGGAACCCGCTGGTCAACGTGATGTGCGTGGGCGTGCTCCCCACCTCCCGGCTCGTGCTCAGCGCAGCGTCCGGGGTGGGGAACCTGGCGGTCCTGCTCGGTTCGCTCACCGGGCGGGACGGGATCGGCGGAGTGAGCGTGCTGGCGTCGGCCGCCTTCGGCCGACCAGCGGGCGCGGCAGGGGACGGCACGGCAGGGGACGGCGCCACCGGGGACGGCGCCACCGGGGACGAGGGCAAGCGGCCCAGCGTCCAGGTCGGGGATCCCTACGAGGAGAAGCGCCTGATCGAGGCCTGCTTGGAACTGCTCGACCAGGGCCTGGTGGTGGCCATCCAGGACCTCGGCGGCGCGGGCTTGAGCTGCGCCACCAGCGAGACCGCAGCGCGCGGAGGGCTGGGAATGGACGTGAACGTGGCTGCGGTGCCTCGCCGGGAGCCGGAGATGCAGGCCTTCGAGGTGATGACCAGCGAGAGCCAGGAGCGGATGCTGGCCATCGTGAGACCCGACGACCTTGCCATGCTCGCCGAGGTGTGCGAGCGATGGGAGGTGCGGGCGACCGAGATCGGCCGGGTGACCGAAGGGGGGCTGCTGCGCATCCTCGACGGCTGGGACGGCGAGGTGCTGGCCGAGATCCCAGCGGCCTCACTCGCAGACCAAGCTCCCCTCTACCTCCGCCCCCTCGCTCCTCCAACAGACCTCGCCGATACAAGGGCCGACGACCCCGCGGGGCTCCAATCGGACGACTGCGGGAAGGACCTCCTGGCCATGCTCGCCGACCCGTCATGGGTCTATCGCCAGTACGACCACCAGCTGTTCCTCAACACCGTCATCGGACCTGGCGACGACGCCGCGGTGCTACGCCTGGCGGCCCCGGGCCTGGCACCCACCACCGGCGCACCCACCATCGGCGCGCCCACCACCGGCGCGCCCACCGGGAAGGGGATCGCCCTGACAACCGACGGCAACGGGCGCTGGTGCGCAGTGGACCCCCGCCGGGGCACGGCGATGGTGGTGGCCGAGGCAACCCTCAACCTGGCGTGTGTCGGCGCAAGCCCCGCTGCGGTGGTCGACTGCCTGAACTTCGGCAACCCCGAGCATCCCGAGGTGATGTGGCAGCTCTCCGAGGCGATAGACGGCATGGCTGAGGCGTGCACCGCCCTGAACGTGCCCGTCGTGGGTGGCAATGTAAGCCTCTACAACGAGAGCGCAGGCGTCGATATCGACCCGACTCCGGTGGTGGGCGCTTTGGGCTTGATCGACGCATTGGACCGGCCGCCCCCTGGGGCCCGGCTGGTGGCCGGGGCGAGCCTGCTGCTGCTGGGCGTCACCCGGCCTGGTCTGGCCGGGTCGCGCTGGGCCACCCAGATCAAAGGGTATCGGGGCGGTCAGCTGGACCAGGTTGACTTCGAGGCCCACGCCAAACTGGCGGAGCTGGTCTCGGGCCTGGTCGCGGCCGAGATGGCGAGCAGCGGGCGCCACACCCAGGTGGTCCTGGGTGTCCACGACGTGTCAGACGGAGGCCTGGGAACAGCTCTGGCAGAGATGGCAGTCCGTTCGGGCATCGGGCTGCGAATAAGTGGCATCGCCAGTCACGCCGAGCTTTTCTCGGAGTCGCCCAGCAGGGTGGTGGTTTGCACCGGGCTGCCCGGCGCGGTTGCGGCCGCGGCTGCGGCAGCCGGAGTCCCGTGCGTCCGGATGGGCAGCGCCGGAGGCGCAAGGATCGTCGTCGAGGGCTTGTTGGACCTTCCAATGGAGGCCGCCATAGCCGCATGGAAGGGCAGCCTCGCCGATGCGATGGGGCGCGGACCACGAGAATGAGCGTCGCTCTCGTGCTACCCGGAGGGGCGAACTTTGGGGCGATCCAGGTGGGGATGCTGAAAGCCCTGGCTCGAGCCGGCGTCCAGCCAGACCTCCTGGTGGGAACCTCCATCGGAGCCGTCAACGCGACCTACCTCGGCCTCCACGGGGGCTTGGCCGGGTTGCCCGGCCTGGAACAGATCTGGCTGGGGACCACCAGGCGGGTGACCTTCCCCATCCGGCCGGACGTGATGGCACTGGGCCTCGCGAACAGGGGACGGGGCATGGTACCGGGCTCAGCGCCGAGGAGATTTATGACCTCGATATACGGGACGAGGAACCTGGAGGATGCCTCACCCAGGGTGGCAGTGGTGACCACCGACGCCACCACGGGCGAGGATGTCCTGCTGACCAGCGGTCCCGCCACGCCGGCTGTGGTGGCCAGCACCGCCATGCCGGGGATCTTCCCGCCGGTGCGCATAGGGGGACGCTGGTTGTGCGACGGGAGCGTCTCGGCCGACATGGGGGTGCTCCAGGCCGAGTCTCTCGGAGCGACGGTGATCTACGTGCTCTCCACCCGACCGCCGACGACCGGACGAGAACCCCCCAACGGTGCGTTCGCCATGGTGATGAGGGCGGCTTCCTTGCTGGAGGACCGGCTGAACGACCACGTCCTCGCCGAGGTGGGCGCCCGCCGGGACGTGCGGGTGATTCCTGCCGCGGAGCTGGGGGTAGACTTGTTGCCCTATGACTTCCGGCGGACCGCGCAGCTGATTGCCCTGGGAGAGGTCACCGCAACTGCCTGGCTCGGGAGTGCCGCCTGAGAGTCCAGGCTCCGCTACAAGAGCCGCGCCCGCAGATCCTCCAGGGCGCGGCGCGGGACGCAGAGGTCGCCGGTGCCGGTCCCAACCGACAGGTCGGGCTTGTAGGTACCGTGGTAGTCCGAGCCACCGGTAGCCACGATGCCGAGATCCTCAGCCAGGCCGGCCAACTCCGTTCGCTGAGCCATCGAATAGCGCCCGTAGTGGGCCTCCAAGCCGACCAGGCCCAAGCCCACCAGCTCGGTCACCGCCGAGCGGGCTCCAGCGGGGTCGAGGCGCAGGGTCCCGGGGTGCGCCAACACCGGCAGCGCACCGGACTCCCTCACCAGCCCGATGGCCCGTGCGGGAGCCAGGCGCGCTTTGGACACGTAAGCCGCGCCACCTTTGCCCAAATAACGGTCGAAGGCTTCTTGGATCGAGCCCGCGGCCCCAGCCCGGACCAGCACCGCTGCGACATGGGGCCGGCCAGCGCCGCTCCCCCCGGCCTCGGCCGCCACCTCCTCTTCGCTCACCGGCAAGCCCAACTCGACCAGGCGCGCCACCAGGGCCCGGTTGCGCTCGGACCGGTCAGCCTGCAGGCGCACCAGCTCATCGGGCAGCGGCCCCTCCCCCGGCTCCACGAAATATGCCAGCAGGTGCATCGTCCCGCGCTCCCACTCGCACGACAGCTCGCACCCCGCCACCAGCTCGATGCCGACCCGCCCGGCCTCGGTTCGGGCGGCGCCGATTCCGTCCACGCGGTCGTGGTCGGTGAGGGCCAGCGCGCTACAACCGGCCTGAGCGGCCAGCTCCACCACCCTGGCGGGGGAATCCGAGCCGTCCGACACCGTGGAATGAGTATGGAGGTCGATCACCTCCACCACCGTAGGATGTTGGCGTGAGGTCGGGTCCGTCTCGTCGTGCGAGATCCCGGCCAGGCCAGCCCCTCGGTGCACGGCCGGAGTTCGATCCGGCGACCCACCACGAGCCGGAAGACCGGCCCAAGGACGCCTGCGGGGTGTTCGGAGTCGCCATGCCCCTGCCGTTGGTCGGGAGTTCAACCAAACCGGGTCGGCCCGTTGCCCACCTCGTCTTCGACGGGTTATACGCCCTCCAGCACCGGGGACAGGAGTCCGCCGGGATGGCGGTGAGCGACGGGGACACTCTCACCGTGGTGCGGGACATGGGCCTGGTCACCAACGTCTTCGACGAGCGGATCCTGTCCGGGCTGCCGGGCCACCTGGCCATCGGCCACACCCGGTATTCCACCACCGGGTCGAGCACCTGGCACAACGCCCAGCCGGTCTACCGCTCCGCGGGCCGGGTGGAGCTGGCGCTGGGCCACAACGGGAACCTCATCAACACATCCGCCCTGGCCTCGAGGGCGGGGATGCTTCCGGGGGTCGTTACCACCGACTCCGACCTGATGGCCGAGCTGCTGGCCCAGACCCTGGTGACCCAGACGGAGGAGGCCCAGACCCTGGAGGCCCAGACCCTGGAGGCCCGGACCCAGCGTGGGGACCTGGAGCGGGCGCTCACCAAGGTCCTGCCGAGCTGGGAAGGAGCATTCTCCCTGGTCTGCATGGATTCCACCCACCTCATCGGGGTCCGCGACCCCAACGGGTTCAGGCCCTTGTGCCTCGGGCGCCTGGGCGAGGGCTGGGTACTGGCCTCGGAGACCCCAGCTCTGGACGTGGTCGGCGCCAGCTTCGTCCGGGAGCTGGACCCAGGAGAGATGGTGGTCATCGAGACCGCGGAGTCCGGCCGCCCCTGCGAGCCGCGCTCGGTTCGACCCTTCCCCACGGCCAGGATCGACCCACACTTCTGCATCTTCGAGATGGTGTACTTCGCCCGGCCTGACGCCCAGCTGTGCGGCATCGAGGTCCACGGGGCGCGCCGGCGTATGGGCGAGGCCTTGGCGGAGGTGGCCCCGGTGGATGCGGACCTGGTGATGGGGGTCCCCGAGTCCGGAGTTCCCGCAGCAGAGGGGTACGCCCGGCGATCGGGGATCCCCTACGGCCAGGGGCTGGTGAAGAACCGCTACATCGGACGGACCTTTATCGTCCCCGACCAGGAGGCCAGAGCGGCCGGCGTCCGGCGCAAGCTCAACCCGTTGCGGGAGAACATCGCGGGAAAGCGCCTGGTAGTGGTCGACGACTCGGTCGTCCGGGGCACCACCCAGCGCGAGACGGCCAGGATGCTGCGGGAGGCGGGCGCCACCGAGATCCACCTCCGGGTCTCCTCGCCCCCGTTCACCTGGCCGTGCTACTTCGGGATCGACACCCCCAGCCGGGCCGAGCTGCTCGCCGCCAACCACTCCCTGGAGGAGATGCGGGCATACCTGGGCGTGGACTCCATGGCCTACCTGTCCATCGAAGACCTGGAGAAGGCCATCGGCGTGCCCGGGACCAGCTTTTGTAGCGCCTGCCTCACCGGCGACTACCCACTCGCAGTGCCCGATGCCTGAACCCGATTCCCAAGGAATCTTCCCCAGCGGCCATTCCCCCGCCGTGCCCGCTCACGTCTCCACGCCCATGCCACACGCGTGTTCAGGTCCTCTCACCTACGCGGCGGCGGGGGTGGACATCGGCGCCGGCGAGGAGGCGGTGCGCCGGATCGCACCTGTGGTGCGCTCCACCTTCGGGCCGGAGGTGCTCACCGGGCTGGGCGGCTTCGCCGGGCTGTTCGCCCTGCCGGAGGGCAAGTGGCGCCATCCGGTGCTGGTCTCCAGCACGGACGGAGTGGGCACCAAGGCCGAAGTCGCCCGGCTTGCAGGCCGTTACGACACCATCGGGATCGACCTGGTCGCGATGTGCGTGGACGACGTGGTGTGCGTGGGGGCCGAACCGGCTTTCTTGCTCGACTACTACAGCACTGCTCACCTGGACCCTGAAGTCGCGGCAACGATCATCTCGGGGATCGCCGAGGGCTGTCGGATGGCAGGCTGCGCCCTAATCGGGGGCGAGATGGCAGAGCACCCCGCGCTCGGCGGGGTCGGCGGGGTCGGCGGGGTCGGCGGGGGCTTTGACCTGGCGGGCTTTGCGGTGGGCATCGTCGAGCGCGACTCGATCCTCGGACCCGAGCGGGTGCGCCCCGGTGATGTCCTGGTTGGCCTGGCCTCACCTGGGTTGCGGTGCAACGGCTACTCCCTGGCCCGGCGGGCTTTGCTGGACACCGACCGCAGGAGCCTGGACGGGCCTGCCTGGCCGGGAGCCTCGGCGACCCTGGCAGACGAGCTGCTGCTCCCCTCGGTGATCTACTCCCCGGCGGTGCTGAGCCTGACCCGCCAGGTTCCGGTGCGGGCGCTGGCGCACATCACCGGGGGTGGCATCGCCCACAACCTGGCCAGGGTCCTCCCCCCCGGCTGTGACACCATCGTCGACCACTCGAGCTGGTTGGTCCCGCGCATCTTCGACGAGGTCCGCCGGGCCGGCCAGGTGAGCGAGGAGGAGATGTCGGCGGTCTTCAACCTGGGGATCGGGATGATCGCGATTGTTGCCCCCCAAGGCGCAGACCAGGCGCTGGAGGTGGCCCGCGGGCTCGGCCATGAGCCTGCGATCGTGGGACGGGTCACCGACGGAACCGGCCTGGTCCACCAAGTTGGGCTAGCGTGGTGAGGGTGACCGAGCCGTGCAACCTGGCGCGACGCATCCTCGTGGTCGAGGACGAGCCGGTCATCCGACGTTTATTGGAGGAGACCCTCGCCTGCGACGGAGTCGAGGTGGTGGTGGCCTCCAACGTCTCCGACGCCCTCCTCTGCCTCGACCGCCAACACTTTGACGTTGCGCTGGTCGACCTGCTGCTTCCCCTTCCCACTGGTTGGGATCTTCTCGATGCCCTTCGGGATCATCCCGGATGGCCCCGAGCCGTGGTGGTCTCGGCCGTGGCCACCCCGAGCAACAAGGCTCGGGCCTACGACATGGGAGCGGTCGACGTCATGCTCAAGCCGTTCGACCCGATGGACCTGGCCGACCGGGTGGACCGGGTGGCCTGCCTCGGCCCCGACGAGGTGGATGCGTACCGCAACGCCCAGCGCGCCCGCGCCTACGCCTGAGCCCCTACGCCCCGCCTGGGCAGACACCGCGGGGATCGGGAGTGGGTGGCCGAGTGTGGCGGCAGGGATGAGGATTAATCAAAGGCTTGTGAGGGAGGTGCTGTGCCGGCTGAGGGCATGCGACCGTCCCTTTTGGGGTAACTAGTCCTCGCTAGGGCGAAAAATGACTATTTCGGGCTATATAAATCGCTCGGGGCGGCCCCTACCATGGTATCCAAGACGGACTCACCCCCCTGGAGGACCGAATGACGATGACCGAGACACTTGCAGCACCCGAAGAGCTCCTGACCCCGGCCGAAGTGGCTGCGCTGTTCCGGGTCAACCCCAAGACGGTCACCCGTTGGGCGAGGTCGGGCAAGCTGACGTCCATCCGCACCCTCGGAGGGCACCGGCGCTTCCTGGCCTCTGAGGTCGAGCACCGCCTGCAGCGCTAGCCCCGGCCCAGGACCTCCACGTTCGGGACCACAAACATCCCGTCGGGCTGTGTGGACCAGTCCCGCCAGGCCGAGGCAATCGTTTCGAGGTCATCCTGAGTCGCCAGGCCCCTGGCAGTCGCCTGGGTGGCGAAGGTGGACTTGGTGGCTCGATCGGCCCACATCTGACCCCACCAGGACTGTTCCTCCCTGGTGGCGTAGCAATAGGTCCCTACGCTGACGTCGATGTCGGTGAACCCCGCCCGCCGGAACCACTCGGGCAGGTGGCGCCCAGCGTCGGCCTCCACGTGGTTCGCGGCCGCCACCTGGTGGTACAGGTCCATCCAGTCCTCCAGCAGCGGGTTCGCGGGATACCAGAACATCGCCCCGTAGTCGCCGTCGCGCGCCGCCACCGTCCCCCCCGACCGGCAAACCCGGCGCATCTCGCGCAGGGCGGCCACGGGGTCGACCAGGTGCTGGAGGACCTGGTGAGCGTGGACCACGTCAAAGCTCGCGTCGCGGTAGGCGAGCCGGTAGACGTCGCCGGGTTCGAAGCTCACGTTGTGGCAGTCCTGGCGCTCCGCCTCGGCCCGCGCCTCCACCAGGATCTCCTCGACGGTGTCGATCCCGACGACCCGGCCGCCGGCGACCCGACTTGCAATGCCGACTGTGATGGTGCCGGGTCCGCAGCCCACATCTAACAAGTTGGTAGTTGGGGTCAGGCGCGGAAGCAGGTAGCTGGCGGAGTTCTCGACCGTGCGCCACCGGTGGGAGCGCAGGACGCTCTCGTGGTGGCCGTGGATGTAGGTGTCCGTGTCTCTGTCTTGGTCTTGGTCTTTGTCGGTGGGTTGGTCCATCCTGACCATGATGCCGGGGTCCGGGGACATTAGCAAAGTAGTATCTTGTATCTCTCCTATAAGATATCCTAATGTCACAAGCAGACTGGTTGCTGACCTTCCTGGCCGTATACCGTTGCGGCTCGGTCACCGACGGAGCTGGCTGCCGCGGGATCACCCAGCCAGCGGCCAGCCAACAGCTCGGCGCACTGGAGCGTTGCCTGGGCGAACCGGTCTTCGTCCGACAGCCTGGCGGCGTGGAGCCCACCCAGCGCGGCCGGGAGCTCTACGCTGAGGCTGCCGACTGCCTGGACCAGCTCCACTCAGTCCTGGGAAACTTGGCCGGTGGTAGCCGCCGGACTCCGGAACCACCGGTTAGATTTGGATCCAGTGCGGAGTACTTCGCCGCCGAGCTGATCCCCCGCCTTGGTGAGGCGGGCGTGGGTGGGGCGGGCGTGGGTGGGGCGGGCTTCGCGGTGTCGGCCCGGTTCGGGACCGATCCTGAGCTGTTCGCCCTGCTGGGAAGCGGAGAGCTGGACGTCGTGGTGACCAGTTCGGCACCGCCCAGGCGGAGCATGGTCGCACTGCCGATCGGCTCCAAGCGCTTCGTGTTGGTCGCCGCCCCAAGGGTCGCTCCGACCCCGGCAGTGGGATCTCTGAGCGAGCTGGGCGAGTGGTTGGTGGGGCGGGCGTGGGCCTCCTTTAGCCTGGAGCTTCCCCTCACGCGACGCTTCTGGCAGGCCGCGCTGGGGCGCCCATTCGGCGCTCGCCTTGTGCTGGTCGCACCGGACCTGCGGGCGGTGCTGAAGGCGGTGGAGCTGGGTATCGGGGTGAGCCTCCTGCCCACGTTCGTGTGCAGCGACGCCTTGGCATCCGGCCGGTTGCTCGAGCTGTTCCCGGTCGGGCAACTGGTACCCGAAGAGCCGTGGTTCGCATGCACCCGCCAGGGTGACCTCCACGAAGAAAAAACCCGCCCAGGCCTGGCCGCGATGATGGAAGTCCTCGTGGCAGCGACGACAGGACTGGCCGGCATCTCCTTGCGCGCTTCGCGTTGAACCACGAGTGGGACGAGGAGCTTGCCGATGCCGCGGCCTTTGAAATCGACGGTTATCGTCAGGCGGGATCGGGCGAGGTCGAGGGACTCGACCACGACGTCGACGGCGGCTCGAATCGGTCCATCCATGCCGCGCGTGCCCCAGGTCCGCGGCGGCTCAATGTGGGTGATCTCGGCGGTAGACAGGCGGTTAGCGAGACCGATCCGTCGGATCGTCATGCACTTTGTTCCGACGCTCAGGCTGCCCGGCTCGTCAAGATGGCCCTCGATGACGCCTCTTTGCCATTCGTGAAAGCGGGTGGGGTCGGTGGCGTAAGTGAACACCTCCTGTGCGGATCGGTTCACTTCGATGCTGGCAGCGATCGGGGGCATTATAAGCCACGCCCCGAAAACAATGCGGCGTGGCATTCGAGGTACAGCCGCAGAGCGGCGTCATCGGCGATGCCGTCGCGAACCGCCCATCCGGGGCCGTGCCGGTCGAGGTGCCGTTCGAGGTGCCGTTCGAGGTGCCGTTCGAGGTGGCGGTGTTCCAAGTATTCCCTGGTGGGTTGCGAAGTATCAGGGACAAAATGCACCTCGACCTCGCTGACGTTCTGCGGTTGGGTCTCAATCTGCAGAGTGGCATCTGCTTGGGTCATTACCTCTCCTCTCTCGGTTGCTCGACCTCATCGTGGTAACCCGACAACGCCCGGTCCCAGAACTTGTCCAGCTGGTCACGCAGCGCCTCGACGGCGAGCGGGTTGAGCCGATAGATCCGGCGGGTTCCAGCGGGATCCTCGGCCACGAGTCCCGCGTCCTTGAGCACCTTCAGGTGCTGGGACACCGCCGGCCGGCTTACCGGCAGCTCGTCGGCGAGCTCACCGACCGCCCGCGGTCGATCGGCCAAGCACTCGACGATCGCGCGCCGGGTACGATCACCCAGCACGGACCACGGATCACCTACTCGGTCAGTATCCACTAACGGTAAGTATAAAATAACGTAGCTCGATGGTCAAGGGTCCCTCGCGTTCCCCCCAGTCCGGTTCAGCTCCCACGAGACTCAGCCAGTCGGCGCATCCAGTAGCGGAACCAATCGCCTCCGAAGGGGACGTACGCCCGGACCGGCACGCCCCTGGCGACCAGGTCATCGAGCACCGAAGGTCGTACGCCGCCGCGCGGTCAACGCGGGACACTGGAGAGTTGATACCCCATTCCGTTATCGCGTATTGTCCCCCGTGAGTGATGCTCCTATGTCAAGGCTTTTTGCCAAAAAGGTCATGTCAGCTGGCCTTTCTGGTCCCGGCAAGGGTTCGCGCAAAGTACTGCTGAGCGCCTTGACGAGAGGTTCCCAAGACCGATCCTACCGCGGACCAGGAATGGCCCT
>JBOGGT010000129.1:0-11680 GCA_050744225.1 Acidimicrobiales bacterium | reverse complement strand
GCGTCGGTCCGGTCGGCGTAGGTCCGGTCGGCGTAGGTCCGGTCGGCGTAGGTCCGGTCGGCGTAGGTCCGGTCGGCGTAGGTCCGGTCGGGGTAGGTCCGGTCGGCGTACGCACAGCCGGCGTACGCGCGGCAGAGGGATGGGCGGCCGCTCGTGACGGGTTGATGCTCAGGATCGCGGCGCAGGCCGCCAGCGCAACAGCTGACGCCGCCAACATCGGTTGCCGCGCCTTCGAGAAGGTCCAGCTCACCGGCGCCTCCTCCAAGGGTCCGTAGCCGAGGTGCGGCCGCGCACCTCGTGACAGGGCCGGCCCGAGAAACCTCTCAGTGACCTGCACTTCCCCGAACAGGTACCTGCTCTGCCCCTCGGGCCGACTTGCGACAAACGATAGCTCCTCAGGCCAGCGCCCGCAAGAGAGGTGATCTCACACCTGTATTCACGAGCACACTACGAGATCACGGGTGGTCAGGCGCTCGTAGATGCGGCTGAGCCGGGCGGCAGCCACCGACCACGCGTAGCGGCGTGAAAGCTTCGCGGCCTCAACCGCCATGGCCCTTGCCTTGGCCGGGTCGGCGATGAGCTCTGCCGCCCGCTCGGCGTAGACAGACGGGTCTCGAGTCTCTACCAGGTAGCCGGTCACGCCGTCGACTACCAGCGTCGATAGGCCGCCGACCGCAGCGGCCACGACCGGGGTCCCGCATGCGGCGGACTCGAGGGCTACCAGGCCGAAGGACTCAGACCGGCTGGGCACCAGGCAGATATCTGCGGCGCGATACCAACTCGACAACATTTCGTGAGGCTGGGGTTCGACAAAATGTACCCACTCGCCCAAACCGAGCTGATCTACAATTCGGTGGAGGCGGTCCAGCTCCAGGCCGCCGGCTGGACCGCTCGGACCTCCGATCACCATCAGGGTGGATTTGTCAAAGCCGCGCTGATGAAGGAGGCCCACGGCTCGAAGGGCCACCTCGGCTCCTTTCAACGGCTGGATACGGCCGGCGAAGATCAGCAACGGCCCCGCAGACGGGAGGCCCAGCGCCCGGCGGGCCTGGAGCCGATCGCCCGGGGAGAACAGCGCATGGTCGACACCGGGCGCCACGATCTCTATGCGACGAGGGTCGGCGTCGTACAACGAGGCGATCTGTTCCGCTTCGACGGTGCAGCTCGCCAGCACCACGTCTGAGCAGGCGATAATCTTGGCTTCGGCCTCTGCGCGCCTTGCGAGCTCCGCTGATCCGATATCTTCCGGGCTGGCCTCGGCCTTGACCCGGTCGAGGGTGTGGAAGGTCGAGACCAGCGGTACGTCCAGCTCGTGCTTGATCACGTGTCCAGCGAGCCCCGAGAGCCAGTAGTTTGCGTGGACCGCGTCCGGGCGGGCCGGGCCACCGTCTACCCGGTTGGCCGCGCAGCCCTCGATCCGGGCCAATACCCCCTCCGTGAACTCATCGACCAGACCAGGAAGGGATTCCTTGGCCACAGGGGCCAGTGGCCCCGCCGGGATGTGGTGGACGCGCAGGCCCGGCTCTACATTCACGATCGCGGGCACGGAGGAGTCCGCCGCCCTGGTGAAGACGTCGCAGGCCACCCCCGCGCGGGCCAAGCCGGTCGAGAGCTGCAGGACGTACACGTTCATCCCGCCAGCATCGCCAGTACCTGGCTGACCAAGGGGAGAGGTGTGGAAAGACAGGACGGCGATGCGTCGCATTCGTTGCTCAGCTTAGCCGGGGCCACAGCTCGGTCCGGGCAGGTCCGGGCGGGTCCTTCAGGTCCGTCAGGTCCGTCAGGGTCGGAGGCGATGTGGGCGGTGTGCTGGCGAGGCAAGGCGGCCAGAGCGTCCAGACGGCCAATAGCGCCAAACGAGGCGGGCTCGGACCAGGCTCTGGCGGATCACGCCCAGCTCTCGGCTGTCGGTACTTGCCCGGGCGTTGTCTCCCTCGACCCAGACCGCGCGTCGCTCCCCTGAACCAGCGCCTTTCCACATGACGCGCTTCACCATCTGGAGCCGTGGGTCTCTGGGGTCTGCCAGCACCACCACGTCCCCCGGCCGAAGCCAGACCGGACGAATGGCGAGGAACCGTTCACCGGGCTGCAGCGCCGGCGCCATGCTGTCCCCAAACACCTCCACTCGCCTTGGCCTCAGCGCAGTCCAGGTCGCTGCGACGATCAGGGCGCAGCCCAGCAGGGTCTTTTGACCCACGGGTGTACGAAGGCAGCGAAGTGGGGACAACATCACCAACACCCTCCCCGGATTAGGGTGTCCTCGTCAAGCCCCTAACTTCGGTCTAGCCAAGGAGTACCAGCATGCGCACGGTGTCCCGACTGCTGTCCCTGATCGATCAGCTGAGTCCTCCCCTAGCTGTCCATGCCCACTGCGACCTGCCCTGCGGGATATACGACCCGGCCCAGGCCCGCATCGAGGCCGAGTCGGTCAAGGGGATCATGGAGAAGTTCAACGCTTCGGACGATGACGTCTTCAAGACCAGGGCAGTCCAGGTCAAAGAGGAGCGCGCCGAGCTGGTCAAGCACCACCTGTGGGTCCTTTGGACCGACTACTTCAAGCCCCCGCACCTGGAGAAGCACCCCGACCTTCACACCGTTTTCTGGAAGGCGACCAAGGCCGCGGGCGAAGCCAAGCACAGCACTGACGTTGCGGTAGCCCAAGACCTGCTGGACCAGATCGCCGAGATCGACCGGATCTTCTGGGAGACCAAGAAGGGCTGACCGGTTGGGCTGACCGGTTGGGCTGACCGGTAGGGCTGACCGGTAGGGCTGACCGGTTGGGCTGACCGGTTGGGCTGACCGGTTGGGCTGACCGGTCGGTCATACGGCCAGCCGGGCCAGCCGGCTGACGGCGAGCCCGGCAGCCGGCAGACCGGCCAGCCGGCAGCTCAGGCCCACCCTCCCGAGACGGGCGGCAGCACCGCGAGCTCGTCGCCCTCAGCCACTGGCTGTTCAGGCGCGGCGGGCTCGCCGTTGAGCCAGACCCTGCTTCCGGCCAACACGCGGGCGAAGTCATCCCCAAAGCGCTCCACCGCCCCAGACAGCACCGCCCCGACCGTGGACCCAGGAAGGTCAGCGCGATCCGTACCTGCAGCTTCCCGCGCAGCCGCAAAGAGCCGGAGGACTGTCACACCGCTACGATAGCTTTGAGCCACATGAGAGTCGAGGTGGTCAGGAGCGTCCGGCGACAACGCACAGTCCAGGCGCGCCAGGTCGGCGATGTGCTCAGGGTGAGCATTCCGGCGACCTTGAGCCAGGCCGAGGAGGATCGCTGGGTCGCTCAGATGACCGAGCGATTCGAACGGTCGGCGAGCACAGAGGCCAGCGAGCTCGCCCCCCGGGCCCGAGCCCTGGCCAGTCGCCACGGGCTGCCCCAACCGGCGTCGATTCGTTGGGTCAGCAACCAAGAGTTCCGCTGGGGGTCGTGCACGCCGTCTGACGGATCGATACGGATCTCCGACCGTCTGGGCACGCTGCCTGCGTGGGTGCTCGACTACGTGGTTGTCCACGAGCTCGCCCACCTGGTCGTCGCGGGCCACAACCCTGCGTTCTGGGCGCTGGTGGCGCGCTATCCGAAATCGGAGCGTGCCCGTGGCTATCTGATGGCCGTGGGCGCCGGGGCGGACCTGGACTGAGTGGCGTCAGACCAAGCGATCCGAGCTGACCGGCTCGAATGCCCCGGTTCCCCCGGCCACGTAGGCGATTCCGTCCGCCATTCCGGGCGCCCGCGCAACGGGAGCCGCGGCCAGCTTGGCCTTCACCGCCCTGAGCAACCGGTCGGCCAAGTCGGGGGTCAGCAGGTCATTGCCGTGGCCCGCGCCAGGTATCCACCACAGCTCCTTGGGTTCCAAGGCCCAGTCCATGACCTGTAGCGGGTGCTCGGGGCCGAAGTAGCTGTCCTGCGGGTCATGGACTGCCAGCACGAAAGCGGGCGCAATCGCCGACACCACGGGTCTGGATCCCTGCGCCCCATCCACACAGCGGTCCACCCTGGTGCGCAACAGACCGGCCAGCACCGCTCGACCCAGCGGCGTCATCACCCAGCGCGCCAGCCGCTGCGCGCTCGGGCGCTCGGGGGTACCCCACCACGCTGGCCCACTTATCGTGACCGCTCCGGCCACACCCCCGTAGGTCCCCGCGTGCAGCATCACCGCCGCTCCTCCCAGACTCGTGCCCACCGTCACCACCGGCAGGCCCGGGCGAGCAGCCGCGACAGCCGCCTGCACGTCGCGCGGCTCACTCCGACCCATCGTGGAGCGCCCCCCTGAGCGCCCGTGCCCGCGCAGGTCAGGCACGACTACATCGACCTCGCGTGCCAGCCGCTCGGCAAAGGCAAGGATTGCCGGTGAACGGGACCAGTTCAGGAAGCCGTGGATCAGCACGATGGTCATCGGAGCCGAGGACGGACCTTCCAGGCGCACCGCGGCCAGCTTGGTCCCGTCGTCCGCCACCAGCGACAGCTGCTCGCAGTGCGCGTACCGGGGCGGCCTGACGTAGAGTTCCACCCACCTCTTCAGGCCTCGGGTAGCCATCCGTACGAACGACATCAGGCCTGCGAACCAGGTTGTGGCGCTGCCCTGTCCTCATGGTTGGGGCACCTGCTGGCCGTTGGCGACGACAGCAGGACTGGCTGGGCGATAACCTGCCCGCACGCTTCGCAGGTCCCGTAGGTCCCGTCTTCGAGCCGGGCGAGCGCGCGCTCCACCCCCGCCAACTCGGCTTCGATCTCGCGGTAGAGCTCTGACGTCACCGAACAGGGATGGTAGCGGGACATTCGGCCCCCCCTTAGGCTGGTCGGGCTGGGGCCGCTAGCTCATCCGGTAGAGCAGGGGACTTTTAATCCCAAGGTGCGGGGTTCGAGACCCCGGCGGCCCACGGTATCTATGCTGGTAGAGGGGACTCTACTCTTTTGTCACACCTGCCGTGTAAGCTTCACCCCAACAGTTAACCCAACATCTGTGGGGAGGGGCCATGTCGGGGAGCCTTCGAGAACGTAGGCCCGGAGTCTGGGAGTTGCGGATATACGTCGGTCGGGACGAGGCCGGCCGGGTCCGTCACCGTCACGTAACTGTGGAGGGGACCAAGCGTGCCGCCCAGCGGGAGCTGACCCGACTGGTGGCCGAGCAGGACCGTTCGCCCGCTGTGGTGCCAGCAGAGGAGTCTCGTGTGTGGGGACCGACCACGACCATCAACGACGCCATCAAGGGGTGGCGGGACAACGGTTGGGACGACCTCTCCCCCAGCACCATCCGGCGCTACGAGAGCATGTGGAAGGTCCACATTCACGACTCGATTGGCCGGCGGCGGATCGCCAGCCTGGGTCCGTACGACATCGAGCGCTACTTCCGCGAGCTGAAGGGCGCGGGCCTGTCGGAAGCCAGCGTCCGCCAGACCAGGGCAGTCCTGCACCGGTCCTGCCGTCTTGCCCGGAAGTGGAGCGGAAACGTTCTCCCCAACCCCGTGGCCGACACCGAGCTGCCGAACTGGAAGCTGTCCGAGCTTGGCCCGGCTGTGCGTGCCCCGTCGACCGAGGAGGTTCGGGCTCTGCTCGCCGAGGCCAACCGCCAGGACCTCCGGATGGCTGGGTTCGTCCGGCTGGTGGCGGCCACGGGGATGCGCAGGGGCGAGGTCTGCGCGCTGCGCTGGGCAGATGTCGACTGGGAGACGGGATGCGTGCGGGTAGATGAGAGCATCGTCGCCACGAAGGGAGGGGCGTCCGTCAAAGGTCCCAAGAACCGCTCCAGCATCCGATCCGTAGCGGTGGACACCGGTACCCTTGACCAACTCCGCAAGCTGCGGACGGATCGGGAGGCTTTGGCAGGCACCTGCGAAGTGGCCATTCCTGACGACGGTTTCGTGTTCTCCGCCGAACCGGATCAGTCTGTGCCTCCTCACCCCGACTCGATGAGCCACGCCTTCGCCGAGCTGCGCTCCCGGGCTGGCATCGCGAACGATGTCCATCTGCACTCTTTGAGGCACTTCCAATCCACTGAGCTTGACCCGGTGATCTCCGAAGCACAGAAGCAGTCCCGACTCGGATGGGCCACCGTCCACATGGCCCGCCATTACACCGACTCGGTCAGCGAGGAGGACCGCCGGGCAGCCGACCACATGGGCAAGGTGCTGGGATGAGTCTAGGAGCGGCCGACTCACCCTCCAACAGCCGCTCCACCGCCCGGCGAGGGACCCGCCACCTGCCGCTGATCTTCACCACCGGCAGCGGAAGGTCGCCCTTGTCGATAGCCCGGTAGATCGACGAGCGGCTCTGCCCGAGCAGGATCGCGGTCTCTTCGACGCTGAGCAGCGGCTTGCGCCCGAGGTGCGCGCCTGCGCTGGTCACTTGGGCTCCCGTCCGGAGGGTTCGCGCATGTCGCATGGCGATTGCACGCCTACTCCTTCTCGCTGGACGCCAGCCTCCTCGCGGGCAATCCTGCGGATCGCTTCGGCTTCGAGGCGAGCGGTCTCGACCAGTAGGGCGTCGCCCCAGGTGGTGTAACCCCTCGCCACGTAGCGCCAGTCCTTGACCAGGACCGGCTCCTCCTCCAGGTCTGTGACTGGAACCGGTTCGGCGGAGTCTCCCCGGCGCGCTCCCGGATAACCCTGGGTCCGCTGGCGCCGTCGCTCTGCGGCCCACTCTTCGCGGGCGCTGCGAAGGGCACCGAGGGTGGTCGAATAGTGCCGGCTCTTGGTCAGCCAATGGCCACGAAAGCCGAGTGTGTGCGCCCAATATCGCAGCCGGAGGTGGGCAAGCTCTTGCCGGGCCCCCAGGGTCCAGGCCGACTCCACCAGACGTCGGAGGTGAGGGTTCACGGCCAGGCTTGTCAGGTCATCTGCACGGAGACGGTGGTCGAGGTGGCCGAACGCATCCGTCGACTTGGTGGCGTATTTTGAAATGTAGGCGGCCACGGCTCTGGCTGCCGCGGCGTCATCTCCGTCGATCTTGATCGGCCGGACGTCGATCTGTTCGCCCCAACGAGCGTGTGCAACAGGGTCCCGATGACCCTCGGGGTAGGGGACAGAGACGATAGCAGCGGCCCGCAGAGTTGCAGCAACCAGTGCCTCGGTGCTGATCGCCGGATCGGCGTTGTTTCCGGCGGGGTCCGAACACTGCTTCGGGTCGAGGCGAATCACCGCATGGACGTGAACCAACCCACGACGCTGGTATTCGACCACACGGGCGTACGAGAGCCGGATCTGACGGTCCAGGTTGGCCACGGTCAACCCAGCCCCCTGAGC
Source organism: Acidimicrobiales bacterium (assembly GCA_050744225.1). Classification (GTDB taxonomy): domain Bacteria; phylum Actinomycetota; class Acidimicrobiia; order Acidimicrobiales; family JAJPHD01; genus JAVKSL01. The sequence continues at coordinate 4,444 of JBOGGT010000129.1, read as the reverse complement.
AAGAGCTCGGCGCAAATAGATCGTCGTTCGCCGCCACAGCTCCGACGCCAGTGAGTTCCACAGGACGGCCCCGTTGTAGTCGAAGCAGGCGGCGCACAGCGGTTGGCCGAGCAATTCGTCGTCTCCGTCGTGCTGGTCCCAGCACGCCAACGACACGCCGTGCTCGCATGCTTCAGACTGGCGGCGTGGTCTACAAGCGAGGTTGCGTCCGTCCTCAACCCGACAGGCGTGTACCGGCCCGAAGCTCGGAGCCGTGAGGGTGACAAACACCATCGGATGGGTGGCGACACTGGCGGATACTCCCTTGCCACCCTGGAGGCCGGCAGCGATGAGCTGCCAAGCATCGAAGCGGTACACCGCTGCGCAGGACGGACACACCGTCGAGCGGCGCTGGCCACAAACTTTGAGCAGGACTCCGTCGGGCTGGCCGGCGCTGGAGAACACCGTGGACAGCTCACCGGTGGTTGGGTCTGCAGCCCGTGTCTGGCCGGTCAGGCGCACCGGGTGGGTGCAGTACCGGGCCTGTCGAACCTGAGCCAGCCAGGCGTTGTAGTTCTCCGAGCTCGCAGCACGAGCGAGAAGTTCCGCCAGGGTACCCCCATTGCTGGTGTTCTGCCTCATGAGCCCACCTCAGCGCGGCCGGGCTCCGTCGCGGGTCCTCGCCTCACGAGCTCAGCGCGGCTTGCCAGCGCAAGCAGAGTGTCATCGTCCAGGTAGTGCGCCCGAAGCCGAACCGGCTGGCCCCCTTCGTGAAGCAGGTAGCCGACGCCGCGGCAGCTGGCGTCAATCTCCGCGGCGGAGTATCCGGCCGAGGCCCAGCCTTGACCGAGGATTGTGTCCGACGCCTGAGGGGTCGAGCAACGCATCGCCCAGCGGAACCCAAACAGGTCCCTGAGCGAGGTCGGGATCACATCCCCCGAAGGCTTCTGGGTCGCTGCGACCACGATGATGCCGGCCGCCCGCCCTCTTGACACCAGGTCCCGCATCAGCTCCGCGAACTCGCTCCGCTCCTTGCGGTCCGGGGCGCTCAGATAGTGAGCCAGCTCGTCGCAGACCACCACCTGCAGAGCATTGCCATCGCCGGGAGTCACCTTGCGGCGACGGCTGGCCAGGAGTGAGAAGTATCGGTGTTCCATCTCGACCTGGAGCTGACGCAGGACATCGATGGCTTCGGACACGCTCACCCCGACCGAGTGCTCAGCGCAGCCAGCCCAGGTTGCCAGCTCGACGAGTTTGCCGTCGAATAGCCAGAGCTTCACCTCCGGGTCCAGGGCGGCGGTGGCGACGAGGAGAGAGAGCGCCGCTGACTTTCCAGCACCCGGTTCGCCACCGAGCAGGACATTGCGCTCCGGCAGCGAGATGTTGCGGTCCAACCCGTCCTCACCCACACCGATCGGGATCGGCTCCCACAAGCTGAGCCGTTCCGCATCAGCATGAGGCCAGCTCAGCGCCAAGGTTCCCGATAGAGGGTCACGTCTGACGATCACGACCGAAGCCAGGCGCGCATTCGCCGCTTCCCGGGTCACCTTGACGTCGCGCGCGGCGAGCATGGCCGCTATCGGCTCTGATGACCTGGCCAGGTCGTCCACTCTGGCTCCAGGCGGCATCGCCACTACCAAGCAGTGACCGGCGGGTACTTCGCGGACTTGGACGATGCGGGTGCCGCGTTCGGCCAACACAGGCACAGGGGCGACTCGCACTGCGCGAGACCACTGACGGCGAACCCTGGCCCGGCGGAGGCAGCGGATCACGAGGCGCCGCGTGGCCGGGACGACCAATGTCGTCACCCAAGCCAAGATCACCGTCGCGGAGGCGAGCCCGGAGCCAACCCGGCTGGCAAGGAAGGACCGGGCGAGGAGGGTGGCACCAGCCAGCGCCAGCTCCACCCTCCAGGCCCAAAGACTGCGGATGAGGGACCCGATGACCGACTCGGCGAGTCCTGCTCGCTGTTCAACCATTGGAGGACCCCAGCAGTTGGTTGAAGGTGGCCAGGATCGCGTGCATCGCGCCCTGGGCAGCGTCGATGAACACCATAGGAAACAGGGCCACCAGGACGATCAGGACGAGGAGGACCTTGAGCTTCATCGGGACCCGCTCCCTACGCGCTAAGCCGGGACGGGCCGGCGCCAGCCGTGACCAACTCGATTCGCGAGGCTCGGAACGCAACCCCACTGCGGTCGTTCATCGCCCACGGTGACGCGACCAGTCCGCTGAGACGGACGCTCGTTCCCTGTCCCACCCCCTTCGGCTGGCCCGCAACCTTGACCCCGATGACCTCGGCTCCACCTTCGGCGAGGACGACGACCTGGACGGCGAAGATGGGCTCACCGTTCTCGTCGGCCTTGGGTTGCTTGGTCTCGAAGTCGAGCACCGGCTCAGGTGGTCCGGCGGCGAGGAAGGTCATCCCCGTCGTGTCGATGGGTAGCTTCATGGTATTGCTCCTTTCGCCCCAAACAGGGCTGTCGGTATTGGATATGTCCAGCGTGCGCCTTTGCGCTGGACACAAACACCGCATTTGCGGGATGTCTGGAGACATCTGGCGATGTCCGGAAACGTCGCCACGACAAGCCATGCGCGCCGGAGGCCGGCGTGACAAGATGGACCTCGTGGCTGGCAACGACCGCCTTCGAGAGGCTCTACGATGCGCCGGGATGACCGCCGAAGCCCTGGCCGAATCTGTGGGCGTGGACCCAAAGACCGTGCAGCGCTGGCTGACCGAGGGGGTGAAGCCTCACGCTCGTCACCAACGCCTCGCCGCGGAATGTCTCGACAGGGAGATCGGAGATCTCTGGGATGTCCCACCAGCCGGACCAGGTCTCAATGGCTCTGCAGTTCCTGATGCCAGGGAGGAGATCGTGGCGGCTTGGGCGCACCGAGCTGACGCTCCCCGCCAGGAATGGCGAGATCTGTTGGATGGTGGCCGGGCGCGGATAGACCTATTGGGCTACGCCATGCAGTTCCTCCCCGAAGATCACGTAAACTTGTGCGACCTGCTCATCGAGAAAGCGAGCCGGTCCTGCGGGGTCCGCATTGCCTTGGCCGACCCAGACTCCGCGGTGGTCGCTGCCAGGGATGCCGAGGAGGGCCTGGGAGGCACGATGCCGCATCGAATCCGTACGACGCTCGTGCACATGCGGTCGCTGACCAGCTGCGCGGGCATCGAAGTCCGATACCACGCGACGCCGATGTACAACTCGATCTTCAGGGTAGACGACGCCATGTTCGTCACCCCTCACCTCTTCGCCTTGCCAGGATTCCAGGCGCCGTTACTCCACGTCCGACGTGCCCATAATGGTGGCTTGTTTGACAACCTGGTCGGCCACTTCGAGCGCATCTGGGCCACCACCACGCCGATTGCACCCGGATGAGCAGCCGAATCGAGCACTTCAACGACCCTGAGGCGCCGGTTGCGAACAACCTGGTGCCCGCCGCTTCCGCGGTTGTCGTGGATGGCGACGGCTGCATCCTCTTGCATCGTCGGACCGACAATGGCCTGTGGTCCATACCGGGCGGAGCGATGGAGCCCGGGGAGAGAATCGCCGAAACGGCCGTGCGCGAGGTCAGGGAAGAGACCGGATTCGAGGTGGTGCCGGAACGGATCGTGGGCGTCTACTCGAACCCCCACCACGTAGTCGAGTATGCCGACGGCGAGGTCCGCCAGCAGTTCTCGGTGTGTTTCGCCTGTCGCCTCGGCGGCGGAGCGGCCACCACCGGGGAGGAGTCGGCAGAAGTAGCCTTCTTTTCCCCCGACAAGATCGAGGGTTTGGCAGTGCACGAGTCCATCCGGCTGCGTATCCGCGACTACCTTCGGTTTGACGCCGAGTCCGTCATCGCTTAGGCGATCAGTCCACGCCAATCTGGAGCAGCCGCGCCTCCACCCGCTCGACAGTGCGCATGAGCCGGTCGTGCGCCTCCAACACCGCACGAGCCACCACGTCATCGGGTCCATAGCGTCGTACGACCTCGTCCAAGCGCTCGCCAGGCGTCACCCGCGTGCCGTCCGGGCTGGTAGTGAGATCGCAGTAGGTGAGGATGTCCGCCACCAGGCTGTGCTCCTCTGAAAACTCAGCCAGCTCAGAGGCCAAATCCCGCAGCTCAGCCTCCTCCAGCGCAGCTCCGTGGTAGGCGATCAGGGATGCAAGTCGCTGTTGACCCAGAGTGCGCAGATGTCGGGCGCCGTCGATCGGATGGAAGCCGGTAGCGACCAGCTCCGGCGCATATCCCACGTCATGCAAGTACGCGGCGGCTACCAACGCGTCCCGGTCGTCACCGCCTACCAGCGCCTTGAGCCGCTCAGCCCGACCAGCCACCCCCTCGGAGTGCGCCCATCGGCGCCCCAACGGAGCCAGGTGCTCCCCTGCCGTCGCCTGCGCCCACTCGATCAGCCCCACGCCACCAGGTTACGCCGACCGGCCCAGTTGTGAGCAGTTTCTCTACTACATCA
>JBOGGT010000128.1:0-9778 GCA_050744225.1 Acidimicrobiales bacterium | reverse complement strand
AAGCCGAGCGGGCGCTGGCCCACTGGCCCAACCACAAAGAGCCCGACCTCCGCCCGGCCCTCGGCGATCCGTACCGCCGGATCGAGACGATTGCGGCCCGCCAACCCGTCGTGCCAGCCGACTCGCCAGCCGCCCTGCGTGCCCGGGGCTTTTAGCCTGGCGAGCTGGGCAGCAGCATCAAGAGGGTGAGAGGATCGACGGGCGATTCCACGAAGCCGTAGTGACGGTAGAACGCTTTGGCTGGCTCATCCTTCGCGTGCACGAGGACCAGCCGGACCCCCACACTGGCCGCCACCTCGGCCGCCTTCAACATGAAGTGCCTCAGCAATGCCGCCCCAAGACCCTGGCCCTGACGGCGGGTATCGACCGCCATCCGGGCCAACAGGACGGCGGGCAATTCCTCGGGCTGATTGCGGCTGAACCTCGTCGGCGTCTCCGACCGGAGCACCGAAGCTGTCGCCGACGCGTAGAAAGCTGCGACCGTGTGAGTGTCCGCGACCGTCACCACCCAGGTGCGGCTGGTGCCACTTGCCTGGTTGCCCAGCGCACGGCGCAAGAGCCAGTCATTGAGCGCTGGCCGTCCACAGTCAAACCCCGTCACGGTGTGCTGACCAGCGAGCAGGACCGGCTCCTTATAGCTCAACGAGAGGGCTGCTCCAGCACCGAGGGGTTGGAGAGCAGCTTGGCCATCAGCTGGGGGAACTCAGTCGGCGGAGCAGCGAGGAGGGCTTGCAGCTCTGTCCAAGCAGCTTCGTCGAGGACGAACACCCTACGGTCGGCGAGGTCGGTCTCGGCGGCTTCAACTGCATGGCGTAGCACGTATTCGCTGGTGGATTCGCCGCGGGCGCTAGCAGCGGAGCGCAGCACTGTGTCTTGTGCCACGGTCAGACGCAGGTTCAGTCGTGCAGTCTTGGAAGCCACGATTTCCTAGCGTACACCGTTAGACGTACATGCCATCCCGACTGGCTGATAGGTGACGCAGGCAACGACCCCCGCGGGGGTGGGCACGACGGGTTGGCGGCAGGGGCTCAATTAATCAGATAGCGTGGGAGCATAATGCTGGAGTTGGACGGACTTCACCGGCGCTACGGCGAGGTAGTGGCTCTCGACGGACTGAGCTTCGCGGTCCCATCGGGGAAGGTGACCGGCTTTCTCGGACCCAATGGGGCGGGCAAGACCACAGCTATGCGGGCCGTGTTCGGAGTGACCGCCCTGGATGGTGGCGAGGTGCGCTGGAACGACCGGTTGGTGGGGCCGGACGAGCGGAGCCGATTCGGCTACATGCCCGAGGAACGGGGACTGTACCCTGGGATGCGGGTAGCCGAGCAACTGGAGTACCTGGGTCGCCTGCACGGCATGGCCCGACCGGATGCGCGCGCTGCGGCTGGCGCGTGGGCGGAGCGCCTCGGGTTGGGCGATCAGGGGATGACCAAGGTGGAGTCGCTTTCCCTGGGGAACCAGCAGCGGGTGCAGCTCGCCGCGGCGCTGGTGCACTCCCCGGAGCTGTTGGTCCTCGACGAGCCCTTCTCAGGACTGGACCCGGTGGGGGTGGACACCATGAGCGAGGTCCTGGCCGAGAGGGCCGCCGCCGGGGTCACCGTGCTGTTCTCCAGCCACCAGCTGGACCTGGTCGAGCACCTGTGCGAGGCGGTGGCGATCGTGTACCGGGGCAAGCTGGTTGCCCAGGGCAGCGTGGAGGACCTCAGCCGGGGAGGCCACCCGTCCTTGGTGGTAGCGGTGGGCGGCGATCCCGAGGGCCGGTGGGCACTCGGCGGGTCCGGCGGGTCCGGCGGCGGGTCCGGGGCAGGGTCCGGGGCAGGGCTCGGTGGGCTCGGAGAGGTGCGGTCGGTTCGAGCCGGGCGGGTGACCCTGGCCCTTTCCCCGGGAGCCGATCCCCAACGGGTGCTGGACATCGCCAGGGCCGCCGGGCCGGTGGAGCACTTCGCCTTCGAGCGACGGCGGCTCTCGGAGGTCTTCCGGGAGGCAGTTGGCGCAGACGTCGGGGCGGGAACTTCCGGGGGCGCCACCAGTACGGGGGAGGGAGCGATATGAGCAGACGATGGTTCGGGGTGGTCCGGCTTGTCGCTGCGAGGGAGCTGCGGGAGCGCTCACGGGCCAAGTCGTTCTGGATCTCCACGGTGATCCTGGTGCTGGCGGTGGTCGCCGGAGTGGTGATCCCGGCCGCGGTGAAGGGTCAGGGCAGCGCCGCCGGCACCGAGCGGGTGGGGGTGGTCGGGACCAACCAGGCCGCGCAGATGGCCCTGGTGCACACGGTTGACCAGGCGGGAGCGGTCCTGGCCCAGCCCGTGAGCGTGGTGGTCTTGTCGGGGCAGGGACAGGCCGACGCCATGCTCCGCTCGGGATCAATCGACCTCGCCCTCATCGGAGGCCAGGAGGTGCTGCTCAAACAAGCGCTGACCGCGAACGACACCTCCTCGACCGCTGCGCTCGCCGGAGCACTCGCACAGCTCGCCGGACTTGATGTCCTGTTCGCCGAACTGCCGCCCAAGCTTGTCAACCAGGCCGCCTCGCACCCGGTAGCGCTGCCGGTGCGGGGCCTCAGCCCGGCGCCGCACAGCTCCACAGCCCGCTCCAACAGTCGGTATACCGGGCTCGTAATGGCCATCCTCATCTACGTCCTGGTGCTTTTCTACGGCATGCGCCTGACCGTTGGGGTCGGCGAAGAAAAGTCGAGCCGGATAGTGGAAGTGCTGCTATCTACACTGAGACCCGCCCAACTCCTGGCCGGGAAGGTGATCGGAGTGGGGGTTCTGGTCGTCGGGCAGGTCGTGGCCATGGTGATCACATTCCTGATCGCCGGGAGCATCGTGGGATCCAGCCTGCTGCACGGCGGCTCGCTCGGGGTGGTCGGCCTGGGCGCGATGTGGTTCATCCTCGGCTACGCCTTCTACTCCACCGCGTTCTCGGCGGCAGGCTCGCTGATCAACCGTCAGGCCGATGCTTTCAACTCCGCGCTTCCGCTCCTGATCCCGCTCATAGTGGCCTACGTGCTCGCCGAGAGCCTTATCTATACGAGCGCGAGCCCGCTGGATAAGGTGCTGGGGTTCCTCCCCCCGACCGCTCCGGTCATGATGACCATGCTGTACGCAGTGGGCGCAGCGCCGGCCTGGCAGGTGGCAGTCTCCGCGGTGATCTGCGTGGTGGGAACGGTGGGGATGGCGAAGGTGGCGGGGATCATCTACGGGCGCGCGATCCTGCGCACCGGCCGCCGGGTACGGCTCAAAGAGGTCCTGGGGGTCGGGTGACCTGAATAGTCATGTCTCCTCGGGGTCAGGGCCTCAGACCCGGGCCATGTTGACGAACTTGGCGTAGTGATCCAGGAAGGCGAGCTGGGTGACCCCGGTGGGTCCGTTGCGGTGCTTGGCAACGATCACCTCCGCGGTACCCCGGTCCGGCGAGTCCGGGTTGTATAGCTCATCTCGGTAAAGGAACATCACCACATCAGCATCTTGCTCCAGTGAGCCCGATTCTCTCAGGTCTGCCAGCACGGGCCGCTTGTCCGCCCGGCTCTCCAGGCTCCGCGAGAGCTGGGAACAGGCCACCACCGGCAGCTCCAGCTCCCTGGCCAGGATCTTGAGGCCGCGGCTGATCTCGGAGACCTCGACCTGGCGGTTTTCCGCTGCCCGGCGCCCGGTCATCAGCTGCAGGTAGTCGACTACCACCAAGCCCAAGCCCTGGCGGCTGCGCAGCCGCCGGGCCTTGGCCCGGATATCCATCACGGTGGTATTGGGGTTGTCGTCCACGAAGATAGGTGCCTCGCCGAGGCGGCCGGTGGCGTGGCTGATCTTGGTCCAGTCGGCCTCCAGCAAACGTCCGGTGCGCATCCGAGACGAGTCCACCCGGGCCTCGCCGCACAGCAGCCGCTGGGTGATCTCCAGGTGGCTCATCTCGAGGGAAAAGACCAGCACCGGCACCCGCCGTTCCATCGCCGCGTGCGCCGCCATCCCCAGGGCGAATGAGGTCTTACCCGCCCCGGGCCGGGCCCCCACGATGACCAGGTTGGACGGCTGGAGGCCGGCGAGCTGGGTGTCCAGGTCGGCGTACCCGGTCGGAACCCCGGTGATGGTGTCGCCCCGGTCGTAGAGCGCCTCCAGGCCATCGAGAGTCTTGCCCAGCAGGTCACGCAGGGCCAACAGGGTGTCCACCGCCCGTCGCTGAGCCACCTCGAACACCATCGTCTCCGCCAGGTCGATCGCACCGGTGACGTCCTCGGGGACCGAGTACCCGAGCTCGGTGATCTCCGCAGCCGCCCCGATGAGCTTGCGAAGAAGGAAGTGCTCCTCGACGATCCTGGCATAGCGCCCGGCGCTGGACACCGCAGGGGTGTTCGCCTGGAGCGAGATCAGCGCCGGGGCCCCGCCAACCGCATCCAACAGGCCCACCCGAGCCAACTCGTCAGCGACAGTGATCGGATCGGCCGGCTCACCCTTGCCGTAGAGCGAGACCACGGCATCGAAGATGTATCCGTGAACCGGCTTGTAGAAGTTGTCGGCGGTACAGGTCTCGACCCCCGCTGCGATGGCATCCCGGGAGAGGAGCATCGCTCCGAGAAGTGATTCCTCGGCCTCCAGGTTGTGGGGGATGCGCCTGCCGCCGCCCTCGCGTGAGGGGACGGGCGAGACGAGAGCGGGGGCGCGGTCGCCGGGGCGCGCGCGTCGTGCTTGGAGAGGTTGAACCACCGTTGTTTACCTTCGCGCCACTTGCCTGTGGGGTGCCAGGGGAGCACCTGTTGATTTCGGCGATCCGCGGGGGATTTCCTGTGGACCACCGGATTTCGGCTCACTCATCCGCCCAGACTCGAACATACGTCCGAGTCTAGGCGGAGCCGGGACCCGTACTGGCTAGCTCGCCACCACCTCGAGCGTCACGCGGAACTCGACTTCGGAGTGCAGCTTGACGGGTACCTCGTGGACCCCGAGGGACCGGATCGGCTCGTCAATCACCAGCCTCCTCCGGTCCAGGTCGATGCCGGTCTGGGCAGCCACCGCCTCGGTGACATCCGCGGCGGTGACCGATCCGAACAGCTTGCCACCGGAACCTGCCCTGGCCGACACCCGGATCACCGCGGGAACCAACTGGCGAGCCACCGCCTCGGCCCCCTCTCGGGCACGGGTGTCCTTGACATCCCGGGACCGACGCATGGCCGCAGCCTGGGCGGCAATGCCGGGAGTGGCGCTCATCGCCAAAGCACCTGGGATGAGGTAGTTGCGGGCGTAGCCGTCGGCCACCTCCACCACGTCCCCGCGCTTGCCCAACCCGCCCACATCGGCTCGAAGGACCACTCTCACCTAGCGGTCCCCTCGCTCGACGAGCGCCCAGCAGCGGACAGCTGTGGCCCCCCGTCCTCGGTCGAAGCGGCCCCGTCGGAATCACCGTACGAATCGGCACCCGAGTCCAGCTCGCCACCGGCCCGAACCGAGCCCGAACCCGGGCCGTGCGCACCGCCACCGTACCCGGAGCCGCCCGAGGGACCGCCGGGACCGGGACCCCGACCCCTGCCGCCGGTGCGTTCGTTGGAGGTGCGCTGGGTGTAAGGAAGCAGTGCAAGCTCGCGTCCCAGCTTGATCGCCATGGCCACATCGCGCTGGTGCTGGGCGCAGTTGCCGCTGACCCTTCGGGCCCTGATCTTGCCTCGGTCGCTCATGAACTTGCGGAGCAGGCTCACGTCCTTGTAGTCGACCCAGTCCACATGGTCGGCACAGAAGATGCAGACCTTTTTCTTGCCCCTTCGCACCGTCTCCTTAGGGACCCGCTTGGTTCCACGATCCCTGTCGTTGTTGCGTGCCATCTAGAAGGGTTCCTCTTCGTCTCCGTATGCCGGGGGCGGTGCGGCCGGAAGTGGCGCCGCGGCGGTGGCGCCGCTCGCAGTGCCACCGTCGGCCACCGTGCGGCGGTCGTTCTTCTTGACCTCGGCACTGGCCCAGCGCAGGCTGGGCCCTACCTCGTCGGCCACAACCTCGATCTTGTACCGGCGCTCACCTTCGGCGACCTCCCAACTCCGCTGCTCCAGGCGTCCGGTCACAATGATCCGGGACCCCTTGTTGAGACTCTCGGCGGCGTTCTCGGCCATCTCCCGCCAGCAGACCACGTCGAAGAACGAGGTGACCTCCTCCCACTCCTGGCTCTGGCGGTTCTGCCAGCGCCGGTTGACCGCGATCCCGAAGGTCGTGGTGGCCTGGCCAGAGGGCGTGAACCGTAGCTCGAGGTCACGCACGACGTTGCCAACCAATGTGATGGTGTTTCCGTTGGACATTTATGCTCAGCTCCCTTTGATTGTGGTCAGTCCGCACGGGCCATCGACGGTCGCCCTGTCGGGAGGCCGGGACGGCGAAGTCCCGCGGCCCGCTCGGGCAGCCGGATGACCTTGTGGCGGAGAACTTCGTCGGCGAGGAAGAGCATGCGGTCCAGCTCGGCCATCGTTGCCACGTCGCCGGACACCTCAAGGATGACGTAGTAGCCCTCCCATTTGTGCGCCAACTCATAGGCGAAGCGTCGCCGCCCCCATCGGTCGAGCTTGCCGGTGCTGCCCCCTCGGGAGCGAGCAGCATCGGACATTCGGTCGATGACGGCCCGGATGACATCCTCCTCCAGGCTGGCGTCGAAAATGATCACGATCTCGTAGGGCCGCATTGAACGGCTCACCTCCCTCTGGACCCGGGCATGACAGCACCGGGGCCCCGGTGCGTCCGGGGCAGGGCTGGTTGGGACCTGACCATCGTACTCGATGTCAGCGATCTATCCATCCCTCCATTATGACACGGGGGTGTGACAGGCCGCGACGGGTCTCAACGCGAAGCTGCTGCTGCACCTCTGGGTCGCCGCTCAGCCAGCAAGACGCCGGCTGGAGTGCCTTCGGCCGGACCCTCGGCCGGACCCTCGGCCGGACCCTCGGCCGGACCCTCGGCCGGACCCTCGGCCGGGTCATCGGCCCGACCCTCGGCCGGGAACGAGCTCACGGTCGGGCTCTGCGGCTCAAGCGCCGGCCGGTAGAACAATCCCAGGTAGAAATGCTGGGCCACGATCCACAACATGGTGGCCCCGAGTACGTGGACCTCCACTACTCCCGCGGGCACGCGCAGGAAGTACTGGGTGTAGCCGATAGCCCCCTGAGCCACCATCACCGCGATCAGCACTCGCGCCCTGCGCTGGATCGCCGCCGGCGTGCCCGCCTGGTGGGCGGCTATGACGATCCCCACGGTCAAGCCGATCAGGGCCACAGCGAGCGTCGCGTGCAGCTCGGCAACCGAGTGAAAGGCAATCGGCAGGCGCTTTGCCCCGGAATTGCCGGCATGGGGCCCGGCGCCGGTGGTGGAGGTTCCCGCCAGGATGACCACCGCCAGCAGCCCCAGCATCAGCCGACCGGCGCCAACCAGTTGCCGGCCGACCATCGGGCGCGCCGGTACCCGCTCGTCGCCCGAGCGCTGGTAGAGCACAACCGCGTCTGCCAGGACCAATATCGAGAAGGCGAAATGAGCCATCACCAAGCCCGGTGCGAGCTTGAACAGCACCACCATCCCACCCAAGACCGCCTGTCCCAGCACGCCGCCCACCAAGCCGAAGGACAGCCAGCACAAGTCCGACCGGAAAGGCTTGCGCAAGATCGATCCCAGGGCCGCGACGACCACCAGCACGGTCACCGCGATTGTCACCAGCCGGTTGCCGAACTCGACCAGCGGGTGGAACGACCAGGTGGCGGTCAGTCGGTGCTGGAAGCAGCTGGGCCAGTCGGGACATCCCAGGCCCGAGCCGGTAAGGCGGACTGCGGCTCCGCTCAGAATAATGAGAGCAAGTGCCACCACGCAGGCCAGGGCCACTCCACGGAACAGTCGCGGGCTGATCCGCGACCTGGATATGCGAGGAGACACCCAACCGAGCCTAGGCCAGGCCGCCGAATCGCCCAGGGTCGGGGGCATGAAGGCGTGGTGAGGCCTCATCGCCAGCGAGACTCGTCGGCGGGGGGCGTTGAGGCGAGGGTGGGCGCCGCGGCACGCGAGCACTTGGCAAAATTTCATCCAAGGTCCAGAGCCGGCGAACGGGCGGCGGCCTTTTGCGATGCGCTGCTTGGAGTTCGGCGGGTGAAAGCCCTAGTGTCGTCGGCGATGGCCGCTCCCGCCGTCGTGGTTGCGCCCGGCCTCAGGGACCGGCTTCGTGGCTACGTCGCTCTCACCAAACCTCGGATCATCGAGCTGCTACTGGTCACCACCATCCCGACCATGTTCGTGGCCGCCCGTGGCGTTCCCTCTGGATGGCTCATCATCGAGACCCTGGTGGGGGGTGCGATGGCCGCTGGTGGCGCCAACGCGATCAACATGTACCTGGATCGGGACATCGATGCGGTGATGCACCGAACCCGACGGCGACCCCTGGTCACCGGCGCCGTGACCCCCCGGGCAGCTCTCACCTTTGCCCTGACCCTGGAGGCCCTGGCGTTCGTGGAGCTGTGGCTGGCGGTCAACCTGCTCTCGGCCGTCCTGGCGGTCAGTGCCACCGCATTCTACGTCTTCGTCTACACCCTGTGGCTCAAGCGCACCTCCTCGCAGAACATCGTCATCGGTGGCGCAGCCGGGGCAGTCCCCGTCCTGGTCGGCTGGTCTGCGGTTACCGGTCATCTGGGCCTGGCCCCGATCGTGCTGTTTGCCATCATCTTCGTGTGGACCCCACCGCATTTCTGGTCCCTCGCGGTGAAGTATCGCGACGACTACCGATCTGTGGGCGTGCCCATGCTGCCCGCAGTCGCCAGCCTGGCCGCGACCGCACGCCAGATTGTCGTCTACTCTCTGGCACTTTGGGCCGCCTCTTTGGCGTTTGCCCCCGTGGCGCACATGGGCCTGATTTACATAGGGGCCGCGGTAGTTTTGGGGGCGGTCTTTGTCTTCTACGCCATCCGACTCCAGCGCGAAGCCACCTCGCGCTCCGCCATGCGCCTGTTTGGCTGGTCGATCACCTACCTGACGCTGCTGTTCTCCTCCATGGCGGTGGACCAGCTGATCCACATCCGTTAGGCCCAGCGCCTCCGGACCGCGACCCCATGGCCTCCCCGCTCCCCAAGCGGCACTTCAGTGCTCGGCACCTGGTGATCGGGGGGCTGGCTGGGGTGGTCGTCGCAGTGGCAGCACTGGCGGTTCTCGCCGGGCGCTCCCCCAGCGGGCCGCCCCTCCCGGCAGAGGGTCCTGCGGTCGGCAGCGCCGCCCCGAGCTTCACCCTGTCGAACCTGGCCAACCCGGGATCACAGGTCAAATTGGGTAATCCCGACGGTCGGCCCACGGTGCTGACATTCTTTGGTTCGTGGTGCCCCAACTGCCACAAAGATGTAGGGGTCCTCTCAAAGGCCAGCCGCCAGTTCGGGAACAGCGTCAACTTCGTGGGCGTGGACGTGGCCGACACCCGGTCGGCCGGCCTGAGCCTGGTGCGCTCGGCCGGGATCGACTACCCGGTGGCATTCGATCCCCAGCGGCAGGTCTCCGGCAGCCTCTACCGTCTCGTGGGAATGCCATCCACCGTGTTCGTCAACAGCAAGGGCAAGCTGATCCACACGGTCCTGGGGGCGATCACCGCGGTCGAACTTACCAACTGGGTGAGCCGCTCCGAAGCCTGAGCTTGACCCCAAGTATGGATTGCGACACCTTGGGAGGGGGGGGTGGGGAAGGTTGAGTGCGTTATACGCGCTCTAGTTTGCCCCCCCCCCCCCCCCCCCAAACCCCCCCCCGTAACACCCCCCCAAACTGTGCGAAACCGCGCCCCGGGCCCCCCCCCCCCC
>JBOGGT010000127.1:0-46437 GCA_050744225.1 Acidimicrobiales bacterium | reverse complement strand
GCGCAGGTCAGCGCAGCCACCTCAGCGCGGTCAGGAAGTCAGGATCCTGACGATCTCGCCGCCGTAGCGACCGACCTGCTCCAGCGCCACGGCGCTCAGGTCCCGGGTCTCGACCAGCTTGGGGACTGCGTCGAGGGTCCCGGTGAGGCCCACTCCGTGCTGGAGTACGTCATCGACGTACGCCTTGATCTCCAAGGCGGGACGGACGAGCTTGTTGAGGTAGAAGATGAGCACCGGAACTACTAAGACCAGCGTCAGGATCTCACCTATGTACCACCCGATCATGAGCGCAACCCCTCTCGTCTAGCACCGGACGCTCTGCCCGGTCGCCTCAGTATAGGACATTTGCAGCTACCGCGGACCGTCACCGGACCTCCAGGGCACGGAGCATATTGATCGAAACTCGCTCGACCATCCCGGTGGCAGATCTGATGTGAAGTGCAGCGGTCTCGTCGACCAGATGGGCATAGCCGCGGGTCTCCCCCTTGGGCAGCAGTGTCGCCCTGACCGGTTCACCGATGAGCCCGCAGCGCTTCGTGTAGAGGTCTGCGACCGCCGCTGGTCCCAGGCAGGGAGGACCAGACAGAGCCGGATGTGAGGGATCGGCCGCGGCCTGGGCCTCGGAGCTCGGGGTGGCGCCATCGAGCTGCGCGGACACCCGGTCCGTGGCCGCGAGGATTGCGCTGAGCAGGGCCTCCTCGCCCGCCAGGCCCAGGCCCAGGAGGTCGAGATTCGCGCGGATGGTCAGGACGGCCGAGCGGACCTTGCCCGGACCGAGCTGGATATCGGCCTTGACGGCTCCGACCACCTGCTTTGTGGTGAGCTCGACCAACGAATCCGGCCACCGCGTCGCGAGGTCCAGGCCGCTTGCCTCCTCCGCCCCCTCCAAGGCGATGAGCCCTCCAGCCAGCCAGACCGCGTCGGCCAGGGTGGCCGGGAGGGCTGGGCGCAGGATGACGGCACAGGCCAGTGTGCTCTCGGAAGGGACCGTCCAGGGCCGCCCGAAGCGGTCAAGGGGATACAGCTCGTGCGAGGCCACCACCACCGCCCCGGCCGGTGCGGCCTCCTGGCGTACCCAGGCCAGGGCCATCGCGCCTGCGGATACCGCCACCGGGTAACGCCGCATCGGCCTGCCCTCTGGGAACTCCACCCCGACGCCCGCCAAAACCGGCACGAGGGTTTGCGCTCCCTGTTCTGGGAATGATAGGCCCGGCGTAGGCTTCACCGGCTGAGCGGAGCGAGTCGAGCCGTCAGCGGCGTCAATGCCGTCAGCTCCGTCAACAGGCTTGCCCGGTGGCCGGGCGGAGTGGGGCGGGCCGGTCATTCCGGGGGGCGGCGGGGACGGGGAATGATGCGCTCCACCCGCCAGCCGTGCTCCGAGTGCGACAGGTCCAGGGTCCCAACCGGGACGTCGCCTCCGAGGACCGCCGGCATAGGGGACATCATCATCACCCAGGCCCGAGACGGTCCGGCCACAGCCGGGTCAGCCCAGTAGGACAGGTTCTCCAGGTCGGCGCCCGCGAGGTCAGCGCGCAAACCGTTGACCAGGTCGGAGAGGAAGGTGTCCATCTCGGAGCTGGTGGCCCGGCCGTCTCGGATCCGCAGCGCCAGCGCATCGTCCATCCCGCGTCGGGTTGCCAGGCGCAACACGATCCGGCGGCCCTCGTCGCCCAGGAGCTCCCAGACCCTGAGGTGCTCGCCCCAGGCCACGGCGCCCACGAAGGCTCTCGAAACCTCGACGGCAGCCTCCAAGCCCGGAGCGTGGTCGGGGGAGGGCTCAGCATTGTCCGTTGCGGGCTCAGCATTGTCCGTTGCAGGCTCAGCATTGTCCATCGCAAGCACCAATCTATGGCCGGACAAAGCCCATCGAGTACATGAAGTCCCGCACCAAGATCCGCTGTGGCCCGTCGAGGGCATCGCCCACCGCCCCGTCGAGGACCAGGTCTGCAGCGTCCTTGCCCTCCTGGCCCAGCAGGTTGCGGGCGTCCATGAGGGCTCGTACCACCGCTTCTTGCGCGTCGTTCGGCAACTCCATCACCGCGCTCAGCTGGGAGGCGATGACGGCCCTGGCGGCTAGGGTAACCAGCTTGTACGCGCTGGCGTCAAGCTCGATCAGGGCAGCGTCTCTCGCTGCATCCGGAAGGGCCAGCAGCCTGGTTACCCGCTCGCGCAGCAGGTCGGCGCGCTCGGTCGCGGTCACACAGGAGAGCAGGGCCACGAAATGGTCGGCGAGCCCCCAGCCGGGGAAGTCTGCGGCCAATTCAGCCTCGACCCTGGCCAGGCTGGCATAGGCACGCTTCCACGGGCCGGGGTGCACCCGGGGGTCGAGCACCGAGACCACATCCTCGAAGCAAGCCAGCGACACCCGTCGTTCCACGACACCGACCGGAGCTGAGCCGACCGGAGCTGAGCCGACCGGGGCCGAGCCGGCCAGCGCGGACCAGGCCAAACCCAGGTTGTACTTGGTCAGGGCGTGCTGGAACGGAAAGGCGGTACGCGAGAAGACCCCCAGGGCCTCCTCGAATGCCGACACCGCCTGTTCCAGGCACGCCCCACGCCGCTCTGCGTCGAGCCCGGCGAGGCTGAATGCCACGATCCCCCTGCCCTGGTGGATCAGCGCGTAGTGGTAGGCATTCTCGGCCGGGTCAATCTGGTCCAGTGCGAGCGAAAAATCCTCCATTGCGTCGCTCAGTCCCTCCTCCGTGCCGGAGGCGGCAAAGGCCTGGCCCCGGTTGTACAAGGTGAGCGCCAGGCCCCGGCGGCCATCGGCGGACTCAGGGTTGAAGAGGCTCGCGGCCTGATCGTAGGCCTCCAGAGCCGGAATGGCCTCACCGAGCTCAGTACGCGCGAGGCCCAGGTTGTTCAGCGCCGCCGCCAGCTCCTCGTCGCGGTCACGCCCCTCGAACAGCTCGGCGGCGCGACCGAACAACTCGGCGGCGCCAGGCAGGTCTCCGAGCGCCCGGCGCGCCGCACCGGAGGCGTTGAGTGTCCTTGCGTGTTCCACCGGGTCGAAGCGCGGGTCAAATATGCTCGCGGCCAGCTCATAGCACGAGATCGCCCGGCGCAGCTTCTCCGACCGGTCCCCGCCTGGCGCTTCTGCGTAGGCCAGGCCAAGCCGGTAGGCCGCGGTGGCGTGCTCGATCGGCTTGGCGCGCCGAGGAGTGGCAGCGAGCCTTGCCTCGAGGGTCCCGACGGCATCGGCCAACTCGACCGCTGACCTGGGTGCCGCCGATCTGACCAGCGCGGGCGGGTAGGTGGGGTCGGCCGGAGTGGCCACCTCGCCGATGGCCACCTCCTCAGAGGGCACGCCGACCAGCGCTGGCCGAACCGGCGGAGCCCGTAGGACCGGCAGCGCTCGCAGGACCGGCAGCGCTCGCAAGACCGGCAGCGCTCGCAAGACCGGCAGGGCCGGCGGAGCTCGCGGGCATGAGGGCCAGCTCATTCACATGGCTCACTATCTCGGCCACCGCCACTGCCACCGCAGTCCGGACTGCGTCCGACAAGCCCTCGCCCACCGCG
Organism: Acidimicrobiales bacterium; assembly: GCA_050744225.1. Lineage (GTDB taxonomy): Bacteria > Actinomycetota > Acidimicrobiia > Acidimicrobiales > JAJPHD01 > JAVKSL01. The sequence continues at coordinate 42,918 of JBOGGT010000127.1, read as the reverse complement.
TCAGCATCGACTGGCTGGCACCCGACCAGGAGGACCCTCGGAGGAAGGACACCCAGCGCCCTGGCCAGCATGAGCACCCGCTCAGGTGTAGCCAGGTGCATGTCGGCCAGCAGGTCGTGGCGGGCGATCGGCTCAAGGAGGCCCACGTCTACCACCTCGGGCTCGATGAGCATCACCGTTCCGGGCGCCCGTCCGTGGTCCACGGCATCCACCACCACCACCGCGTCATAGCCGTCCTGGAGCTCCTGGACCAGGGCGATCCCGCCGATCCCGGTCTCGACCACCCTCACACACAGGGGCAGGTCCAGATTGGCGAGCTCGCGAGCCACCTCCACGCCGAAGCCGTCGTCGGCCTTCAACACGTTGCCGACGCCGGCGACCAACACCTTCACGCGCCATCCCCTGGCGAGGCGTCCTCAGGGGCACCCGGCTCGGGGGTACCCGGCTCGGGGGCGGCGTCGCCCTGCCTTCCGAGCACCTCGGCAGCTCGCACGGCGTCGCCCTGCCATCCGAGCACCTCGGCAGCTCGCAGCGCGTAGCCCTTTACCACCCACCAGGTGATGTACTCCGACAACTCGTCCCAAGCCTTGTCGTCCACGGTGTCGCGCCAATGGTCGAGCCGGCGCTCCACCTCCGAGGTCACGATGCGGTCGAGGGTATCCACGGTGCGTGCATCGTCGTCGATCAGGCTGGATTCGGTGTCACCGGTCCTGACCTTCGCTGCGATGAGCGACACGGCCTCTTCGAGCTGGTCGAGAAGCGCCCCCTCGTCACCGACGGGCTCGCTGGGGCGCTCCGGCTCGCGAGGGGCCAGACCAGCCGCCCCCTCCTCCACCCGGCGCACGCAGTAGCCGTTGAGCATCGCCGCGCCAGCCCAGATGCCGATCTCGGGCAGGGGCTGGGAGGTACGCTGCTCGGCGACCACCCGGTCGAGGTATCGCTTGGCCACCCGTGACAGCGGGTGGGCTTGGGCGAGCGCCCTTGCCCGGTAGGCCACCTCGGTCGCGTCGAGGGTCGCTTCGGTCATTTGTGGCGAAGCCGGACGGGGACCGGTGTCAGCTCGGCTGGGCTGCCGCTGGGACCGAGCTTGTCCTGCGGTACAGGCACTCCGCAGGTGAGCGACGACTTCGAAGGGTCAAACTCCAGCGCTGGGTCACGCACCTCGAGGCGGCGGAACAAGGGCCAGTGCTCCCGCAGCGCGGACTCAACCCCGTATGTGAGGGTGGCTTGCGAGCTGGGGCAGCCGTCGCATGTACCAGCGAGGCGCACACTCACCACCCCGTCCACCACCTCTTCGACCTCGATGGAGCCCCCGTGGGACTCGATCATCGGCCGGACGGATTCCAAGGCACGAGCCACCCCAGCCTCGGCCTCGGCACCGACCACCTCCGATTCTCCGAGGCCGTAGGCCTCCAGCATCAAACCGGCTACCGGGTCCGCCGCCACCGCTTCCAAGAAGATCTCGCCCCGCCACTGACGGATCATGTCCACCAGGCGGCCCAGCCCGTCACGGTGGAAAGCGTCCATCCAGTCGATCAGCTCGGTCACCCGGGCCGACACCTCGGGATCAACCCAGGCGGTCAACTCCTCGGCCAGGTCCGCCACACGCGCGAGGACCTCCTCGTAAGAAAGCTCGTCAGCGCTCACCTACAGTGGCCCCGCGGTGGGCTTGGCCGGGTGATGCTGGGGACCCAGCGTGACAATGCCCAGCTCTTCTCGCAAGGCCGCCAGTACGTCGTCCACCACGGCCTCGACCGGTTCGGAGAAGCCCAGGCCAAAGGACACGTCGCCGGGCTCGATCTCGATGACGGTAGTGGCGGCTGGGAAGCCCTTCCAGTAGCGCACGACCGCCAGGGTGTGGTCAAGGTCGATCACTCCCCCCACTGCTTCTCCGAGGCGCTCGGCTACCTCGTCGTCGGGCGGAGGCGTGAGGTCCAGCGGGTACCGCCTCACGGTGCCTGGCGGGTCGGTTTCCCGCAACACGCAGCAAACCAGCACGACCCTGGAGGGCTTGATGTCCTGCAGGGTGTGCAGCACCCGGTGCGCGGAGTAGGACAGGTCCTCCAGCATCACTCCATCGGGCCAGCCACAGCCGCCGACCCGACGCAGGAATTGAGTCCCGAAGTCGAGGTCGCGCAGCCACGGATGGCCGATGCCGCCTACGAGGATAGGGCCGCTGGAGGCCACGGTGTCCGACCCCATCCCCGCGGCAGTCGCGTTCACTCCAGCGTGCAGCCGCAGGAGTTGACCTCTCGCACGATCACGCCCTTACCGGTGTCCATGTGGGTGGTGCAGGGCATGCAGGGGTCGAAGCTGCGGATGGTGCGCAGGATGTCGATCCCCTTGATCTCGTCGTCGCTCATGCTCTCGAGGATGGGCGTCCCCACAATTGCCTCCTCGTAGGGCCCCATCCCGCCGAAGGGGTCGTTGGGCGACGCGTTCACCGTGGAGGGCGTGGTGATCTGGTAGTTCACGATCGCCCCCTTGTCGATGTGAAGGTGGTGGAGCAGCCAACCCCGGCCGGCCTCCCACATGCCCACAGCTATGCGCTCGTCCTTGGGCACCTTGAAGGAGGTGTGCACCGCGGTCTCGCCGTTGCGCCAGTACTCCAGGGCCTTGAGCATGCAGTTCATCCCGATGGCCGCGGTGAAGGCCATGGCGTAGGCCCGGCCCCGGTTGCGCTCCAGGGCGTTGAGGGTGCGGGGCACCTTCCAGTACAGCTCCATCTCCGGCAGCTCATGGCGGGGCATCACCATGCGCAGCCCGTCGCCGGTCGCCTGGAGGAACTGGTTCTCGGCCGGGGTCTCTCCGATCAGGGCGGTGGTCCACATCCGCCCGTAGGTCCCGGTCTCACAGACCTGACGGTCCCAGCGGGGAGCGGTGTCCCAGGTGTAGCGCTCCTTGAAGTTCTTGCCCTCGGGCCTGGGAAGGGTGGTCTTGTTCCACGGGTGGTAGGGGGAGATCGGGTTCCCCAGCGGGTCGGAGCTGAAGCGAGGGGGGCCGGACTGGGTCCAGTCCTCGTAGAACGAGGCGCTCACGAACTCCTCGAGGCCCATGTTGATCTCCGTCAGGTTGGTGGTGACCACCTCGCCGTCCACGATGATCCCCGGGCGGGCCCAGCGCCGGTTGCCCCAGGCGTCGCAGTTTGCGTAGGTGGCGTCGTAGATCGTCGAGTCGTCCCAGATACCGCTCTGCATCAAGTTGGTCGAACGCGCCCCGACCTCTTCGTACAGCGGGTTGGCCTCCAGGAAGAAGTCGCAGATGTCGTCCCAAATGCCGGTGATCTGCTTGCAGAAGTCGAAGATCTTGCCGAGCTGGGTGTAGAACTCGTTGAAGGTGGAGGTGGACACCGTGGTGGACACCCCGCCCGGAACGATGGTGGAGGGGTGCGGGTACTTGCCGTACATGAGCATGCACATGATCCGGCCCACCCTGGTCCACTCCAGCGCCTCCAGGTAGATCCGCCCGGTCAGCGGGTTGAGTGCATCCATGATGTCCTTGATGGTCAGGTACCCATGGACGTCGGCGTGGGGCGCGAGGGTCTTTTCGGCCCTGGTCAGCAGCTCGGGGTTGGTGACCGCCATGATCGAGCTGGAGTAGTCCGGCCCGGCGAGAAGGCCGAGGTGGAGGGGGTGGTCATAGAACATCTCGCCCACCTCGCCGAGGTTGCGAACCTCGACGCCCAGCGGGGGCGGGCAGATGCCGAAGGCCTGCTCGATGGCAAGGGCCGCGACCGTGGCGTGCACCCCGCCGCACACCCCGCACGCACGGGAGCTGATGTCGATGGCGTCGCGCGGGTCACGGCCCTGCAGGATGATCTCATAGCCCCGGAACAGCATCGCCTGGGCGTGCGCCTCGACCGCCTGACGGTCCCCCAGGTCCAACACGGTGTGCACCGAGAGCGCTCCGGCCACCCGGGTGACCGGGTCGATGTTCCAGTCTCTCAGCTTGGGTGGGGCCACCATCGCGCCCACGCTCTTGGCGCGGACCCACTCCTTGCGCTGGGCGACTGCGAGGGAATAGGGATTGCCCATCCCTTCGCGTAGGCGGGCCTTGCCGCCGCTGTCGAACTCGATTGGCAGATTCTTGAAGCACATAGGATCTCTCTTGTCTCTTGAGGGGCTTGGTGGCCTGTTTCGTGTCAGAGGGGTCGGGGGAGCGGGGCGAGCTACTTGTAGGACTCCTTGGAGTGCTGGTACTTTGCGTAGAACTTGTCGATCACCTTTACGGTGCCCTGGGGGACACCAGATCGGGCACGCGACCAGCCGCTCGGGCGTCCTTCTTCCCAGCGCACCGACATGTTCTTGTCCGCCCGGCTGATCGCCCGCATGCGGCGGATCGCTCCCCCGGCGACCCGGCTGGTGTTGCTGGAGATCAGCGATCCCGGAGCCACCTCGTAGAAGGGGGAGAACTTGTCAGGGAAACCGGGCATGGTGCACCCGATGCAGACGCCGCCCACATTCATGCAGCCACCGTGACCGTCCACTATGCCCCGCTCGGCGATGTTGCACTGAACGACGGGACCCCAGCAACCCAGCTCCACCAGGCACTCCTTGTCGCCAAAGTTCTCGGCGAACACGCCTTCCTCGTAGTAGCCGGCTCTGGGGCAGTGACGGTGGACGGTTTCGCCGAAGAGCCAGGCCGGCCGACCCAGCTCGTCGAACTCGGGCAGGGGGGCAAGGCCGTTGAGGAACAACAGGACGGCTGCCGCAGTCTCCAGGTAGTTGTCGCCGATGGGAGAGCACCCCGGCACGTTGACCACCGGAACTCCGAACGCCGAGCGGTAGTCCATGCCCAGGTAGTCCATCATCCCCATTGAGTTGGTCACGTTTCCCTTGGCCGCGGGGATCCCTCCCCAGGTGGCGCAGGTGCCGATGGCGATGACTGCAGCGGCCCCTGGGGCGAGGCGGTCCAGCCACTCCAGGCTGGTGATCTGGCGACCGGTCTCGGGGTCCTCACCGAGGCCCATCCAGTGCCCGGTCCCGGAAATGGACTCGTCCATGATCGAGCCCTCCCAGGTAATCACGTACGGCGCATCCAGCTCGCCACGCTCCGCCATGAACAGGTTGTGGACCCACTCCGGACCCGACTCCATGGAGATGACGGTATGGATGAGCTCGATGCGGGGTAGGCCGGGGAGGATCCCCCTGAGCAGGTGCTCGACCCTGGGGTGGGTCCCACCGGAGACCGCAACCGTGCAACCGTCGCAGGACCCCCCCACCATCCAGATCAGGTACGCCTTCTGGAGCGGTCCGAAGGTGGTGGCCTCGTTCGCCACCGGGTCTGCGGGGCTGCGTACGCCGATGGGCGCCAGCGGCTGGTAGGGGTCCTTGGTCCAATCGGGCGGGCTGTGGGTCCAGTCCTCGATGCCGTTGTGCGGAGCTGCACGCTCTACGGCTGGCCTGGCCGGGCGCGCCGGCGCAAGGGCCGCGATCGGGCGGGAGTGCGAGGCCGTGGAGGGTCCGCCAAACACCGAGCTGGTGGTCCGGCGGAAGGCAAACGGGCCAGAGCCCCCGCCACCGCTTCGCCCGGCTACCGGACTGAGGGCCTGGGCCCCGCCTTGTGCCAGCCTGGCCGCGGCAAAGCGCACTGGCGGTGCTGTGGGCGGTGCCACAGGCTCAGGGGCGGCCTGGTCCTCGGCCTCCTCCTCGAAGTATCCGGGCTCGTCGGGGTCAGGGGTCTCGGCCATACCCCAGCGCGGAGCCCCGTAGCCCTGGCCGGGCGCACCGGCGCCACTGGTTGGGCCAGCGGCGCGGATCATGGCCTCCAGCTGAGGGTCAATACCCTGTTTGCCTGGTGCTGGCGGGGTCCACCCCATTGCGTCGCGGAGCTTCTTTCGCCCGCCTCCTCCAACAACCGGCATCCCAGTACCTCCACTCCTGTCGAGCCTTCGCGAACCCTAGAGCCGGCCGACACCGACCGGTATATGCATCTTACACTAACAGCACGCCAGAGTCAAGCCTGCACCCCGAGTGTACGTGGTGAGTGCGTAAGCGCGATACTGGGGCCAGAAACGTTACAGTTCCAAAACAGGACGGCTGCTCGAGCCGATCCACTACGGAGGTGCATCCCATGAAGCTCGGAATCGTCGGCAAGGGTGGAGTTGGCAAGACGACCCTGTCTGCCCTGATCTCAGAGGCCTACGTCAGGCAGGGAAAGCGGGTGGTAGCCATCGACACCGATTCAAACCCCAACCTGGGAGTCTCGCTCGGGCTCAGCCTGGAAGAGATGGAGGCGGTCCCGGTGCTGCCGCGCTCGCTGCTGGTGGGCCGCGACTCCTCCACGCCCCTGGGCCTGATGCAGGACTACGGTCGGGCAACTCCAGCGGGAGCTACCCTCATGTCCGCCATCAGGGTGAGTGAGGCCGGTGCCGGGTGCACCTGCGCTGGTCACGCCACCGTCCGCAGCTTCTTGGGCGCCACCCTGGACGACGCCGCCGACGTCACCCTGATCGACATGGAGGCCGGCTTGGAGCACCTCAGCCGCTCCGGGGGAACGCTCGCGCACGCCGACATCCTGTTGGTGGTGATGGAGCCGAGCCGCAAGTCCGTGCTGACCGCTGCGCGCACCCAGGCACTCGCCGAGGAGCTGGGCCTCACACGCACATACGCTCTGGGCAACAAGGCCCGCCTTCCCCAGGATGCCGAGTTCTTCGCCGACCTGTGCGCCGAGTACGGGGTTCCCCTTGCCGGGATCATCCCGTACGAGCCCGACGTGATCGAGGCCGACCGGGCCGGACGGCGGGTTCCCCTGGGCAGCGCCAGGGCGGTGCGTGAGGCGATCGAGGGGGTCATTGTGTTCCTCGACGGAGTCATGGCCGGCGTCTGACCGGTCATATCCGTCGCATGCCGGAACCTCGCACCAAAGGGGTCCCCAAAGAGACTCAATCCGAAGGTGGCCAGCTGTTCGTGGTGACCACCCGATCCAGGTTGCACGGAGCCTGGCTGTTCCCTCCCATGATGATCGCGACGGTGCGGGTCAGACGCCAGCTGGTGGCTGATCCCACCGTGGTGCGCTGGGCGAGCATCGTCGCCGGGCCCAGCGAGTTCTGGACCATCACCGTGTGGCGGTCCCGCCACGACATGCAGGAATTCATGCGGTCTGGTGCTCACGAGGAAATAATGTGGCTGTTCTCCCGCCTCCTGCGATCCTTCTGGCTCATGCGTTGGCGCCCAGGAGTCAGCGAAACCGGGTCCTGGAAGGGCGTCACATTCGCCCGACCGGAGGTCGGGCTGCCAGCGGGATCAGTTCAGGACGAGCGCCTCGCCCAGGCCCTGGAGCACCTCCCCAGGTTGGCGGCCGCCACGGGCGCCACTGGGGCGGCTTGCTACGAAGCCACGGCCTTCGCGCGCAGACGGAGGGCCGAAGTGGGAGAGGCGAGCGGGGTGATCGTTTACGTGAGCGCACCTCCCCACCGCCTGCCCGCCGCCTGGCGTGCGATGCGAAGGCTGCGCGCCGAGGCGCGATCGGCCGAGGGATTCGTGCGAGCCGCGCTCGGCATCGGGCACGTGGGCGAGATCTACCTGTTGGCCGTCTGGCGTACCAGGGACGGCGCCCAGCGCCTTCTGGAGTCACCCGACCTGGAGTCGCTGACCACTCGATGGCCGTGCTGGGCGAACGAGTTGTTACCGGAGAACGAGTTCGGCAACTGGGATGGGGCTCGGCTGCGACGTATGAGGCGGCGCCAGGTCATCCGGGTACCACCAGGCGCGATGGCGGCGGCCGAAGCCGACGACCACGGGTGCCAGGCAGCCGACGGGTCTGAGCCCGGTCTGGCCTGAGCCCGGTCTGGCCTGAGCCCGGTCTGGTCTGAGCCTGCTCAGACCGCGACGGGGGCCAGGCTCGTAGCCAGGGCCACCAAGGCTCGGACGGCAGGCGCATCCGGGGAGCGATCCAGAGGGGCGAGGCCCAGCCGGTCCGCCTGGACAATCGCCGGGTCATCGGGTACGACCACCACCTCGACGTCCGGGAAGGCAGCCCTGATCACCTCGAGGTCACCTTCGCCGCGAACCCGGTTGGCCACCACGATCAGCCGACCGAGCTGGCGCTCGGAGGCCAGGGCAACTGCACGCGTCCCCACTTCGAGTGACTTGGGTGTGGCCTCGACAACCACGATCACCGCGCTGACCACCTCGGAGCCCAGCCGGGTGAGGGTGCCGATACCGGCCTCCATGTCGGCGATGACCACCACATCCGGCGCGTCCACATTGGCCAACAACTGCTCTGTGGAGAGCCCGCAGCAAGGGCATCCGGGCTCCGGGTTGTCGATCTTGGTGACCACAGCCAGGCGCACCCCATCGGGCCCTAGAGCACCGAAGCGTTCCAGGAGGTCCTCCCAGCCGGGGGCGTGCTCCTCTTCGCCCTCGTCCAGGGCCTGGCGCATGGCAATCAGGCGCTCGGTCTCCTCCTCGCCGATCCCGAGCGAGATGCCGAGGTTGGGATTGGAGTCGCAGTCGAGCGCCACCACCTGGTGGCCCTGCCTCGCGAGGGTACGGGCCAAGATCGCGGAGGTCGTGGTCTTGCCCGCGCCTCCCTTGCCTACCACTGCCAGCTTCATCAGTCGGACCTCCCTCAGCGATCGGCAGAGCGTCCGTCGCCCAGCCTTTGTACCAATGACTCTATAGCTCTCACCGCGATACTGTCTGGCGCCTCGTCAATCGGCGCCTTTCCCTGCCGCTCCGCCTCGGCGAGCGCCTCGTCCCAGGGGATCGCGGCGACCACCTCCAGGCCGGTGGCCCGATGGACCGTCTCGGCATCTTCGGGCGAACGGGTCTTGCTTGCCACGGCCAACACCCTCTCGGGACCGTCCGCCACCAGCGCCAACCGGGCGAGCCGCCTCGCAGACATCAACGACTTGGTAGTGGGCTCTGCCACGATCAGTACTGTACGGGCATAGCTGCCCCAGCCGTAGAAGGGCTGGCGGGTCCCTCCCGGAAGGTCTCCGACCATCGCCCAGGGGTCATCGGGCAGCTCGTCCAGGATCTGGCGGAAGGCCAGCTGAGAGCGCATGAATTGACCGCTGCTGCGGAACTTGCCGAACTGCAGGAACCTGACCCCATCGGGGCCCAGAGCGGCATACTGCTCCACCGCTTCCGTGGCACTAAGTCCCGCCCGGAGGCGATACCGCGGCCCCTCCTCGCCTTCGCCCCGCTCCTCAACCGCCTCGTCGGGGATCGGGGCATCGGTCACCTCGACGCCGATGGAGAAGGCCAACCCGGGCATCGGGTCAGAGTCGATGGCCAGCACGCGCGTGCCCTGACGGGCAAGCATCCGGGCGAAGGTCCCGGCCATGGCCGACTTTCCTGCTCCCCCCTTGCCTACAAATGCCAGTCGCATTGGGGAGACACTATATGTTGGTGGTCTCTGGAGCAGCCCCACTGACCGAACTCCACCTGCCGTAGCGCACGATACGAACTACCCCATTCAAGGAGCAGACCGGCATGGCCGATGAGGACGAGAGCGACATGGCACCCTCGGTAACGTCACCTGATCGGCCTGTGCCAGGCCTGTCGGCCCGTTTCGTGGTTCCCTCGCTGCTGATCGGGTTGTATGCAATGGCTCCGGGTATCTGGCTGGGGGGCCTGGTGGTGAAGAGGAACGCCGAGATCGTGGACCACGTGGTGCCGGGGCTGTTCGTCTTGGCCATGGTCCTGCTGGCGGTCAGCTGGGGTCCGGAGCGGCGGGGCGCCCCGACCGTCCTGTTCGGCGCCAGCCTCGGCATCACACTTGCAGGACTGTGGATGTCCGCCACCCACATCGGCCTGCTCGTCCAGGGAGTCCGGGGTCAGGCCCCTGGCCTGGCAGTCACCTACCATTGCTCCACGGCATTTTTGACCCTGGTCCTCGGATTCACCTGGGTGGGGCGCCACTGGGGAGCGCTGAACGCGCCGGCCAGCGAGAAGGGCACGGACTGAATGCTGGGTGGTCTTGCAGGGATGAGCCCTGCGCCGGGGCGCCGCGGGCGCTGATGGACTCCTCCCTGGCTCCCTACGAGGTTCTCGGCGTGCCGTCGAATGCGACCCTTGCGGAGGTCAGCGCGGCCTACAAGGTCCTCGCTCAGATCTTTCACCCGGACCGATTCCAGGAGTCGCCGGAGGCGGTCCGCCTCACCGCCGAGGACAAGATGAAGGAGCTCAACGACGCCTACGCCGCCGCCAGGAAGGGCTCGCTGGTCCTCTGGCCTCTCGGCCCCGCGAGGCCTCGCCCCCCCGAGGAGCCGGCCCAAGCAGGGACCGGAGGGCGGTCATCCAACACGGCGTGGGGCGACGCTCAGCGGAGGCGGGCGGCTCACGCCGCTCAGATGAACGAGGCCAGGCTGGCACGCGAGCGGGACGCTACCAACGGAAAAGCTGTCGCTCGGCCGCGGAGAGACCTCTCCTACCGAGGGTCGATCCTCTATGGCCTCGGGATGGCCCGCTTCACCGGGAACCTGGTGTGCCCGGGGTGCGACAGCGTCCAGTGGCTACCGCCGGAGTGGCGCGAGATCCTGGACGAGAACGCCTTCTTCTGTTCGGAGTGCGATCGGGCCATCCTTGCCAGGGTCACCGACAGCGCTCCCAGGGTCGGCAAGACCGACTGAAGCCCATATCCCGGCCCGTCGCGAACGGTGACTGGCCCACTGGAGGAGCAACTGTTCGTCTAGTCTTCGGCCGTGCTCGTGCTGCTGGGTGTGGGGTTTCTGGGGGGCCTGATCACCGGGATCTCCCCCTGTATCGTGCCAGTGCTGCCGGTGATAGTGGGTGGCGGCGTGGCCGGGGCCAGCCGCTGGCGGCCGTACCTGGTCATCTCGGGGCTGGTGGTGAGCTTCAGCTTGTTCACCCTGGTCGGGGGCAGCCTGCTCAGCCTGTTGGGGCTACCCGCGGACCTGCTCCGCGACGCCGGGATAGTCGTGCTGGTGGCCCTGGGGGTGGCCCTGCTGGTACCGAGGCTCGGCGAGGCGCTGGAACGACCCTTTGCCTGGCTTGTGGCGGCGATCAGAACCTGGCTGAGCCGGCAGCCCGGCCCGGAGCCGGGGGATACCGAGCCGGGGGACACGGGCCAGCAGGGCGGGGGCGGGCGGGGCGGGGGCAGTCGGTCGCCAGGAGGGCGCAACGGTTTCGTGCTCGGGGTGAGCTTGGGGCTGGTGTTCGTGCCCTGCGCCGGGCCGGTGCTGGCGGCGATCTCGGTGGTTGCGGCGCGCCAGCGGGTCGGGTTCACCTCGGTCGCCCTCACCGTGGCGTACGCCCTGGGAGCGGCGATCCCCCTCCTGGTCCTGGCGGTGCTCAGCCAGGAGGCCGCAGTGGGGTTCAAGGCCTTCCGGCGACGCGCGCCCCTGGTGCGCAGGGTCGGCGGCGCCCTGCTGGTGCTGACCGGGTTGGCCATTGCCTTCAACCTCACCGACGGGCTCCAGACCTCGGTGCCCGGCTACACCAGTGCCCTGGAGGCCCGAGTCGAGGGGACTCCGGGCGTTGCGAAGAGTCTGGGCAACCTGACCGGCGAGGGCGCGGCCAAGTTCGCCGGCGCCGGCGCCGGGTCGGGAGGAGCCGGGTCGGGAGGAGCCGGGTCGATCAAGGACCCGGCGCTCGCCGAGCTGGGCACCGCTCCCGCCTTTGCCGGCATCACCGCCTGGCTCAACACCCCGGGGGGCAAGCCGATCACCCTGGCCAGGCTGCGGGGCAAGGTTGTGCTCATCGACTTCTGGACCTACTCCTGCATCAACTGCCAGCGGACCCTCCCCCACCTTGAGGCCTGGTATGCGAACTACAAGGCGGAGGGCTTGGTGGTTATCGGGGTCCACACCCCGGAGTTCTCCTTCGAGCACGTGGTGTCCAATGTGGTGGCCCAAGCTGGCAGGCTCGGGGTGCACTACCCGGTTGCCATCGACAACGCCTACGGCACCTGGGACGCCTACGGGAATCAGGGCTGGCCCTCCGAGTACCTGATCGACCAGGATGGCCAGGTCCGCTACACCAGCTTTGGAGAGGGTGACTACCAGGGCATGGAGCAGGCGATCAGGGGGCTCCTGACCGCCGGCGGGGCCAAGGCCCTCCCGGGCGCCACCGACGTCCCCGACCTCACCCCCACGGAGGCGACCACCCCTGAGAGCTACCTCGGCTACGCCAGGATCGCAAACTACGTCGGCAGCCCACTGGTGGACAACCGGCCGGATCGCTACTCCTTCGCCTCGCGCCTCGCGGCCAACCAGCTCTCCTTCGGCGGGACCTGGACGGACAACGCCCAGAGCGCGCTGGCGGGGTCCGGGGCGGCGATCAGGCTCAACTTCAGCGCCCGTGAGGTCTACCTGGTCCTGGGCGGTTCAGGGAGCGTAACCGTTTCGGTGGACGGCAAGCTCACCAAGACGGTGCCTGTCTCCGGGGTACCTCACCTGTACACCCTGGTCGTGGCGCCGACCGGACCCCCCGAGAGCGGGATCCTCACCCTGGGCGTGTCATCCGGGGTGCGGGCCTACGACTTCACCTTCGGCTGAGACAGGAAGGTCCCCCCGGCCCGGCGCACTCGCCGAACCGGGGGGACCTGGTGTCCTATTCAGACGTCGTATGCAGCTCTAGGGAACTTCTCAGAGGCCTAGGCCGCTGAGGAGGCCACCACCCCCGCCGCCACCGAGGAGGCCGTTGAGGAGGCCACCTCCGCCCCCTGAACCTGAGCCTGAACTACTGGCGCAGTTCCCCTGGGAGAGGATCAGCGTGGCTCCGCAGATCTCGCTGGCGTTGGTGTTGATCGACACCACGGTGCGGTTGATGTTGTGGGTGTCGCCTTGGATCTGGCCGGCGAGGCTGATGACCTCGCTGGCCCGGTCGTTGATGCCGGCAACCCCAGTCTGGATGAGCTGAGCCTGGCCCAGGACAGCGCTCAGGTTGGAGTCGATCCCGTGGACACTCGAGTTGATCTGGCTGACGTTGCCACCGATGGAGTTGACGGTGGACCCGATCGAGCCGACCGTCCCCCCGATAGCCCCTACAGAGCCGTTGATCGCCTTCGCGTTGGCCAGGATCTTGACCACCGTGGCGTTGATCGTCGAGGTGGCCGAGACGATCTGATTGGCCTCACCAGCGAGCGGCTGAGCCGCGGTGTTGATCGAGGCGGCGGTGGAGTCCACCTGGTCAAGCACCGGGAGCAGCGCAGCGTTGGCCTGGATTCCCTTGATCGGTGGCTCGATGGCGATCTTCACCTTCTGGTTGATGCCGATGGCCGCCACCGTGGTGGCCGCCAGCAGGATCACCGCTACCAAGGCAAAGGCTATGACGATGACCAGGTTCGCACCCACGATCCCTGACTCGCCCCGCCCCTTGCGGGCGGCCGGGGTCAGCATGAGCCACCACCGGAGACGATCTTGAGGACGCTGACGGTAAGGCCGTTGCAGGCCGAGACGAGGCTGCTGTTGACCTTGGTCAGGTTGCCCGAGATGTCAGTGAGGTCGGTCTGGGCCACGTTCAACACGTTGTCGGCGATGGCGACGCGCTGGTGGATGTTCTGCACCCCGAGCTGGTTGGCCGCGCAGGAGAAGCTCCCGGCCGAGGTGGCTCCAGCCGGTGGGTTGTACTGGCTGAAGGTCTCCGGTGCATTGCAGTTGCCGTTCACCGCGTTGGCGTTGACCAGCGTGGTGTGGATCGACCCTGCGAGGCCGAGCACGGTGGTGAGAACCCCAGAGGTGTTGACCAGGGAGCCCGAGACCGTGTTGAGGGTCCCGCTGATCCCCACCAGGGTGCCCGAGACTCCCGAGAGCACTCCGGAGGTGTTCACCAGCGAAGCGCTGGTGGTGGTCAGGTTGCCCTCGATGCTGGTCAGGTTGCTGATGATCTTGGTCGCGTCACCGGTGATCGGCGAAAGGGCGGTCGCGATGCTCGAGAGGCTGCCGTTGACCGATGAGATCTGGCCGGGAAGGGTCTTGGTGTTGCCCCCGACGCCCTCTACTGCGCTGGCGGTATTCCCCAGGTTGAAGTTGATCCCAGAGAGGGCGTTGCTGATGAAGATCAAGAAGACCACCACCACCAGGACCACCACTGCTCCCAAGGCGATCCAGACCCTGAGCCACCGCTCGTAGAACGCGACCCGGTCTGAGCGGTCGCTGGTTCGCATTGCCTGAGGGCTGTAGTCGCCGCCCGGACGTGTGCTGACTGATGCCATGTCGATCTCCTCCTAACCGAGGTTGACAGCGTTCTTGATGGTGGCGGCCTCGCTGTTGGCCTTGGTGGCTTCGCCCTGGATCGCACCTGCGTTGCCAAGGATGGCCTTGGCCAGGCTGATGGTCACGTTGAGGTTGGTGTTGATCATCCCCACACCGCCCTGGATCGAGCTGGCGACAGTGAGGATCTGGCCGGCTGAGGCATTGATGCCCTTGGCGGTGGAGTTGATCGCTACGGCGCTGTTGTCGATCGACTTGGCGCTGGAGCCGACCGATGCGGCACTGCCGTTGATCGACTTGGCGCTGGAGTTGATGTTGGTTGCGCTGTTGTTGATGGTCCCGGCCGTCCCGTTCACCTGGTCGGCCAGGCTGACCACCTGGTTGAGCTGGCCACTGAGGGGCTGGGCCTCGGCGAGGATCTGGTGGGCCAGCGCCACCGTGTGGTTCAGCTGGACGATCGAGTCCGCATCAGAGTTGATCCCCTGTCCTGTCTTGGCGATGGTCGCCGCCTCGCCGTTGATCCCTGTTGCGTTGATCTCGGTGCGCACCAGCAGCCAGATCGCAACTGCGACCACCACCAGTACGATAAGCAGCGAGAATGTGGCCTGTCCGGCCTGGTCGCGTCGGCGCAGGAACTCCTGCGCCCTGGTCTTTTTCGCCATTGGCACCCCTTCACTCCCCAAGAGGCCGACCTGGCGACGGCCTACGGAACTGGACTGTACGGAACTATTTGGATGGAACATATCACACCAAACCGGGACATGCACGCTCGGGTGGTTGTCTCTCGGCCCCGCCCCGAAACCACTGGCTTCGGGGCGGGGCGAAACTGCCGGGACCTACCTAGTTGCCGCTGCTGGACTGGCCGGTGCTACCGGCGCCGCATGGACACCGGACCGGTGCCCCCGGCCGGAGCCGCTGCGGCAGCCGGTATCGGGGTACGTCGGTCAGGAGCCCGGCGGGCGGGCATCGGTGCGGCCGCCACGGGTGCCGGCGCCGCGGGTGGCGCCAGCGAGGCACGCGGGGTGGCCCGCACGCCCCGCGACGGCGTTGCCGGGGCAAGCCCGAGCACCCCCCGCAGGGCATTCTGAATGGAGATCACGTTGGTGGCGATGTCCCCCACAACCTCTCCGACCGGAGCTGTCTGGTTGGCGATCGCCCGCACCCCGATGATCACTGTCCCGAGGGTGAAGCTCACCTTCTTGAGGATCAGGGCGATCGTTATCAGGTATCCAGCAAGGGCCAGGACCACCAGGGCGATCACGACGAACGCCAATATGGTTGCCCCTCCGATTTGCAACGTTGCCAACATCTGTCAAATGCTCCCTCTGCTAGCCGGTCAGGATCGCTACGATGGCTGCGCCGTAGCGCCCCACCAGGCCGTATGCCGCCCCGGTGAGTTCCCTGGTCTGCACCAGCTTGGGAACTGCATCGAGGAGGCCAGTCAGTGCGACGCCGTGCTCGAGGATGTCGTCCGCAGTCGCGTTGATGTCTCGCACCGGCTTCAACAGCCGGGTGAGCAGCACCAGGACGACGGGGATGACGACCACCAACACGATGATGTCCCCTATGTACCAACCGATCACGCTGGACTCCCCTCTGCCGCTCTGCGGCCCCGATTGCCCCAGTATAGGCAACTCGTCCCAAGTTGGCAAGCCCAGATCAACACAGCCTTAAAATGAGGCCGAATGGCTCCACTAGCTGGGTATTCGGAGCACTGGTCGGGTTTTCAGCGCCTGGAGCCCTTGTTTGGGCCGCCGTCGCCCCCGAGCCACCACGGAAGGCCGAGCGGGAGGAACCAGCCTCCGATACCCGCAGTGATCGCCAGGATGAACACGATGATCGCGGTGATCAGGCGGTGGGGTGCGCGCACGGAGCACACCATGAGTTGCGTCTGAGACCCGGAGAGGTTGGGGCCCGCGTTGGTGACGGTGTGCTGGAGATGCGCCCCGAAGAGCGGCGGCCCGCAGGGTATACCAAGGGCGTTGAACCCAACCAGAGTGCTCACCACCGCGAGGGCGGCCACCACCAAGGCCAGGGTGGCAACCACGTGCTGGATCAGCACTGCCCGGTTGGGCGCGACGAACTTCATGAGCTTGGACTGGGTCACCCTGCCACCCCCCCGCCTGAACCAGGCCCCTCTGGGTCCGATGCCGGCGCTTCGGGGGCGGCATCGGGGGCCGCTATGGCCGGTACAACTGCCCTCACCCGGGTTCCTTCGCCCCCGGGCCTGGAGAAGACCTCGAGTCGCCCGCCGATCAGCTCGGCGCGCTCCCTCATCCCGGCCAGGCCGTAGGTGGTGGGCGCCGACCCGAAGGTCCGGGCGGCGAGATCGGGCTCAAAGCCCCGCCCGTCGTCCGATACCTCCAGCACGGCGTCTGACCCGCGCTGGTAAAGATCGACGCGAACCCGACTGGCTCCGCTGTGCTTGGACACGTTCTGGAGTGCCTCCTGTGCTATGCGATACAGGGTCGTGGCTACATGGGGCTCAATGGTGCACTCGCTCACGGTCACGGCTGAATCGCCGACCGCAAGGGTGCGCACCAGGCTCTCTAGGCTAGCCCCCAAGCCCAGATCGTCAAGAACGCTGGGCCGGAGCCCTCCGATGGCATCTCTTGCCTCTTGAAGGGCGGCGTCGACAAGCTCCCGGGCCAAGCGGAGCTCGCCCGCCACCACTGCCGGCTCGGCGGGCAGGGCAGAGGAGGCCGCGTCGAGGTGGTACGACAGGCTCACCAGCCGTTGGCTTATGCCGTCGTGGAGGTCGCCCGCCAGGCGGAGCCGCTCGGCCTCCCCTGCCTCGACGGTACGGGCCGCGAACCCCGACAGCGCCTCTTCCCGCTCTGAAAGGCGCCGGTGCAGGACGGAGTTCTCCACCGTGCCAGCCAGGAGGTTCGCCACATCGGTCAGCAGGGTCACCTCGGCACCGGTCCAGTCGCGCTGGACCCGGGAGTGGACGTTGAGCACTCCCACCACCCGGGTCCCCCGGCGGATCATGGGGACCGAGACCAGGGAGACGAACTCCTCGCCGCGCAGCGCAGGTATGTACAGGTACCTGGGGTCAGCCCACTTGTCCGGGACGACGGCCGGAACCCCGTGACGGGCCACCCAGCCTGCCACCCCTTCGCCGACCGGCAGCTCGATGGTCCCGGCCAGCTCGTCGAACGGCGGGGTCCCCCCGGTCAGCACGATCCGGTTGTGCTCCGAATCCACCAGGTGGACGAAGCAGACATCGGTGCCGGAGACCTGGGTCACAACCTGCGCCACCCTCTGCACCACCCCACCCAGGTCCAGATCGGCCGCCATGGCCTCAGCCACCGAGCGCAGGGCCTGAGCCTGGGTGACCGGGTCGATCTGGCCGGTCAGCCCAACGCCACCCGGCGTCACCTGCACAGGCCTTCCCGCAGGGCGGCGGCCACCGCTTGGGACCGATCCTTCGCACCGAGCTTGCGGTACAAGGCACTCACGTGGCTCTTCACCGTCTCCTCCCCCACCACCAGGCGGGCGGCTATGGCCCGGTTGGACAGCCCGTGCACCATCAGCTCCAGCACATCGCTCTCCCGCTGGGTCAGGCCCAGGTGAGCGCCGGGCCAGAACTCCCCGGCGTGCAGGCGCGCCGCGGTGAGCGCCACGCGTCCAGCCAGCGAGGCGTCCACCACGGTCTCCCCCTGGATTGCCCGCTCGAGGTGCCCCACCAGCTCGGCACCGGTAGCCTGCTTGAGCAAGAAGCCGCTGGCTCCGACCCGGAGCGCCTGGAAAAGGTACTGCTCGTCCTCGTAGACGGTGAAGAAGACCACCCGGCAAGCCGGGTCACGGTGCAGGATCTGCTTGCAGATGTCCAGCCCGCTCTCCCCGCGGACCCGCACGTCCAACAAGACCGCATCGGGTCTGATCGTGCCCAGCTCCGCCAGGGCACCGGCGCCGTCGGTGGCCCTGCCCGCTATGACCACCCGAGACGAGTACGGCCGCAGCATCGACTCCAGCCCGTCCAAGATGACCTCGTGGTCGTCAACGACGAGCACCCGGATCGGGGTGGGGGCCGGCGCAGCGGGGTCGGGCATGGCCCAAAGGTAGCGCAACCAGCACCTGGCGGCTAGGTGCAGGCTTTGAGGAGTCACCCCGGGGCCACTGGCTGAGCTTTGCCTCACACCCGAATTCACCGCTGCGGGGGAGGCGCACGCGAGATGCCATCTCGTAGCGTGGTAGCCCATGCCTCAACGCCTCGCCATGCAACGCGCGATGAGCCGCTCAGGATCGCGGGAAAACCAGCACGTGACCATGCTGGCCATCGCGGGTGACAGCGCCGCGGGCAAGACCACCATCACCAAGGGCATCGTCGACGCGATGGGAGCCGAACGGATCTCCTCTATGTGTGTGGACGACTACCACCGCTACGACCGCATCGAGCGCAAGGGCCTTGCCTTCACCCCCCTGCACCCCGACTGCAACTACGTGGAGATCATGGAGCAGCACCTCCAGCTCCTGGCCCTCGGCCAGCCCATCCTCAAGCCGGTCTACGAGCACCACACCGGCAAACTGGGCCGCCCTGTGCTGCTCGACCCGTCCGAGCTCGTGATCGTGGAGGGCCTGCTCCCGCTCCACTCGAGGCTCTCGCGCGCCTGTTTCGACGTGACCGTCTACCTCGACCCCCCTGAGGAGATCCGGCGCAAGTGGAAGGTCAAGCGAGACACCACCCAGCGGGGCTACACCGCGGAGCAGGTGCTGGCCGACCTGGACAAGCGCGAGCCGGAGTCCGAAGCCCATATCCGCCCACAGCGCCAGCACGCCGACATCGTCCTGCGCTTCGCTCCGATCGCCGAGCGGGTCGCGGAGCACCCCGACGAGCCCCTCAGCGCCACACTGCTGCTACGCCCGACCATCCCGCACCCCGACCTGACCAAGGTCCTCAGCGCGGCAGAGGTCCGCGAGGCGGTCCACCTGAAGCTCAGCCGGGACGAGGACAACAAGCCGGTGGACACCCTGCACATCCACGGCTACGCGCCCCGAGATGCGACCCGGACGATCGAGGAGGCGATGTGGGCCGACCTGGAGGGGATCGAGCCCTTCCCTGCCAACCTGGGCGAGATCGAGCCCGGCGTACGCAGCGAGCCGCTGGCGCTGGCCCAGCTCCTCATCCTCTACCACCTGATGCAGAGCCGCCGCGGGTAACCCTCCCGAGCCCTGGTGAGTCATACGGGGAGTCTGCACCGAACCGGGGCAGGTACCCATACGGATCACCCATATCGGATCAGGAGACGGGAGGAGGCGCTTTGCTGGCATTCACGTTTCCCGGACAGGGGTCGCAGCGAGCCGGAGCGGGGCGGCCCTGGCTGGACCATCCTTCCTGGGAGCTGGTGCACGAAGTCTCGGAGGCCGCCGGGCGCGACGTCGCATCCCTGCTCCTGGACGCCGACGCGGACGAGCTGAGGGCGACGCGCAACGCGCAGCTGGCCACCTTCACCCTGAGCCTGCTCGTCCTGGACGCCATCGAGCGCCTGGGTATCGCCCCTTCTGCGGTTGCCGGCCACAGCCTCGGCGAGTACAGCGCCCTGGTCGCCAGCGGTGCGCTCGGCTTCGAGGACGGGGTAAAGCTGGTCGTGGAGCGCAGCGAGGCAATGCAGGCCGCGGCCGACGACGAGGACGGCACCATGGTGGTCCTGGTCGGGGTGTCGGACGCCGACGCCGAGGCGGCCTGCCAGCGGGCAGAGGGCGGGGCCTGGGTGGCCAACTTCAACGCTCCTGGCCAGGTGGTGATCGCCGGCACCCCCGAGGGGGTGGCCACCGCGAGCGAGATCGCCAAAGCCATGGGCGCCCGCAAGGTGCTGCCGATCCCGGTGGGGGGCGCCTTCCACACCCCGCTCATGGCCCCGGCCCGTGCCAGGCTGCGAAAGGCCCTGGCGCACGCGACCTTCTCCGACCCCGAGGTCCCGGTGACCGCCAACGTCGACGCCCGGGCGCACACCCTGGCCAGCGAGTGGCCCGGCCTGCTCTCTGCGCAGCTGTGCGGACCGGTTCGCTGGCACCAGACCCTGCTGGGCCTGGCCAGCCAGGCCCAGTCCAGCCAAGTGCAGGGCACCATCGTGGAGGTGGGTCCGGGCGGGGTCCTCACCGGCCTGGCCAAGCGCACCATCCCGGAACAACGGCTGCTCGCGGTGGCCACCCCCGACGACCTGGATGCCCTGGTGGACGCGCTCTCGGGGGACAGCCCCCTGCACACCTACGCCCTGGCCCACGCGGGCGAGCACCTCTACATGTCGGAGAGGGTGGTGGTGAGCCCCGCGACGGGCATTTTCGAGCCGCTGCCCTGCGCGGCATCGGTGGAGGTCGGGGGGGTCCTCGGCACCGTGGGCGAGACCGACGTACGCACCCCGTTCGCCGGGGCGTTGATGGGCCTGCTGGCGATGCGCGGAGAAAGGGTGGTCACCGGCCAGCCGGTCGCCTGGCTCCGAACGGGGTCCAGCGGGGCTGACTCGCCCTCCGGGGGGCTGTGAGCCGGGGCTCGGCCCTTATCGGATGGGGTGTGGCCCTGCCCGAGCGGGTGGTCACCAACGCTGAGTTCGAGGCCCGGCTGGACACCAACGACGCCTGGATTGTCGAACGCACCGGGATCATGGAGCGCCGGATGGGGAGCACCACCGGCGCCCTCGCCGTCCAGGCGGGTAGAGCCGCGCTGGACCAGGCCGGGGTGAGGGCGGCGGACATCGACCTGCTCATCCTGGCCACCACCACCCCCGACCAGATAGTCCCGGCCACATCCGCCACCGTCACCCGGGCCCTGGGCATAGGAGGGGGCGGCATGGACCTGAACGCCTCGTGCTCCGGCTTCGTCTACGCGCTGGTGACCGCCAACGCACTGGTCGGAGCCGGCTCGGACCGCATCTTGGTGATCGGGTCGGACACCCTCTCGCGGATCGTGGATCAGGACGACCGCTCCACCGCGGTGCTCTTCGGCGACGGGGCGGGAGCGGTGGTGATCGAGGCCACACCCGGCGAGGGCCAGCTGGTCTCCTGGGACCTCGGGGTGGACGGATCGGCGGCAACCCTGCTGGACTGCGACCACGGCGGGTTCGTGCGGATGGAGGGGCGCGAGGTCTTCCGCCGCGCGGTCCGGGCGATGGTCACCTCGGCCGAACTGGTCATGGAGCGGGCCAAGCTGGGTCCCGACGACATCGCTCTGTGCGTCCCGCACCAGGCCAACTCCCGGATAGTAGAGGCCGCCAACGCCCGCATCGGGATCCCAATGAGCCGGACCTCGATGGTGGTGCACCGAACCGGCAACACCTCCGCCGCCTCGATTCCCCTGGCCCTGGCCGACGCCGCAGACGCCGGGCGCCTGGCGACCGGCGACCACATCCTGCTCTGCGGCTTCGGAGCCGGGATGACCTGGGCCAGCGCCATCCTGCGCTGGGGGCCAGGTGACCGGTAAGGCCGCAGGGCAGGTGACCGATCAGGCCGCAGGGCGGGTGGTGCTCATCACAGGAGGAGCAAGGGGGATCGGCAGGGCGTGCGCCGACTGGTTCAGCGCCCAGGGCGACCGGGTGGCGGTCACCTACAACAACACCCCGCCGACCGACGGGGACGCGCCCTTCGCGGTTCGCTGCGACGTCACCGTCCCCGAGCAGGTCGAGGCCGCCTTCGCTGCGGTGGAGGCCCGCTGCGGACCGGTGGAGGTGCTGGTGGCCAACGCGGGGATCACCAGGGACAGGCTGGTCCTGCGGATGAGCGAGGCCGACTGGGGAGCCGTCATCGAGACCAACCTGGCCGGTGCCTGGAGGGTTGCCCGTCGGGCGGTGGGTCCGATGCTGCGAGCCCACGCCGGGCGCATCGTGTTCGTCTCGTCGGTCTCGGGGATGATGGGAGTCCCCGGCCAGGCCAACTACGCCGCGGCCAAGGCCGGCCTGATCGGGCTCGGCCGTTCTTTGGCCCGCGAGCTGGCGTCGCGCCAAGTGACGGTCAACGTGGTGGCGCCTGGGTTGGTCTCCACCGATATGCTCGGGGCCTTGGACGCCTCGCGCCTGGCGGCGATGCTCGCAATGGTACCCCTGGGCAGGGTCGCGGAGCCCGCTGAGGTGGCCTCCGCCATAGGATTCCTGGCGTCGCCCTCGGCGGCTTATATCACCGGAGCAGTGCTCGCCGTGGACGGCGGGCTCGGCATGGGGATGTGAGCTGGCGCCGCTCGGCGGTGCTCCGAGTTGGGCGGCCCACCGAAGAGGGCAGCTCAGAGGATATTAATTAGAACTTCTACCACCAGCCAGACCTAGAGAAAGGCACTATCCCGATGGACGAAGAAGCCGCGTTCGAGAAGTTCAAGGAGTGCGCGGTCGAAGTGCTCCAGGTAAAGCCCGACCAGGTGACCCGAGACGCCCGCTTCGCCGAGGACCTCGACGCCGACAGCCTCGACCTGGTCGAGCTGGTCATGGCGTTGGAGGAGAGCTTCGATGTCACCGTGGACGAGTCGGAGCTGGAAGGGGTGGATACCGTCGAGCAGGCCTTCCAGCTGATCCACGCCAAGCTCTAATGCTCCTGGCCTGGGGTCCGGCCGGCCCTGAGGGGGGCCTGGCCGGGCGTCGGGTGGCGATCACCGGTCTGGGGGTGGTCTCCAACGCAGGGATCGGGCTGGAGCAGTTCTGGTCCGGGCTGTGCGGCCCGGCGCCGGCTCCCGGACCCTCCCGGCCGGTCACCGACTTCGACCCCAGCGCCTGGTTCGGCCCCAAGGAAGTACGTCACATCGACCGCTCGGCCCAGCTGGCGGTCGCAGCGGCTGCCATGGCGGTAGACGATGCCGGTCCCGCAGGTGCCGGGCCGATCGAGGTCGACCCGGCCCGGGCGGGAGTGGTCATGG
Source organism: Acidimicrobiales bacterium (assembly GCA_050744225.1). Classification (GTDB taxonomy): domain Bacteria; phylum Actinomycetota; class Acidimicrobiia; order Acidimicrobiales; family JAJPHD01; genus JAVKSL01. The sequence continues at coordinate 19,960 of JBOGGT010000127.1, read as the reverse complement.
GCACCGGGGTGGGGGGGATCGGCGCCCTGGAGGTGCAGGTGGGTGTCCTGCTGTCCCGGGGGCCTGGCAGGGTCTCCCCCTTCCTGATCCCGATGATGATGGCCAACCGAGGGGTCGCGGCGATCTCCATGCGCCTGGGCTGGCGCGGGCCGTGCGAGACCACGGTGACCGCATGCGCTGCGGGGACCCAGGCCATCGCCTCAGCCGCGCGCCTGGTCGCCTCGGGCCGATGCCACCTAGCCATCGGAGGCGGGGCCGAGGCGGCGATCACCCCAGTGGGGATGGCCGGGTTCACCAATATGACCGCACTCTCCTGCAGCGGGGTGTCGCGGCCCTTCGACCGTGACCGCGACGGCTTTGTCATGGGCGAGGGTGCGGGGGTCCTGGTGCTGGAGGACTGGGACCACGCAGTTGCGCGCGGTGCGCGGATCTACGCCGAGCTGGCCGGCGGGGCCAGCACCGCGGACGCCCACCACATCACAGCGCCCGCCCCCGGGGGCGCCGGGGCCGCCGCCTGCATGGAGCTGGCCCTGGCCGACGCCTGCCTGGTGGCGCCCGACATAACCCACATCAACGCACACGGGACCTCCACCCCGCTCAACGACGCGGCCGAGGCGGAGGCGATAGCCAAGGTCTTCGGCACCCCCGGGCCCGCAGTCACCTCCATCAAGGGCATAACCGGCCACTCCCTGGGAGCCGCCGGGGGCATCGAGGCGGTGGCAGCGGTCCTCAGCATCGTCCGGGGCGAGATCCCCCCCACCGCCGGCTACGCCAATCCTGACCCTTCCATCTGCCTGGACGTGGTGGGCGGCTCCGCGCGGACGTGGACGCCGGGCCCGGTGATCTCCAACAGCTTCGGCTTCGGGGGCCACAACGGCTCGTTGGTCATCCTGCCCCCCCCTTTGGTATAATCTTCCACCGCTTCTAACCAGCCCCGTGCCCACTCGCCTCCAGTGGGTGCCCCGCGCACTACGGTCGAGGGAGTGGTAGACCTGCTCGCCTCGCCTGCGCCCTTGCCTGCGCCCTCCCCCTCGCCCGACCTCGACTTCGGCTCTTTCAGCGAGTCCGGTCCCTGGGTGCTGCACCCGCAGGACCTGGGTTGGCGGCCGGGCGTGGACGAGCTGCGGGCGCGCACCGCCTCGGAGGTGCCCCACCTGGTCCGACTGCGCCGGATCCCACCTGGAGGACGGGTCGTCAGCGTCGTGGTTCGCCTGGGTTGGGCGGTGGGTGCGTGGTACGTCTTCGACCGCCGCCGCGGAAGGCACAGCTCCCGGGCGGGACTGTCCCGCCGGCTACGGCTGGCGTTCGAGCACCTGGGCCCGACTTACATCAAGCTGGCCCAGATCCTCTCCTCCGGACAGGGCATATTCCCCGAAGAGCTGGTGACCGAGTTCAAGAAGTGCAGGGACCACGTGCCCGCGGAGCCCTTCTCGTCGGTGTGCGCCACGGTCGAAGCCGAGCTCGGCCGACCGCTGGCGGCGGTGTTCTCCTGGTTCTCAGAGGTACCGGTGGCCGCCGCATCCATCGCTCAGGTCCACCGGGCGACGCTGGTGAGCGGAGAGTCGGTGGTGGTAAAGGTCCAGAGGACCAACATCGCATCGCTGGTCCGCGTTGACCTGGCGGCGATGAGCTGGATCGCGCCCGCCCTGGTCGGGAGGATCCCGGTGACCGCCCTGGCCAACCCCCCTGCGCTGGTCGAGCTGTTCGCACAGACCATCGTGGAGGAGCTCGACTTCCGCCTGGAGGCGGGCAACATGTTGGACATCGCCCGCATCCTCGCCGAGACCGGCTCGCGCACCACCATCGTGCCGCGGCCGCACCCCCGCCTGGTCTCCCGGCGGGTGCTGGTGATGGAGCGCCTGGACGGCTTCTCCTGGGACGACGTGGAAGGCATGCACGCCGCGGGGATCGACACCTCGGCGGTGGTGCACGAGGGGATGGTGTCGTTCATGGAGGGGGCGATGCTGTACGGGGTGTTCCACGGCGACCTGCACGGCGGGAACCTGTTCGTGCAGCCGGACGGCCGGGTCGCCCTGCTCGACTTCGGGATCACCGGCCGGCTGGACGAGCCGCGCCGCCTGGCATTCCTCCGCCTGCTCATGGGGGGTACGGTCAACAACGTCCACATGCAGGTGGAGGCGCTGCGTGACCTCGGGGCACTCCCGGTGGACGCCGACCTGGAGGCGGTGATCCGAGACCTGGACCTGGAGGGCCCGGTCCGGGACCCCACCCAGATGACCCCGGACGAGCTGACCGCCCAGATCCGCGACCTGACCAAGCAGCTGTTGAGCTACGGGGCGCGGATGCCCAAGGAGCTCATGCTGTTCGTCAAGAACATGTTGTTCCTCGACGGGGCGATGGCAACCCTGGCACCCGACGTTGACCTGTTGGGGGAGGTGGCGCGCCTGGCGATGTATTTCACCACCCGCTACGGCGAGCGGATCGCCGCCGACATCGGCATCGACCCCCGCGAGACCGAGGTAGACCTCGACGGGATCCGGGCTTCTATGGGCCTGAGTGCCGACGTCGAAGGGGTCACCTACCGCGAGCTGCTGGAACGGCGCGAGCTGATCCGCCGGCGGATGGAGGAGCGCAAGCGCCGCCAGGACCGCCGCCCGAGCCCGGGGGGGCTGGGGCGGCTGCGGCTGGGGCGGCTGGGACGGCTGGGACGGCTGGGGATGGGGCGGCTGGGGATAGGGCGGCTGGGGATAGGGCGGCTGCGGATAGGGCGGCTGCGGATAGGGCGGCTGCGGATAGGGCGGATGGGGCGGCCCCGGTGAGCATCCCGGTTGGGTTGGAGCGGCTGGTGGAGGAGGCCTCCGCGATGGGGGACTGGGCATACGTGCTCACCTCCTCGGAGGACGGGCGGCCCCATGCGGTGGCGGCCGCTCTGAGGTGGTTGGAGGCCGGCGAGCTGGTTGCGACAGTAGGGCACCGCAGCCTGGACAACGCCTCGGTGCGCCCGTTGGTCTCGCTGTTGTGGCCACCGGCCGAGCGCGGAGGTCACAGCCTGATCGTTGACGGCACGGCTCGGGTCCAGCCGGGTGAGGGCCGGGACGGGCTGGTGATCGTGACGCCGAGCCGCGCCGTGTACCACCGACCCGCGCCGGCCGATGCTGGGAGCGGCGGATCCTGCACACCCGATCCGCTCGGCGCCGCCGGCTGCGGCCCAATCCCCGGCAAGTGAGCCAGAGGGCTGGTCTGGCGGAGGCCGCACGGCTGGTCGCCGAGCAGGTGCTCGCGCCCCGGGCCCAAGAGACCGACCGGGCCGCCCGTGTGCCCCAGTCCAACCTCGAGGCCCTGGCATCCGCCGGCCTGTTCGGCATCGCCTGCGCGAGCGGGGTCCCGGCGGCTGAGGGCTCGGCGGCTGGGGTCTCGGCGGCAAGGGGAGGCGCGATGCGCCAGGTGCAAGAAGCGCTGGCGGGAGCGTGCGGGGCCACCTATTTCGTGTGGGCGCAGCACCACTCGCCGGTGCGCCGGCTCCGGGCGTCGCCCAACTCGGGGTTGCGCAACCGCTGGCTGGACCGGCTGTGTGCCGGAGAGGCCCTCGCCGGAGTGGCCTTCGCCTACATGCGCCGGCCCGGTCCGCCCCCAGTGCGCGCCGAACGCCAGCCTGGTGGATGGCAGGTGGACGGGGTCGCTCCTTTCGTCACCTCCTGGGGCCTGGCGGATGTCTTCGTGGTGGCGGGAGTATCGGGCGCAACCGTGGACTCGGACCAGGCAGGCCCCGACGTCGTGTGGTTCTGCCTGGAGGGCCGTGCCACCGAGGCGGTGCGCCCATCCCCCCCGATGGCGCTCTCGGTGCTGGGCTCCACCTGCACGGTGGTCCTGCGCCTGGAGGGCCTGTTCGTTCCCGACGAGGACGTGGTGTCGGTCGAGCCGTTCGCCGCCTGGAAGGCCCGCGACCGCCTCGCCACCCCCCAGCCGAGCGCGGCTGCGTTCGGGGTGGCGACACGCTGCGCCAGCCTGCTGGGGTCGCTGGCCGCCGAGCGGGAGGGGACTGAGTCCGGACCGCTGAGCCGGGCCGCTGGTTCGCTCACCGACGAGCTCGCCAGCTGCCGCGCCCACGCCTACGGCCTCGCGGACGCCTTGGCCGCGGACGCCTTGGCCGGGGGCGAAGAAGCCCTCCCGGTGGACACCGCCATGCCTGGTCCGGGGGCGGCCACGGCGGCCACCGACCACCTCGAGGGACACCTCGCGGCCATGATCGAGGCGCGTGCTTGGGGGCTCGACCTTGCCCAGCGGTCCGCTATCGCGCTGATCGCCGCCACCGGAGGCAGAGCGATGGCTCTCGACCACCCGGCACAACGACTCGCCCGCGAGGCTGCATTCTATGCGATCCAGGCTCAGACCGGTCCGATCAGAGCCGCCACGCTCGCCCGGCTGACCCGTTCCGCTTGAATAGCCCCGCCCCACGGTTGGGAGCATGATCGCCACCGTCGCGCTCTTCGTGGGCTCGTTTGCCCTCACCGTGGCTTCGAGCCTGGTGCTGGTGGAGGTGGTCGACCGGATCGGCCAGCGATTCAAGCTCTCCGAGAGCCTGGTTGGGATCGCCACCGCCCTGGCCGCCGACTCGCCGGAGATCTCGGCCGCGATCACGGCCATCCAGGGTGGCCGGGCGAGCCTCGGCTTCGGGGTGGTCATCGGCTCGAACATCTTCAACTTGGCCGCTCTGTTGGGGCTGAGCGCGGTGCTCGTCGGCAAGGTAAGGATCCGTCCGCAGGCTCTCGCCCTGGAAGGCGTGACGGCAATGGCGGTGACCTTGCTGATCTCGGCCCTGGTGCTGGGCCTGTTGGCCCCAGTGCCCGCGTTCGTCCTGGTAGCCGTGGTGCTGGCGCCGTATATCGGCGTGTCAGCCCTGCGCCCTGACCAAGTGGGGCGACTCCCCCTGCCCGACAAGGTGAGGCTTCCCCTGGCCAGCGCCCTGGCCAGCGTGGACAAAGACGTCCGGTCCGGCCAGACGCCTCCCCGAGCCGACCGCCACGACCTGCTCAGCGTGGTCCCGGCGCTGGCGGCGGTGGTGCTGGGCAGCGTGGGCATGGTCGACTCGGCAGTTTCGCTCGGGACCCGCTGGGGAGTGCCCCAGGTCCTTACCGGGACCCTGGTGCTGGCCGCGCTCACCGGCCTACCGAACGTGACCGGTGCTTTGCGGCTCGCGCGGCGCAAGCGTGGCTCGGCGGTGGTCAGCGAGGCGCTCAACTCCAATACCTTGAACCTGCTCGCGGGGGTGAGCATCCCGGCGATCATCGTCGGCATCTCCTCCCCCTCTGCTGCCACCCAGCTGTCGGTCTACTGGCTGCTCGGCATCACCGTCGTCACCCTCGCCTTCACCAGCCGGCGGGGCGGCCTGGGACGCCGCGAGGGAGCGGTGGTCATCGCCGGCTACATCGCGTTTGCGATCCTGCTCGTCCTCGGTGTTTGATAGATCCCATGAACCGTCCGCGCCAGGGCCTGGCCGGGGGGAGTTCGTGGGCCGCGCCGCCTTCCCCATGAAGCTGCGCGGCGGGAGCGCCGGCTGGGTCCGCCCGGTCGCCCTGGTCCCCGAGAGCCACTTTGCGGGCGTGTGAGACCCGGTTGGGGCTTGCCTTGACGCGGCCTCAGGAGTCCAGGGCCTGGCGCAGGCTCGCCACGAATGACGCTGCCGCGGTCGGGCCTCCCCCGTCAAGGAGCCGGCGGACCAGAGCCGATCCTACGATCACCCCATCCGCCTCGGCACACACCTCTCGGGCCTGGGCGGGGGTCGACACACCGACACCGATGAGCACGGGCTTGTCGGTGACTGCCTTCAGGCGCCTGGCCATCACCGAAGCGGACTGGGCGAGGCTCTCGCGAATCCCGGTAACCCCCATGAGCCCCACCCCGTAGACAAAGCCCCGGCTGGCCTCACATATCTGGCCGAGGCGCTCGTCCGGCGTGGTGGGCGCGGCCAGCATCACCGTCTCAACCCCCGCATCCGCTGCGGCGCGCAGCCAGGGCCCGGCCTCCTCCAGGGGCAGGTCTGGAAGGATGGCGCCCGCGACGCCCGACTCGACCAGCCAGGCGGCGAATCGCTCGTAACCGGCCCTGACCACCACGTTCGCGTAGGTCATCACCGCCAGAGGCACGCCGGCGTCCAGGCGGGCCAGGGTCCTCACGATGCCCGCCGGGGTGGCCCCATCGCGCAACGCTCGGACAGAGGCCTCCTGGACGACCGGGCCATCCATTATCGGGTCCGAAAATGGGATCCCCACCTCCACCGCGTCTGCCCCCGCAGCAGCCACCGCCTGGACCACCTCCGTCCAGTCCGAACCCAGCCCACCGGTGATGTACGGGACCAGCAGCTTGCGACCCGCCGCACGAGCCGATCGCAGGGCCGACTCCAGGGACCCTACTGAGGGTCCTCCCGACGAACTTTGTACATTCAAGTCATCTGGGACGCGCTCATTGTACAAAGTTAGCCCTGCCGGGGTCGTCACACCAGCAGGTCCATGACCTGCGCGACGTCCTTGTCCCCCCGGCCAGAGAGCGTCACCAGCACGGTCGAGCCTGGGGCAAGCTCGCCGCTCCCCGCGGCACGGACAACCCACGCGATGGCGTGAGCCGGCTCGAGGGCCGGGATGATGCCCTCGGTCTGCGCCAGCAGGCACAGGGCGTCGAGCACCTCGGCATCGCCGGCGTGGACGTAGCGGGCCCGGCCGATGCTCGAAAGGTGGGCGTGCTCCGGCCCCACCCCGGGATAGTCCAGGCCCGCTGAGATCGAATGCGCCTCGAGCACCTGGCCGTGCTCGTCCTGGAGGATTCGAGACCTCATGCCGTGCACAACCCCTGGCAGGCCACGGTCGAGCGCCGCCCCGCCAGTGGCCTCGACCCCGACCAGCTGCGCCCCCGTGTCGGCGAACCCGGCAAAGGTCCCCGCCGCGTTTGACCCCCCTCCCACACACGCCACCACGTAGTCGGGGTCGGCGCCCAAGAGCAGCGCAGCACACTGCACCCTGGCCTCGTCGCCTACCACCCGCTGGAACTCACGCACCATCCAAGGGTAGGGATGTGGCCCCATCACCGACCCCAGGCAGTAGTGGGTTGTTTCCACCGTGGCCACCCAGTCCCGCATCGCCGCGTTGATGGCGTCCTTGAGGGTGGCGCTGCCAGAGGTCACTGGTCGTACCTCGGCACCGAGCAGCTTCATCCGGAAGACGTTCAGCGCTTGGCGCTCCACGTCCACGGCCCCCATGTAGACCACGCACTCCAGCCCGAACAAGGCCGCACCGGTTGCCGCCGCCACGCCGTGCTGGCCTGCGCCGGTCTCGGCGAGGATCCGGGTCTTGCCCATCTTCCGAGTGAGCAGGGTCTGGCCGATCACGTTGTTGATCTTGTGCGAGCCGGTGTGGGTGAGGTCCTCCCGCTTGAGCAGGATCCTCACCCCGAGACGCTCGGAGAGCCGGTGGCACTCGGTGACCGGGGTGGGCCTGCCCGCGTAGTCGGCGAGAATGGAGCGGTACTCCTTGATGAAATCTGGATCAGCCCAAGCCGAGACAAATGCCCTCTCCAGGTCCTCACAGGCCGGCACCAGCGACTCGGGCACGAACCGGCCCCCCCACTCGCCGAAGCGCCCCCGCCCGGTGGGAGGCCCCATCACTGGCGCTGCCGGCGCAGGCTCCGCAACGCCTGGCTCGGCGCTCGCCCCCGACCCACGCCGGCTACTCACGAGTCCTGCCAGTCAAAGGGGGCTTCTCCTTCGCCTCGCCACGGCGGGGAGGCCGACGCCTTGGCGGTTGTGATGAACGCCCTCAGCTTTGCGGGGTCCTTCACCCCGGGACCCGACTCCACCCCGCTTGCCACGTCGACACCCCATGGGTGGACCAGGGCTATGGCTCGGGCCACGTTCGTGGGGTCAAGGCCCCCAGCCAGCAAGAGCGGGGTACCGTCTGCCACACCCTCGGCCAGACGCCAGTCGAAGACCTCCCCCGAGCCCGGCGAGGGCGCATCCAGCAAGACCACGTCGGCTCCATAGTCCGCCGCCCTGGCGATGGCCCGGTCGCCGGCCATGAAAGCCATGATGGTCGAGGGGACCCGCTCCCTGATCCACCTCGCCTCAGCGGCGCTCTCCTTGCCGTGGAGCTGAGCCACCTTGAGCCCTACAGTGCCGACTATCTCGACCACCCTCTCCTTCGCCTCGTTGCGGAACACTCCCACCGTGATCACCTCCGGGGGCAGCCGGCGGGCGATGTCACCCGCCACAAGGGGGCTCAGCTGGCGAACTGAGGGGGCGAAGACGAACCCGACCGCATCGGCACCCAGGGCGACGGACAAGAGGGCGTCCTCTTCGGAGGTGATCCCGCAGATCTTCACGAACACTCAGACCACCGCTCCCCTGCCGGGAGCGAGCCCGCCCGGCGATAAGGACCCGTTTCGGCCGGCGTGTACCAGGGCAGCCACTGCGGCTGCCGGGTCCGAGGCGGTGACCAGGGACTCGCCCACCAGGATCGCGTCGTAGCCTGCGCTGCGCAGGCGCTCCGCATCCGCCGGCGAGCGGATGCCAGACTCGGCCACCGCCACCACCCCCTCCGGGATCAGCGGCCTCAGCTTCGCCGCGCGGTCGGGATCCACCTCGAAGGTGGCCAGGTCGCGCTGGTTCACCCCCACCATGGTGGCCCCGGCGTCGAGCGCCCTCGCCAGCTCGGTCTCGTCGTGCACCTCGACCAGTGCCGACATTCCCAGCGAGGCTGCAAGCTCGGCAAGGCCGCACAACTCGCCCTGTCCCAGAGCGGCGACGATGAGCAACACCGCGTCCGCTCCCATCAGCCGGGCATCGCAGACATCTGCCGGACAGACGGTGAAGTCCTTGCGCAGGACCGGCAACCCGCAAGCCCGACTGACCGCGACCAGATCGGCTGGCGAACCACCGAAAAACTGATCGTCGGTGAGCACCGACACGCAAGCGGCACCGCCGCACTGGTAGCTCAGCGCCAGCTCTGCTGGGTCAAGGCCCTGGTAAAGAGCGCCTCGCGAGGGAGAGCGGCGCTTGATCTCGGCGATCACCGATATTCCGCCAGCCTCGGCCAGAGCGGGCTCAAACGGCCGGGCGGGGCCGGGAACGCCTCGCGCCGCGTCGAGCAGGATCCCCAGCTGGCGTTCGTCTGCGGCTGCCGCTTGACGGTGTGCCGCAAGTATCCCCTCAAGGAAGGTGGTCATTGTGCGCCTCATCCTATCGGAGCGGGGGTATCCGGGCGGGGGTATTCGGGCGGGGTATCCGAGACGGTGACACCAACCTGGCCGGTGAGCATGGAAGAATGCGGAGGGACGGACGGAAGCGTGGTGAACTGGACTTGACCGGAACCAGACCAGGTTGGAAACGACGCGGTGCGGCGCGAGTTCGTACCGCCGGCCTGTGCGTTGCGCTGATGCTGGCACTGACCTCGGCCCAGGCCCTGGTCCAGGCGCCGCTAGCTGCTGGGAGTGGGACCTTCACTATCTCCCGGCTCTCAGGAGCAGACCGCTTCGCCACCGCGGCCACGATCGCCACCACGACTTTCCCATCCGGGGCGCCGACCGTGCTGCTGGCCACCGGGACGGGCTTTCCTGACGCGCTGGCGGGGAACTTCCTCGCCGGGAACCTGGATGCCCCGATCCTGCTGACCGATCCCACCGGCCCGACTCCCAAGGCCACCCTCGCAGCACTGAGGGCTCTGCACCCGAAGACGATCATCGTGCTCGGGGGGACCTCCGCGGTAAGCGCAGCCCAGCTCTCTGCCCTGGCGAAGGCTGGATACCACATGGTTCGCATAGCCGGGGCAAACCGTTACGCGACCATGTCGCTGGTAGCCGCATACACGGGGACCAAGGTGGGCCTGGACAGCAAGGGGGTTGCCACCGCCATAGTGGCGAGCGGGACGAACTTTCCGGATGCCCTTGCGGCGGGACCGCTGTCGTTCGCAGCGCAGCTGCCCATCGTACTGACCGACGGGTCGGCGAGCAGCCTGACCCCTCAAGCCGCACAGACTCTGAGTGCACGCCACATCGGCCATGTCCTGAGCCTGGGAGGTTCCGGTGCGATAAACCCCGCGATCAACACCCAGATGGAACACAGGGGTATCGAGGTCACCCAGCTCGCCGGACCCACTCGGTCGGCCACCTCGGTGGCGATTGCTGCCCAGGAGGTCGCGGACTGGGGGTTCTCAACCAAGGCGTTCACCCTGGCCCGGGGGGATGACTTCGCCGATGCCCTCGCTGCGGGACCGGCCGGTGGAAGAGACCTGGAGCCCCTCCTCATCACCCCGAGTCCCAACTCGGCGGGATCAGTCGATGCATACGTCACCGACTACGCCAGCACCCTCGCCAGCGGGGACGCCTTCGGGGGTTCGGGCGCGCTGGCCCCGAGCCTTCTGAGCGGGATCGTCAACACCGTCCAGAGCGTCCTTGCGCAGGAGACGACCACGACGACGGCTCCCACCACAACCACTATGGCTCCCACCTGCGCAACCTCCACGACTGCGGCGATCGCTGCTTCCACTACGACCACCACCGCGGGGGCTGCCGCGTTGCCGGTCACCAACAGCGGTTTGCCGGTCACCAACAGCGGCGCGGCCACCACAACCACCACCTTCGCCCCACCACCCCCGCCGACCAGCACCACTCCCTGCATCAACTATCCCCCGCCGGCTCAGCCTGCCGGGTCTCCCTACCCCAATGGCGGCCTTGGCTTCGACATCTCCTGGCCGCAGTGCCCGAACATGGAGCTGCCCACCGGGACGAACCAGTTCGACATCATCGGGGTGAACGACGGCCACTCCTACTCCATCAACCCATGCCTCCAGGCCCAGGCGGCATGGGCGGGGCCTGGGCTCAGCCTGGTGATGAACCTGAACATTCCGGTCCCGGGGTTTGACAACAACCAGACCAACCACCTGACCGAAGGCCCCGACGCAGCCTGCGCGATGGCAAATCAGCTCAGCTGCGAGTACTACGACTACGGCTACAACGCGGCGATCTCCTCCATGGCCGACGCAGCCCTGTACGCCATCAGCACCAACCACTGGTGGCTGGACATCGAGGCGCCCGGATCCCAGCTCTGGTCCTCCAACACCGCCGACAACACCCAGGTGATCACCGGAGCCATCAACGCCCTGCAGGCCGCCGGGCTCACCGTCGGGGTCTACTCGACCTCGCACCAGTGGGGCCTGATAACCGGTGGCTACTCCCCCGGCGTGCCAACCTGGGTGGCGACGGGAAGCGATCCCCCCAACCTGGCCGACTGGTGCGGCCCGAGCCACGCCTTCGGCGGGGGCCCGACCTGGCTGGTCCAGTTCGGCCGGGGCAGCTTCGACGGCGACTACTCCTGCTGAGGACCGTCCGGGCCGTCGGGGTGAGGCGGACCCCCGGGGTGATCCAGAGCCTCGGGGAGCGCCTCGTTGAGGTTGCCTGAGCGAAGGCCCTCCAGGTCCAGGGTCACATACCCGTAGCCGGCCGCCCGCACCGCTCCCACCACCGCAGAGCGTTCCTCGATCACCCGGCCGAGCTCAGCGACCGGGACCTCGATGCGCGCAACCCGGCCGTAGTGGCGCACCCGCAACTCGGCGAAGCCGAGCGCCCGGAGGCTGGCCTCAGCCCGCTCGACCGCGGAAAGCACCCCGAGGGTCACCGGGGTGCCGTAGGGAACCCGAGACGCCAGGCAGGCCGCGGCGGGCTTGTCCCAAGTTCGCAGGCCGGCTCTGCGGGACGCCGCGCGCACCTCATCCTTGGTGAACCCCGCCAAGGCCAGCGGGAACACCGCCCCCAACTCCGAGGCGGCGGCCTGGCCGGGGCGGTGCTCCTCCGGGGCCAGGTCGTCCAGGTTCACCCCGAGGACCACCGTCGCCCTCTCCGAAGCCGCCAACGGCAGGAGCGCCGCCATCAGCGAGGACTTGCAGTGGCGGCAGCGCTGGGAGTCGTTGGCCACATAAGCAGGGTCGGACAGCTCGTCGGTGCTCACCTCCAGCCACCGCAGGCCCCACTCTGCGGCCAACGCCCCAGCATCGCAGCGCTCCGACGAGGCCAGGCTCGGCGAGACCGCGGTCACGCATAGCACCGCCCCGACGCCCAGCTCCGAAGTGGCAGCCCAGGCCAGGTAGGACGAGTCGGCCCCCCCCGAGAAGGCGACCACCACCCGCCCGAGTTGGCGCAGCTCACCCCGCAGCACCTCCTCTCGCCGAGCCATCCGGCTCAAGCCGGGGAGATCCCCAGGATCTCGTCCAGGCTGGCGAGCATCCCGGTGTAGAACGGCCCGAACTCGGCGTAGCGCGCCGACGCCGCGTCGAAGCGCATGGTATAGACCACATCCTTGAGGTCGTCGGGATGCACCCCGAACAGGGTCACCCCCCACTCCCAGTCGTCGAGGCCCGCCGACCCGGTGATCAGCTGGGCCACCCGCCCGGCGAAGGTTCGCCCCACCGCCCCGTGCCCCTGCATCAGGACCTCGCGCTCGGCGTAGCCCAGGGCGTACCAGTTGTGCTGCTCACCCCGACGCTTGGACATCGGGTAAAAGCACCACGCCCGCATCCCCTCGACGGGTGGGAGGCTGGGGGCCAGCCTGGGAGCCTTGCGTGCCTCGGAGAGCCCGGCGGCGTACTCGGAGACCTCGGTCAGCGAGACGTACGACCACGCCAGCGCCAGCCCCGCCGACGTCAGCTCGCCCTGCAAGCCACGCAGCCGCCACAGGTCCGGGCCGGCGGCCATCACGCACAGGTCGGCCTTGTGCCCCAGCAGGGCGACCGTTACCACCTGGTAGCCCTCAGTCTGGGCCGCGCAGACCGCGCTGTGCGCGGCCTGGGCGTCGACCCCCGGTGACGTCCGGTAGAAAAGGTGGACCACGCCCCACCCGGTAGACGGCACCAAGGGTTCACGCACAGCGGGACCAGCCTAGGGGCGGGCGGGTCGGGGGTGGGCACGGCGTGGGACGGCACCGGGGTCAAACTTAATCAAAAGGGGCGCCCCCCGAAGGAGACGCCCCTTTTTCACGACCCGAGGGTTTAGTAGTCTTCCATCCCAGCGCCGGCCATGGCCGCCGCCTTCTCCTCCGGCTTGTCCACGATGACCGCCTCGGTGGTGAGGAACAGCGCCGCGATGGAGGCCGCGTTCTGCAGGGCGGAACGGGTCACCTTGGCTGCGTCGATGACCCCGGCCTTGACCAGGTCCTCGTAGACGCCGGTGGCGGCGTTCAGGCCCTCGTTGGCTTTTTTCATGCTGCGAACCCGCTCCACCACGACGCCACCCTCCATGCCGGCGTTGACCGCGATCTGCTTCAGCGGCTCCTCGACCGCCCGGGCCACGATGCGCGCACCGGTGGCCTCGTCGCCCTGGAGCGCGTCCGCTGCGGCGAGAATCGCCTTTTGCGAACGGAGCAGGGCGACCCCGCCGCCGGGGACCACGCCCTCCTCGATGGCCGCCTTGGTGGTGGACACGGCGTCCTCGATCCGGTGCTTCTTCTCCTTGAGCTCGGTCTCGGTGGCCGCGCCGACCTTGATCACCGCAACACCGCCGGACAGCTTGGCCAGGCGCTCCTGCAGCTTCTCCAGGTCGTAGTCCGAGTCGGTGTGCTCCATCTCGGCCTTGATCTGCTTGATCCGGCCCTTGATGTCGTCCATGGTACCCGCGCCCTCGACCACCGTTGTCTCGTCCTTGGTGACCACGATCTTGCGCGCCCGGCCCAGCAGGTCCATGGTGGCATTCTCCAGCTTGAGGCCCACCTCCTCGGCGACGACCTGGGCGCCGGTGAGGACCGCCATGTCCTGCAGCATCGCCTTGCGTCGCTCGCCGAAACCTGGGGCCTTGACCGCGCAGGACTTGAAGGTGCCGCGGATCTTGTTGACCACCAGTGTGGCAAGGGCCTCGCCTTCGAGGTCCTCGGAGATGATGAACAGCGGCTTGGCGGACTGCATGACCTTCTCCAGCACCGGGAGCAGGTCGCGCACCGCGGTGATCTTGGAGGAGGTGAGCAGGATGTAGGGGTCCTCCAGCACCGCCTCCATGCGGTCTGAGTCGGTCACGAAGTAAGGCGAGATGTAGCCCTTGTCGAACCGCATCCCCTCGACCAGGTCCATGTCCATGCCGAAGCTGGGTGACTCCTCGACCGTGATGACGCCATCCTTGCCCACCTTGTCGATCGCCTCGGCGATCATCCCGCCGATCTCGGTGTCGGCAGCGGAGATCGAGGCGACCTGGGCGATCTGGTCCTTGGAATCCGCCGCCTTGGAGATGGACTTGAGCGATTTGACCGCTGCCTCCACGCCAGCCTCGATGCCCCGCTTGAGCGACATCGGGTTGGCTCCGGCGGCCACGTTGCGCAGGCCCTCACGGACCATTGCCCAGGCCAGCACGGTGGCGGTGGTGGTGCCGTCTCCGGCTACGTCGTCGGTCTTCTTGGCGACCTCTTTGACCAGCTCGGCGCCGATCCTCTCGTAGGGGTCCTCGAGGTCGATCTCCCTGGCGATGGAGACTCCGTCGTTGGTGATCGTGGGGGCGCCCCATTTCCTCTCCAGCACCACATTGCGACCCTTGGGGCCGAGCGTGACGCGAACGGCGTCAGCCAGCTGGTTCATGCCGCTCTCGAGAGCCCGGCGGGCTACCTCGTCGTAGGCGATCAGCTTGGGCATGTGTTGGTATCCCTCCGTTTGAGCTCTGCTTCGAGTGTCGTTAGCACTCTAGCCGGTCGAGTGCTAACCGCCAACCGCGCCCCCCCACTTGCGGAGCGACCACTTGCGGAGCTACCAAAGTTCACCTATCCCCCGGCGACCGCAGGCACGATGGACACGGTGGAGCCTTCTGCGACTGGCGTCCTGAGGCCGTCCAGAAACCGGACGTCCTCGTCCGCCACGTACACGTTCACGAACCGTCTCAGCTTGCCAGCGTCATCGAAGAGCCGGCCGGACATGCCGGGGTAGGCCGCATCGAGGGAGTTGAGGACATCGCCGACGGTGCCGCCTTCGAGAACAGCCTCGCCGGACCCCCCGGTCAGACTCCGCAGTTGGGTGGGGATCCGCACGGTTACGGTCATCGGGCTGCCTTTGCTAGTTGGGGCTGTGCTGGGCTCCCGTGGGTCAGGGTCCGCTCCGCTTCGGCGAAGGCATCCACGTTGGGGGCGATGGTCGCACCGGGCCGGCAGACGCCAGCCGCGGCAACCGTCTCGACCGTCTTGAGGCCGTGGCCGCTCACGTACGCCACGACACACTCGTCGGGACGGATCACCCCCTGATGTGCCAGCTTGGCCAGGGTGGCGATGGTGACACCGCCCGCCATCTCGGTGAAAATGCCCTCGGTGCGGGCCAGCGCCAAAATGCCCTCAAGGGCCTCGTCGTCGGTCACCGCTGCGAGAGCGCCACCGCTGGAGCGCACAGTGTCCAGGGCATACCAACCATCGGCGGGGTTGCCGATGGCCAGTGACTTTGCCAGGGTTGCGGGCTTGACCGGCCTGACGTGGTCCTCCCCGGCCGCAAATGCTGTGGCGACCGGCGCGCAACCTGCGGCCTGGGCACCGGAGATCCTGGTATGGGGCTCTTCGCCGAGCAGGCCCACCCGGTACATCTCGGTGAAGCCACGGTGGATCTTTACCAGCTGGGCGCCCGATCCCACCGGGACCACCACGTGGTCAGGTGCGCGCCAACCCAGCTGCTCCGCCACCTCATACGCCAGGGTCTTGGAGCCCTCCGCGTAGTAGGTACGCAGGTTGATATTGACGAAAGCCCAGGTGGGCCGGTCACCGGTCAGCTCGGCACAGAGCCGGTTGACGTCGTCGTAGCTACCCTCGACCGCCACCAGGTGCCCACCGTAGACCGCGCTGGCCGTTATCTTGGCCGGCTCGAGGTCCGCCGGGTAGAAGACGTAGGATTCCATGCCGGCCTTGGCCGCGAACGCCGAGACCGCGTTGGCCAGATTCCCGGTCGACGCACACGATGCCACCTCGAAACCGAGCTGACGGGCTGCGGTGAGGGCGACCGCGACCACCCGGTCCTTGAAGGAGCCGGTGGGGTTCAGCGAATCGTTCTTGATCCACAGCTCACCCAGCCCGAGCTCGGCGGCCAACCGGTCGGCTCGGACCAGGGGTGTGAAGCCCGCCCCCAGATCCACCCTTCCCACTCGGCCGGCGGGGCCCGAGTCGGCGGGGCCCGAGTCGGCGGGGCCCGTGTCGGCGGGGCCCGTGTCGGCGGGGCCCGTGTCGGCGGGCAGCAGGTCCCCGGGCAGCAGATCGGCGTAGCGCCAGATGGTGCGCGGTCCTTGCTCTATGCGCTGCCTGGTGACGTGCGCGGCGATCGCGTCGTAGTCGTAGGCGACCTCCAGCGGCCCGAAGCAATACTCGCAGACGTGGTAGGCCAGAGCCGGGTAAGCGCGACCACATTCCCTGCACCGCAGTCCTTCGACGTAGCTCACGTCTCCTCCTCATCGGTCGGGCGTTGGCACCAGGCGAATTTCCTCGCTGGTTGCCGCGACGTCTGCGGGCCCGTCCCTCAGTCGCTCTGGATGATGGCTGCATTATATGGGGTCGTCGTCGGAGAGCGTTCCGACCAGTAGGTGTCTCCCCCGTTCGGGGGGTGGAGGGGGGGAGAGGCCGCATCACTGGTGGTGTTTGTGTGGCTGCCAGCTACTCAAACACCACCATTCGAGCGGAGCGGCGAGGCGTCAGGAGGCCATCGCGGCCAGATGGCGGGTCACGACAGACTCGATGGCAGCCAACGGGCTGGACATGGATCGGTCCCGGCCGACAAGAGCGGTAAGGCTGAGCACTGAGGTTCCCGGATGGTCCCGCCTTACCTCGGTCACGACCGCCGGATCGGCGTCACCGACCACCACCAGCACCGGGACTCCGGCGCGGGCCGCCAGATCGAGGACGCCGCCCACCACCTTGCCGCCAAGCGACTGGCGGTCCAGGTAGCCCTCACCGGTCACCACCAGATCTGCTCCCACCAAGGCCCGGGCGAGCCCCGTTGCCTCGGCGACCAGCCCGAAGCCAGGGACCAGGCGTGCGCCCAGCACCGACAGGCCGCCGGCCAGGCCGCCGGCCGCGCCGCCACCGGTGAGACTTCTGACATCGGTGCCGTGACGCCGCTCGTAGCGATCGGCGAGCAGGCGCAGACGTCGCTCGAGGGTACCCACCTGCTCGACGGTGGCTCCCTTCTGCGGAGCGAAGAGGGTGGCCGCCTCGACGAACCTCGCCTCGACGTCGTAGGCAGCTACAAGGTCGACCCCCTCCAGCCTCGGGGGAAGCCCGAGCGCCTCCAGCGCTCCCCAGCCACCATCGGTACTCGCCGATCCGCCACAGGTCACCACTACCTGGGTCGCGCCGGCCGCCACTGCCTGAGCAATGAGCTGGCCGACGCCCGCGGTCGAAGCGGTCACCGGATCGTTCCGCTCCGCTCCTCCTGCCAGGGCCAGGCCCGAGCACCGCGCCATCTCTATGACGGCGACCGGCCCGTTTGGTCGAGGTTCGAGCGCCTGCGGGTTTCCGAGGGTCGGCGGGTTTCCGAGGGTCGGTGGGTTTCCGAGGGTCAGGGCGGCGATCGGCCCCGATGTGAACATCCGCCACTCTGCTACCACTGGGTCACCGAGGGGTCCGACAACCTCGCTGTGGCGGGGCTCGCCCCCGAGTGCTTCGAGGGTGCCCTCCCCTCCGTCGGCAGCGGGGTAGGCGCTGGCGGACCAACCCGCGGCCTCCGCCGCTCGGAGCACCGCCGCGCAGACCTGTGAACTGCTGGCGGTGCCGCGAAACTTGTCGGGCGCGGCAACCAGATGTCTGTTGCGGGTCACTAACCCCCGGAGGTGGTCGAGGCGCTGGTGGTCGTCGAGGTGGTCTTCAGGGAGACAGGGCTGGCGAAACGCTTGGCCAGATTGGGCCCTTCGATGATCACGACGTTCGGCGTGGCGGTGGTGGTGACCGGTATCGACTTGGGGAGCGCCGAAACCACGCTTGCCGGCTTGCTCAATAGACTGGCGAGGGTCAGCGCCGAGGGCTTGTAGATGCTGGAGGCGTAGTAGATCGCAGTTGCCGTTGCCGCTGCAGTGGTATCGTAGGGCACGAGGACGTCGTAACCGAGGGCCTTGAGCGCGTTTACCAGGTTGCCGGCCCCCACCGGGACGCTCGTGCCATTCGCCACCAGGATCTGCACCTTGGCCGGAGCGAGGGGCGCCATGGTGGTAGTGGTGGTGTCGCCCGTGGGCTTGCCGGTCTGAGAACCGGGCCTCTCGGTGGTTGTCGTGGTCGTGGTGGCCGCTGCGCCCGAAGGCCTGGGCGTGGGGATCGATCGCAACACGATTATGCCGACCACCAAGGCCACCACCAGCAAGAGGAACCCCCGCCCCAGCGCCAGGCCCGAAGGCCTTGGACCGGCGGCGTGACGGCCGCTATTCACGACGACGGTCGCTGGCGGACCGGAGGACCCTCGATGAGGAGTCGTCGACGATGGTTGCGCTTTCTGCGCAGGCGGCGCACAAGCATTGGATCGTAGTCGGCGGCGGCACGAGTCTGGATGAGGTCCGCCAGAAGTCGGTAGTAGTGACTGGACGACAGGTCAAAGACCTCGCGGATCCTGGCATACTTCGGACCAGGGAGCATCCACCAGGTTCGCTCGAAGTCCAGCATTGCCCGCTGGCGCTCAGTAAGTGACATCCTTGTCAGCTTGACCACCCTGGCGCCGCGAGTCAAGGACCGCTACCCTCTAGTGCCTCGCCGGTGTGGCGCAGTGGTAGCGCAGGCGACTTGTAATCGTCAGGTCGTGGGTTCGACTCCCACCACCGGCCCTGTGTAGATGCAGGTAGGTGGCCTCCCTCCAGACGATCCACGAACAGGTGACGCCGGTCAGCTCGATCCGGAATCCCCACGCAAGGCGGAGGGCAGCCAAGAGCACGCTCTGAGCTGCCCCCTCACCCCTACCCAATGGAGGCTCCGACGAGGTTGGATATGGCCTGCAGCACTGCGTGGACGAACTCCCGAGCCATCCCCGACATCAGCGCCGGGAAGATGGCCACAAGAGCAGGATGATCACCACCGCTACCTTGAACTTCATCGGAGCCCCCGATTCCTACGAGGCCGAGCGGGCCAGGGCCAGGTTGGCCGGCTCGATCCGGACGGCCTTGAAGGCAACCCCGGACCGATCCTCGAGCGCCCAGGGCTGGGCGGTGAGGCCGGTGACGCGGACAGCGGTCCCCTGGGAGATGCCTTGGGCTCGCCGGTGAGCACGTTCAGCACCTCAGCACCCCCACCGGTGAGGGCGACGAGCTGTACTGCGAAGACGGCCTGTCGGGACTGTCCACCTTGATGGAGCCAGGATCAGCAATCTGGGCGGACCCTCCTACCTCCCATCCCAAGCAGTTCACTGGACCGGCCCGAGGTAACCTCCCAGCCCGAGGACCCTCCACGTGCTGCACCCAGGCCACTATCACTGTGCCACCCTCGGCCAACGCCAAGACCGCCCAGCGCCACGACTACCCCTCGGCCCCCTGGCGGCGCTCCTACGCCCGGCGCTCGGCAGCGGAGCGGTCCAACGCCCGGATCAAGGACCCAGCCACGATCGTCCAGGTGTCGTGGTCGCCACATGGCACTGCACCTCTGAGTCACTGGCCAGCGGGGCCATCGGCACCTACGACCTGGACCGGCTGGCGAGCTCAACTTCCAACGTGAGTGGGGTCCGTGTAATGCGTCCAGACGTGGGCAGCACCGAACCCTACGTAGAGGCCGCGCTCGACATGCTTGCAAATGGGTCAT
Source organism: Acidimicrobiales bacterium (assembly GCA_050744225.1). Lineage (GTDB taxonomy): Bacteria > Actinomycetota > Acidimicrobiia > Acidimicrobiales > JAJPHD01 > JAVKSL01. The sequence goes on along the minus strand of JBOGGT010000127.1, from coordinate 255 downwards.
CGTGGCAGTTCGACATGGTCGGGCTCGTGGCAGTTTGCCTCGGACTGCTGGCACGGCACAAGCGAAACATTCCTGCATTTGTGTCAACAGTTTGGAACGTAGTCTGGAGCTCCCATCCTGCATTGACCCTCGGTCCGCCGTCCATCCGCGAAGAATTTGTAGACGCGCCACACTGGTCACCTGCTCAGAGTTTGCTTACCTGTGCTTTGCAAACGACACAATACCCGTGGGAAATGCACTGGGAGCGGTGGCTGA
>JBOGGT010000126.1:0-6959 GCA_050744225.1 Acidimicrobiales bacterium | reverse complement strand
TGGTGGCGGCGGTGAAGGAGTTCTTCGGCACCAGCCAGCTCAGCCAGTTCATGGACCAGAACAACCCGCTGTCCGGCCTGGCCCACAAGCGGCGCCTCTCGGCGCTGGGGCCGGGCGGCCTCTCCCGCGAGCGGGCCGGGTTCGAGGTCCGTGACGTGCACAGCTCCCACTACGGCCGCATGTGCCCCATCGAGACGCCCGAAGGCCCCAACATCGGCCTGATCGGTGCGCTGGCCACCTACGCCCGGGTCAACGAGTACGGCTTCATCGAGACCCCCTACCGCCGGGTGGTGGACGGCAAGGTCACCGCCGACGTCGTCTATCTGGCCGCCGACGAGGAGGAGGAGCACGTCATCGCCCAGGCCAACGCCTCGGTGGACGACCAGGGCACCTTCACCGAGGACCGGGTCCTCGTCCGGCGCGGCCCCCAGGGCACCGGCGTGCGGGTGGGCGTGGCCAACACCTCCTACGGCACCACCAGCGAGATCGACTTCGTGCCGCCGTCCGAGGTGGACCTCATGGACGTCTCCCCGAAGCAGATCGTCTCGGTCTCCACCGCCCTGATCCCGTTCGTCGAGCACGACGACGCCAACCGGGCCCTCATGGGCGCCAACATGCAGAAGCAGGCCGTGCCCCTGGTGGTCCCCGAAGCCCCCTACATCGGGACCGGGGTGGAGGGCAGGGCGGCCCGCGACGCCGGCGACGTGATCGTGGCCGAGGGCGACGGCACGGTGTCCGAGGTCTCGGGCGACCACGTGGTGGTGGAGTACCGGTCGGGCCAGAAGGACCGCCTCGGCCAGCAGCTCGGGCGCAAGGTCTACCGCCTGGCCAAGTTCCGGCGCTCCAACCAGAACACCAGCATCAACCAGAAGGCCCTAGTGGACGAGGGGCAGAAGGTGGCCAGGGGCGACCTCCTGGCAGACGGCCCCTCCACCCACAACGGCGAGCTGGCGCTGGGGAAGAACCTCCTCGTGGCCTTCATGCCCTGGGAGGGCTACAACTACGAGGACGCCATCATCCTCTCCAAGCGCCTGGTGCGCGACGACGTCCTCACCTCGATCCACATCGAGGAGCACGAGGTCGACGCCCGGGACACGAAGCTAGGCGCCGAGGAGATCACCCGGGACATCCCCAACCTCTCCGAGGAGATCCTGGCCGACCTGGACGAGCGGGGGATCATCCGGGTGGGGGCCGAGGTCGGCCCCGGCGACGTGCTGGTGGGCAAGGTCACCCCGAAGGGCGAAACCGAGCTGACCCCCGAGGAGCGCCTGCTGAGGGCGATCTTCGGCGAGAAGGCCCGCGAGGTGCGTGACACCAGCCTCAAGGTCCCCCACGGGGAGGAGGGCAAGGTCATCGAGGTGCGGGTGTTCTCCCGGGAGGAGGCGTCCGAGCTGCCGCCGGGAGTGAACCAGCTGGTAAGGGTGTATGTCGCTCAGCGGCGCAAGATCTCAGAGGGTGACAAGCTGGCCGGGCGCCACGGCAACAAGGGGGTCATCTCCAAGATCCTGCCGGTGGAGGACATGCCATACCTGGCCGACGGGACCCCGGTGGACATCATCTTGAACCCCCTCGGTGTGCCGAGTCGGATGAACGTGGGCCAGGTGCTGGAGTCGCACCTGGGTTACGGTGCCCGATGGGGCTGGGAGGGCGATGGCGGCCCGACCGGGGGCGGCGGGCCGGAGGGCGGCGGCCCGACCGGCGGCGGCGGGCCGGCTGAGACCGCAGGGCGCAAGACCCGGCCCCGTGCCGTCCCGGCGGTCGCAGTGGCCACCCCGGTCTTCGACGGGGCGCACTGGGACGAGGAGGACAAGGCGGGGCGCCACCCCACCATCAGGAGGGTCTTCGAGACCCTGCGCCCCGACGGGGCCGACGGGAGCCGCCTCATGGGCACCGACGGCAAGGTCACCCTCTACAACGGGCGCACCGGGGAGCCCTACGACAACCAGATCAGCGTCGGGTACGTCTACATCCTCAAGCTGGCCCACCTGGTGGACGACAAGATCCACGCCCGGAGCACCGGGCCGTACTCGATGATCACCCAGCAGCCCCTCGGCGGCAAGGCCCAGTTCGGGGGACAGCGCTTCGGGGAGATGGAGGTCTGGGCGCTCGAAGCCTACGGCGCCGCGTACGCCCTGCAGGAGCTGCTCACCATCAAGTCTGACGACATCCTGGGCCGGGTCAAGGTGTACGAGGCGGTGGTCAAGGGGGAGAACATCCCCGAGCCGGGCATCCCCGAGTCCTTCAAGGTGCTGATCAAAGAGATGCAGTCGCTGTGCCTCAACGTCGAGGTCCTGAGCGCTCAAGGCGAGGAGATAGAGATGCGAGAGCTGGACGAGGACGTGTTCCGCACCGCCGAGGAGCTGGGTATCGACATCAGCCGGCCAGAGCGGGGATCGGACGAAGAGGACGCGCGGCGCGCAGGCGAGAGGAGCTTCTAGGTGATCGATGTCAACAACTTCGAGCAGTTGCGGATTGGCCTGGCCACCGCGGAGTCCATCCGGAACTGGTCCAAGGGCGAGGTAAAAAAGCCGGAGACGATCAACTACCGCACGCTGCGCCCGGAAAAGGACGGCCTGTTCTGCGAGAAGATCTTCGGTCCCACCAAGGACTGGGAGTGCTACTGCGGCAAGTACAAGCGGGTGCGCTTCCGCGGGATCATCTGCGAGCGCTGTGGGGTGGAGGTCACCCGTTCCAAGGTCCGGCGCGAGCGCATGGGCCACATCGAGCTGGCCGCGCCGGTGGTGCACATCTGGTACCTGCGCGGCACCCGGTCCTGGCTGGCGTACCTGCTGATGGGCACCGAGGTCCGCGAGGAGCTCAAGGCCAAGCAGCTCGAAAAGGTGATCTACTTCGCCGCCAACCTGGTCACCGCGGTGGATGCCGAGCGCCTGCACCTGGACCTGCCCAGCCTGGAGGCCGAGTTGATCGAGGAGATCGGTGAGATCGAGCGCCACCGGGACCTGCAGATCGACGACCGCTTCAAGACCCTGGAGGCCGACCTCGGCGCGCTGGAGGCCGCCGGGGCCAAGGACTCCGAGATCCGTGCCCGCCAGCGCGGCTCGGACAAGGAGCTGGCCGACATCCGCGACCGCGCCCAGCGCGAGATCGACCTGGCCCAGCGGGCCTTCGACGAGCTGCGCTCCCTCCACTCGCGCAAGATCATCGAGGACGAGCAGCTGTGGCGCGAGCTGGTCGCCCGCTACGGGGTGGACGACGAGAAGGCCGGCACCCGCAAGTACTTCGACGGGGGAATGGGCGCAGCGACCATCGCGGACCTGATAAAGCGGATCGACTTCGACGAGGAGGAGATCAAGCTCCGCGACGCCATCGACCCGGTCGACGGTCGCCGGCCGCTGTCGGTCCAGCGCCGCCAGAAGGCGATCAAGCGGCTCAAGATCGTCTCCGCCTTCAACCAGCGCGACCCCGACACCGGGCGTCGCCTGAACGACCCGCGGGCCATGATCCTGGATGCGGTCCCGGTGATCCCGCCCGACCTGCGCCCCATGGTGCAGCTGGACGGTGGCCGCTTCGCCACCTCCGACCTGAACGACCTCTACCGCCGGGTGATCAACCGCAACAACCGGCTCCGGCGGCTGCTGGACCTGGACGCCCCGGAGATCATCGTGAACAACGAGCGCCGGATGCTCCAGGAGGCCGTGGACGCGCTGTTCGACAACGGCCGCCGCGGACGGCCGGTCACCGGGCCGGGGAACCGCCCTCTCAAGAGCCTCTCGGACATGTTGAAGGGCAAGCAGGGCCGCTTCCGCCAGAACCTGCTCGGCAAGCGGGTGGACTACTCGGGCCGCTCGGTCATCGTGGTCGGCCCCACGCTCGCCCTGCACCAGTGCGGGCTGCCCAAGCAGATGGCCCTGGAGCTGTTCAAGCCCTTCGTGATGAAGCGCCTGGTGGATGCGGAGACCGCCCAGAACATCAAGTCGGCCAAGCGCATGGTCGAGCGCCGGCGCGCCGCGGTCTGGGACGTGCTGGAGGACGTGATCCGCGAGCACCCGGTGCTGTTGAACCGGGCGCCGACGCTTCACCGCCTGGGGATCCAGGCCTTCGAGCCGGTCCTGGTGGAGGGCAAGGCGATCCAGATCCACCCCCTGGTCTGCACCGCCTTCAACGCGGACTTCGACGGTGACCAGATGGCGGTCCATCTCCCGCTGTCCGCCGAGGCCCAGGCCGAGGCCCGTGTCCTGATGCTGAGCGCCAACAACATCTTGTCCCCGGCCACCGGGCGCCCGGTCACCGTGCCCACCCAGGACATGGTCTTCGGCTGCTACTACCTGACCCTGGTGGTGGACGGGGCCAAGGGGGAGGGACGCACCTTCCGCCAGATCTGGGAGATCGAGCAGGCCTATGAGGCCGGGCACCTGAACCTTCACGCCAGGATCAACTTTCGCCCACCCGCGGGCTGGCAGAACGGGACGGTCGAGGTGCCGGCCCCGGCCCTTTCCGATCAGGATTCCCGGGCACTCACCGGCACCGGCGCCGATCGCCACGCCGCGGCCACCGCGGCCCACGAGGCCGCAGCGGTCCCCACCCACGACCTGGCCGCGGGCCGGGCCTCGCACCGCCCGACCGCCACGGTCTGTGAGACCAGCGGAATCATCGAGACCACCCCGGGCAGGCTGTTCTTCAACAGCGCGCTGCCGGTGGGATTCCGGTTCATCAACGACGTGATCGGCAAGCGCAACACACCGATCGGGGTGGTGGTGGAGGAGCTCGCGGCCAACTACCCCAAGGGGGTGGTGGCCGACAGCCTGGACCGGATCAAGCAGCTCGGTTTCCGCTTCAGCTCCCAGTCGGGGCTGACCATCTCCATCCACGACGTGGTCACCCCGCCCGAGAAGGACGCCATACTGGACCGCTACGAGCGGGAGGCCGAGAAGGCCGAGTCACAGTGCCGTCGGGGATTTATCACCGACGACGAGCGGCGCCAGAAGGAGGTCGAGATCTGGACCTCGGCAAACTCCGAGGTGGGCCGGGTGATGGAGGCGACCCTGTCGGAGCTGGCCTTCAACCCGCTCGACATGATGGTCGACTCCGGTGCCCGGGGAAACTCCCAGCAGATCCGCCAGATCGCGGGGATGAAGGGCCTGGTCTCGAACCCGAGAGGGGAGATGATCCCCCGCCCGATCAAGTCGAGCTTCCGTGAGGGCCTGAGCGTGCTGGAATACTTCATCTCCACCCACGGCGCCCGCAAGGGCCTGGCCGACACCGCCCTGCGCACCGCAGACTCGGGCTACCTCACCCGCCGCCTGGTCGACGTCGCCCAGGAGCTGATCGTGCGCGAGCCCGACTGCGGCACCATGCGGGGGATCTGGATCGACCAGGTCACCCCGGACCAGGCCGGGCGGCGCAGCTACCTGGAGACCCGGATCTACGGGCGGATGCTGCTGGAGCCGGTGACCCTCACCGGCGGCGACGTGGTCGAGGCGGGCACCATCGTCTCCGACGAGGTGATGGACCGCCTGCGCGACGACCCGGCGGTCAGCCGAGTCAGGTGCCGCTCGGTGCTCACCTGCGAGGCAGAAAAGGGGATCTGCGCGGCCTGCTACGGCCAGTCCCTGGCCACCGGGCGCATGATCGAGCTGGGCGAGGCGGTGGGGGTCATCGCCGCACAGTCCATCGGGGAGCCGGGTACCCAGCTCACCATGCGTACCTTCCATACCGGGGGGATCGCGGGTGAGGACATCACCCACGGACTGCCCCGGGTGGTCGAGCTGTTCGAGGCCCGCACCCCCAAGGGTGCAGCGCTGCTCGCCCGCACCTCGGGCGTGGTCCGGGTGAGCGACGACGAGGGTGGCCGACGCATCGTGATCGCGGACGACGAGGGGGAGGAGGAGGCCTACGTGATCTCTCCCCGGGCGCACCTGGAGGTTAGCGACGGGGCCGAGATCGCCGCCGGCGACCCGCTGGTCGAGGGCCCCAAGGACCCCAAGGAGCTGCTGGACATCAAGGGGATCCGCGAGACCCAGCAGTACCTGGTCGGCGAGGTGCAAAAAGTATACCGCGACCAGGGAGTCTCCATCCACGACAAGCACATCGAGCTGATCGTGCGCCAGATGCTGCGCAGGGTGTCGGTCGCCGAGCCGGGCGATTCGGAGTTCCTGCCCGGCGAGCGGGTGGACAGCCGCCACTACGCCGAGATCAACCGGGGCCTGGTCACCGCCGGGCGCCGTCCCGCCGAGGGCCGACCGGAGCTGATGGGGATCACCAAGGCCAGCCTGGCCACCGAGTCCTGGCTGTCCGCGGCAAGCTTTCAAGAGACCACCAGGGTGCTCACCGAGGCGGCCATCGAGGGAAAGTCGGACCACCTCTACGGGCTCAAGGAGAACATCATCATCGGCAAGCTGATCCCCGCCGGGACCGGCATGCCCTCCTACCGGAACGTCGTCGTGGACGCCCCCGAGGCCGAGCACCTCAAGTTCTGGTCCTCCGAGACCGACGGCGAGACCGAGGACCTGGCCGCCTGGCTGCGCGACGTGGGTCCCTCAGGCGGCTCCTCGGAGGACCCGGACCTTTCCGGTCCCGCCCCCGAGTGGCCCGACGAGGAGCACGCCTCTTAGCGCTCTCCCTGTGGTCTTACCAGCCGGTGGGCTTCTCGCCACGGTCCGGCTCGGTCTGGCACGGTCTGGCACGGTCTTACCCGCCGGTGGGCTTCTCGCCACGTTCTGACCCGCCACCATGGAGTGATTAGCTGCAGTTAACTGCAGTCGATCACTCCATGGTGGCGTCCGGCCCAAAGTTGCGTGGGCAAGGCTAAGGGCGTTTGGCCATCCGACCGAACCTGCGCAGCTGTTGGCGGGCACGGCGCGGGCTGTCCGCGTACAGCTGGGCGATGGAGCGGTTCACTTCGGCACTGTCGAGGCCCCCGTGAGCGCACATGGCCCCGATGTCCGCCCAGTCCTTGTCCCGGTTGAAGGCCACCTTGAAAGCGACCAGGTGCTCGCCGC
>JBOGGT010000125.1:0-17980 GCA_050744225.1 Acidimicrobiales bacterium | reverse complement strand
AGCCGCCCGGAGCCCGCATGCGCGTGGCCCTTTCAGGACTGACGATGGCGGAGTACTTCCGTGACCAGGAGGGCCAGGACGTGCTGCTCTTCATCGACAACATCTTCCGCTTCGTCCAGGCGGGCTCTGAGGTCTCGGCGCTGCTCGGTCGGATGCCCTCACAGGTCGGCTACCAGCCGACCCTGGAGTCCGAGATGGGCGAGCTGCAGGAGCGCATCACCTCCACGCGCCGGGGATCGGTGACCAGCGTGCAGGCGGTCTACGTGCCCGCCGACGACTTCACCGACCCAGCTCCGGCGTCGGTGTTCGCCCACCTGGACGCCACCACGGCGCTGTCTCGTTCGATCGCCGAGAAGGGCATCTACCCGGCCGTGGACCCGCTCGACTCGACTTCGACCATCCTCAAGGCGGAGGTCGTGGGGGAGGAGCACTTCCGCGTCGCCAATGAGGTAAAGCAGGTGCTCCAGCGTTACAAGGAGCTTCAGGACATCATCGCGATCCTCGGGATCGACGAGCTCTCGGACGAGGACAGGGTTACGGTCACCCGGGCGCGCAAGATCGAGCGGTACCTCTCCCAGCCGTTCTACGTGGCCGAGCAGTTCACCGGCACTCCGGGCACCTACGTCCCGATCGCCGAGACGGTCCGCGGCTTCAAGGAGATCCTCGAGGGGCGCCACGACGATCTCCCCGAGCGGGCGTTCTTTATGAAGGGCACCATCGACCAGGTGGTCTCCGACGCCCGCGGCGGGGGAGGGAGCTGAGTTGGCTCACGCCAAGTTTCCCGTCGAGGTCCTCACGCCGGAGGGCGAGGTCTTCAACGGCGAGGTGGAGATGGTCTCCACGCGCACCACGCTGGGTCAGATCGGCATCCTCGCCAGGCATGCGCCGCTGTTGGCAACGCTCGAGCCCACCGAGCTGCGGCTGTACAAGACCGAGACCGAGGTGGTCCGGTTCGCGCAGGCGGAGGGCTACCTCCAGGTCGGTGCCAACCGCGCGCTGGTGCTGGTCTCCGAGGCCCATCCCCTCGCAGACCTGGACCCGGACGACCTACGGGAGCGACTGCGGATCGCTGAGGGTGAGCTCGAGCAGGCCGGCGAGGATACCGAGCGGCGCCGGGTGGCCGAGCGTGACAAGCGGCGCTGGCAGCGGTTCCTGAGCCTCACCGAGTAGGCCCGGTCAGCGGTTCATGGAGTGAATACCTGCAGTTTTTGCAGCCGATCACTCCATGAAAGCCACTTGCTTGGCCTTAGCGGCCAGAGCGGGGCGTGCCTAGAGTGGTCCGCAAGCCCCTCGACGCCCTGCTGCGGTAGCCTGGTGGTGAGAGCAAGCGCGGTGACGCACGGGAGGAGGCCACGTGGCCGGTACTGAGGGAACGCGGGTGGTCTTGGCCCGCAAGGAGAACTCGATGATCGGATATCGCTGGACGGAGGAGGCGCCCCCAGAACTCTCCGACCTGGATACCGCCGAGGGATTGGGAGCGAGCTGGGAGGGTCCCGAGCTGGTGGTCTACGACCTGGAGGGCTTTAGTCAGCTGCTCGACTACCACAGCGCCGGTGGCGAGTACCTGATCGACAACGACTGACCTGGCGGCCGCGAGCAGGAGCGAGCTGAGACACGGGTGACGGTGCGGCTCCGCCTGGGGGTGGTGCTGGTCATTCCACCGCCGGTCGGGACCGAGGTGGATGGCCTCCGCCGGGCGCTCGGGTCCAGGGCGCTTGGGCGAATCCCGCCGCACGTCACTTTGGTGCCGCCGACCAATATCCCCGCGTCCCAGCTCGACCGAGCGCTGGAGGTCCTGCGCGACGCCGCTGGGTCTGTGAGGCCCCTCCGCCTGGAGCTGGGTCCGCCAGCATCCTTCTGGCCGGCGAACCCGGTGGTGTACCTGTCGGTGGGTGGCCCTGGCCTGTCGGAAGGTGGCCCTGGCCTGTCGGTGGGTGGCCCTGGCCTGTCGGAAGTGGAGCGCTTGCGCAGGGCGGTGAGCAAGCCGCCGCTGGACCGGCCAGCCGACCAGGCCTTCGTGGCGCACGTGACCATCGCCGACAACGTTGGACCGGAGCTGATCCCGCCGGCGCTGAGCCTGCTGGGGGCCTACCGGGCCGAGGTGAGCGTGACCGAGGTCCACCTGCTGGTGCAGCGCGCCGGGCAGGTGTGGGAGACGCTGGGGACCGCCCGCCTGTCCGCCCCGGCTGTGATCGGCCGGGGCGGGCTGGCTACCGAGGTAAGCGGCACGCCGGACCTCGACGCCCACGCCGCCGCCTGGGCGTCGGCGGCCTGGGCGTCTTGTACGCGTGAGGACTATGGCGAAGGGGCGGTCCCAGACCAACCCTTCGCCTTTACCGCCCGGAGGGCGCGCCAGACCGTCGGCACTGTCGAGGGCTTCGTCCGCTCCCCGGGCTCCCTGCGTCCCGTGGCCGAGATCTCACGCCTGATCGTCGACCCGACGGTGAGGGGGGAGGGCGTGGGCTCCCACCTGCTGGCAGCAGTGGAGTCGATGGCAGCCGAGTCCGGCGGCTCTGCGGTACGAGTCCTGACCCGGGCGGCCAGCCCCGCTGAGGGCTTCTACCTCCACCGGGGATTCGTGGTTACCGACACCCTGATCGCCTGGAGTGCCGGGCGCGATTTCGTGGTCATGGAGCGCCGTCTGGCGTGAAGTCAACCCCGGGTGCGATGGACGAGGCACCTGGTGGCGACGTGCTGCTGGTTGTTGGAGGAGGCAAGGCGTGAGCGGGGCGGGCCGACTTCACGAGCTGCTGGCGCTGGTAGGTAACTGATCGGTTCGCAGGCCTTCGAGGATCCGGTGCATCACCTGACCTGACTGGTGGCGCATCGACAGACGGGAGTCTCCCGCGTGGGCAATCATCAGCGCAACCGAGTTGAGGCACCCGAAGATCGGGGATTCACCACCCGGTAGCCAAGTGGGTCCATACTGGTAGGCATGGGACATTCGCCACGATTGGTTCACACCGCTGGTGCGCTGAATCGCATCCGGGTCCGTCCGGGGCCTGCGCTCTGTGGAGCCGTGAGGGTCGGAGGGGCAAAGAACTCGGTGCTCAAGCTGATGGCGGCAACTTTGCTGGCAGAGGGCAGCCACCGGCTCACCAACGTCCCCCGGATCGTGGACGTGGAGATAATGTCCGAGCTGCTGGGTGCGATGGGCGTCTGCACGACCCGGGACGCCGACGCGCTGGTCATCGACGTTCCGGCCGAGATCAAGCCCGAAGCCCCCTACGAGCTGGTCGAGAAGATGAGAGCCTCGGTGGTCGTGCTCGGACCCCTGCTGGCTCGCCTGGGCAGGGCGACGGTCTCGCTGCCGGGTGGAGACGACTTCGGCAACCGGCCGATCGACTTCCACCTGAGGGGCCTGGAGGCGATGGGCACCACCTTCACCAGCGCCCACGGCTACGTGGGTGGCCGGGCCGGACGGCTCACCGGGGCGAGGATCGTGTTGGAGTTCCCGAGCCACACCACCACTGACAACCTGTTGATGGCCGCGACCCTTGCCAAGGGGACGACCATCATCGAGAACGCCGCGCGCGAACCCGAGGTGTCCGACCTGGCTGCTTACTTGAACAGGATGGGGGCGCAGGTGTCGGGGGCCGGCACCTCCCGCATCGTGGTGGAGGGCGTGGAGAGCCTGGCCCCCTCGGAGCACGCGGTGGTGGCGGACCGGGTGGAGGCCGCCACCTTCCTGGCTGCGGTGGGCATGGCCGGAGGGGAGGTGCTGGTGGAGGGCGCCAGAGCCGAGCACATGGACATGCTGCTGGCCAAGCTGGCGGCTATGGGGGTGCGCGTGTCGGCCACCGAAGGCGGCCTGCTGGTCTCCGCCACCGGGGGGATCCGCCCGGTGGATGTGGCCACCCTGCCGTACCCTGGGGTGGCCACCGATTACAAGCCGCTGATCGTCACCCTCCTTAGCGTCGCTGACGGGGCGGCCATAGTGACCGAGAACCTGTACCCGGGCCGGTTTCGTTACGTGGACGAGCTGCGCCGGATGGGGGCGGACATCCGGACCGAGGGCCACCATGCGGTGGTATCGGGGGTGGCGCGGCTCTCGGGGGCCCAGGTTCGGGCGCCCGACATACGTGCCGGGGCCGCCCTGGTGCTCGCCGGGCTCCGGGCCGAAGGCGAGACCGTGGTGGCGAGTGCCCAACACGTGGACCGGGGCTACGAGGACCTGGCGGGCAAGCTGGCCTCTCTCGGGGCGGATGTCTCCCGTATCGCCTGAGCCCCAGTCCAAGCGGGCGCCTGCCGGGCGCTGGGACCGTGAGCGGATCGACGTGGCGGGACTGCTCGGCGACGCCCGAAAGGGGGATCGGGCGGCGCTGGCCCGCCTGGTCTCGGCGGTGGAGCGGGGTGGCGCCCCGGCAAGGCAGGTGGGACGCCTCGCTTTTCCCCTGGGCGGCGAGGCGTACTCGGTTGGCATCACCGGAGCCCCAGGTGTTGGAAAGTCGACCCTGGTCGACCGGCTCATCACCCGCTTACGGGCTGCTGGCCAGGAGGTGGGGGTGCTCGCGGTGGACCCCAGCTCGCCCTTCTCGGGGGGCGCACTGCTCGGGGACCGGGTCCGGATGCAGGCCCACGTCCTGGATCAGGGAGTGTTCATCCGCTCCCTGGCCACCCGCGGCCACTTGGGAGGTCTGTCCCTGGCGGTGCCTGAGGTGATCCGGGTCCTGGACGCCGCCGGCCTGGGGCTGATCCTGGTCGAGACCGTGGGGGTGGGCCAGGTGGAGGTCGAGGTGGCCGGGGTCACCGACACGACTCTGGTGGTGCTCAACCCTGGGTCTGGCGATGGCGTCCAGGCGAACAAGGCCGGTCTGTTGGAGGTGGCTGACGTGTTTGTGATAAACAAGGCCGACCGCCCGGGCGCCTCGGAGCTCCGCCGTGACATTGCCACCATGCTCGCCCTTTCGACGAAACCGAGCCAGGGGCCCGGACCGGCTCACGGACACTGGAACGTCCCCATCGTGGATACCGTGGCGTCGACCGGCGACGGGGTGGAGGGGGTTTGGGAGGCGATTGCCGCGCACCGGGCGTTCCTGGCCGACAGCGGCGAGCTGGACATCCGGCGCCGGGCGCACCTGGAGGCCGAACTGGGACGGATAGTGGCCCGCCGGCTTGAGCAAGGTGCCCAGCGGCTCGTTGCCGGCCCCGCGCTCGACTTGGTCCGCGCCGAGCTGGCTGAGCGTCGGCTGTCTCCCTACGACGCCGCCGACGCGGTGCTGGCTGGGCTGGGCTTCGACACCTGAAGACGTTCGCCACTCCGTATGCGGGCTACGCTTGGGGGACGTGACCGACATCCAGCCTGCCCAGCTCGACGCCACCCCCGCTGAGCCGTCTCCACCGGCTCCGGCTCCTCCCGTCAGCCCTGCTCCCGCCGCTAACCCCGCGCCAACCCCGCGCCGCCGCGCCGCCTCCGCCCCCGCTGCCCCGGCGCGCAGACGTGTCCCCGCCGCCCCCGCCGGACCGGTTGCCCCCGCCGCCCCGGTTGCACCCGCTGTCCCCGCCGCCCCAGCCGCCCCGGCCTCGGTTGGTTCGACCCTGGCCATCGACATCGGCGGGACCGGCCTCAAGGCGTCCGTCCTGGACCACAACGACAAGATGGAGACCGCGAGGGTCCGCGTCCCCACGACCTACCCGATGCCCCCGGCCCGGATGGTCTCGACCCTGGTCGCCCTGGTGGCACCGCTGCCAGCCCACGAGCGGGTCTCAGTTGGCTTTCCCGGCGTGGTCCGCGGCGGCAAGGTCATCACCGCGCCCCACTTCGTGACCAAGCACGGTCCCGGTACCAAGGCCGACAAGTCCCTGGTCCGGGCCTGGACCGGCTTCGACCTGGCGAGGGCGCTCTCCCAGGCCTTGGGCAAGCCCACCCGGGTGGCCAACGACGCCGACCTGCAGGGGGCGGCGGTGATCTCGGGCAAGGGCCTGGAGCTGGTGGTCACCCTCGGTACCGGGGTCGGGACCGGGCTGTTCTGGCAGGGACACATCGCCCCGCACCTGGAGATCGCCCAGCACCCCCTGGCCAAGGGGGAGACCTACAACGAGCGCCTCGGCGAGGCGGCCCGCAAGGAGGCGGGAAACAAGCGCTGGCGCAAGCGGGTCCTGTCCGCCCTGGACACCCTGCACACCCTGATCAACTACGACCACCTCTACATCGGCGGGGGCAACTCGGAGCGCCTCCGGGGCCACGTCGGCGAAGGCGTCACCATCGTGGACAACGACGCGGGCATCCTGGGCGGGATCAAGCTCTGGGAAGGCGACATCATCTAGCGGTCCGGCTCCCGACCGGCCGGTAGCCTCGACCCGTGTCCGACCGGCTGGTGATCAGGGGGGCGCGCGAGCACAACCTGCGCAACGTCAGCCTCGACCTGCCCCGGGACAAGCTGGTGGTCTTCACCGGGCTGTCGGGCTCGGGCAAGTCCTCGCTGGCCTTCGACACCATCTACGCCGAGGGCCAGCGACGCTACGTGGAGTCCCTCTCCTCCTACGCCCGCCAGTTCCTCGGCCAGATGGACAAGCCCGACGTGGACTTCATCGAGGGCCTCTCGCCGGCGATCTCCATCGACCAGAAGTCCGCCTCGCGCAACCCCCGTTCCACCGTTGGCACCATCACCGAGATCTACGACTACCTCCGCCTTTTGTATGCCCGGGTCGGCCAACCCCACTGTCCCAAATGCGGGCGCGCGGTCACCCGCCAGACCCCCACCCAGATCGTAGATCGAATAATGGAGCTCGGCGAGGGCACACGATTCTATGTCCTGGCACCGGTCGTGCGTGGCCGCAAGGGCGAGTACGAGGGTTTGCTGGATGACCTGGCGACCCAGGGATTCGCGCGCGTCAGGGTGGACGGCGAGCTGAGGGACCTTTCGGAGCGCCGTGCCGCCGACTCCACCCCTGCGAATGACGGCAGCGCGGAGGAGCGCCTGGCGCGCTACGAGGCCCACACCATCGAGGTGGTGGTGGACCGCCTGGTCCGGCGGAAAGGGATCACCCGGCGGCTCACCGATTCCCTGGAGACCGCGCTCAGGCTGGCGGACGGGGTCGCCGAGATACAGATACTGCCCGGCTCCGGCGAGCAGACCACTGACCGTGAGAGGACACCGGACGGTGAGGACCACATTTTGACATTCTCCCAAAATCTGGCCTGCACGCATTGCGGGCTGTCCTTCGACGAGCTGGCGCCGCGCAATTTCTCCTTTAATTCACCCTACGGGGCGTGCCCGGCGTGTGCGGGGTTGGGGACGCGCTTCGAGGTGGATTCCGAGCTGGTGGTGCCCAACCCCGACCTGAGCCTCGCCGAGGGGGCCGTGGCCCCGTGGGCCGGCGGGCGGACCGAGTATTTCGGGAGGGTCCTGGAGGCCATTGCGGCCCAGTACGGGTTCTCGATGGACACGCCGTGGGCCAAGCTCTCCAAAGCCCGGCAAAAGGTGGTTCTGTGGGGCTCGGGCAAGACCCAGGTTCACGTTTCCTACCGCAACCGCTACGGGCGGAACCGCTCGTACAAGACCTCCTACGAGGGGGTGGTGCCGTGGCTGGGCCGCCGGCACACCGAGGCCGACTCGGACGCGCACCGCGAGCACGTGGAGGGGTACATGCGCGAGGTCCCCTGCCCCACCTGTGGGGGGGCGCGCCTGCGACCCGAATCGTTGGCCGTGACCGTCGGGGGACACAACATATTCGAGCTGTGCGACCTTTCGATTGCCCGCTCGGCAGAAGCCATCGGGGGCCTGGAACTCTCCGAGCGCGACCACCTGATCGCCGACCGGGTGCTGCGCGAGGTGCGCGCCAGGATGCAGTTCCTGCTGGACGTGGGGCTGCACTACCTGACCCTGAACCGTTCTGCCGCCACCCTGGCCGGGGGGGAGGCCCAGAGGATCCGCCTGGCCAGCCAGATCGGCAGCGGCCTGGTCGGGGTGCTGTACGTGCTGGACGAGCCGTCGATCGGGCTGCACCAGCGGGACAACCGGCGCCTCATCGAGACCCTCCTGCGCCTGCGCGACATCGGAAACACCGTCATAGTCGTCGAGCACGACGAGGACACCATCAGGAATGCGGACAACGTGGTCGACATCGGGCCGGGGGCGGGGGAGCACGGCGGTTCGGTGGTCTGTTCGGGGAGCGTCGCGGAGCTATTGAGCTGCGGGGACTCGATCACCGGGCAGTACCTCTCCGGGGCTCGTTCGATCCCGGTCCCGGAGATGCGGCGCGAGCCCGGCCGGGAGGCCCTGGTGATCCGCGACGCTCGGGAGCACAACCTGGCCGGCATCGACGTGGAGATCCCGCTGGGGCTCTTCGTGGCGGTCACCGGGGTATCGGGATCGGGGAAATCTACCCTGGTGAACGACATCTTGTTGAGGGTGCTGATGCAGCGGGTGTACCATTCCAAGGAGGTCCCCGGCCGGCACCGCAAGATCGAGGGGCTCGACGCCCTGGACAAGGTGGTGGACGTGGACCAGGCGCCCATCGGGCGCACGCCCCGCTCGAATGCGGCAACCTATACCGGGGTGTTCGACCACGTCCGCAAGCTGTTCGCCCAGACGCAAGAAGCAAAGGTGCGGGGGTACCTGCCTGGGCGCTTTTCGTTCAATGTCAAAGGGGGCCGATGCGAGGCGTGCGCGGGGGACGGGACCATCAAGATCGAGATGCACTTCTTGCCTGACGTGTACGTTCCCTGCGAGGTGTGCCACGGAGCGCGCTACAACCGGGACACGCTGGACGTTACCTTCCGGGGGCACAACATCGCCGAGGTGCTGGGAATGTCGTGTGAGGAGGGAGCGGAGTTTTTCGTCAACCAGCCGGTGATCTCCCGCCACCTGCGCACGCTGGTGGACGTGGGACTCGGCTACGTGCGGCTCGGCCAGCCCGCCACCACCCTCTCCGGCGGTGAGGCTCAGCGGGTCAAGCTGGCCTCCGAGCTGTCCAAGCGCTCCACCGGGCGGACGCTGTACGTGCTGGACGAGCCCACCACCGGGCTGCACTTCGAGGACATCCGCCGGCTGCTGGGGGTCCTGGACCGCTTGGTGGCCGGAGGGAACACCGTGTTGGTCATCGAGCACAACCTGGACGTGATCAAGAGCGCCGACTGGGTGATCGACCTAGGACCGGAAGGTGGCGACGGGGGAGGCCTGGTGGTGGCGGAGGGCACCCCGGAGGCGCTCGCCAAGTGCGCCGAGAGCCACACCGGGAGGTTTCTCGCCCGGGTCCTCGACGGCTCGGCGCGGGTGCCGGCCTAGCGAGGGTGCCGGCCTAGCGAGGGCTGCTGAGCAGTGCGGGCGGACTCGCCGTAGGCGGCGGAAGGGTTGTCGGAGCAGAGGCGTGTCGCCACGGTTCCCTGATGGCTCGGTACAGGCGCTTCGCCCGTCCGATCAGTGTGCCGTGGTGGAGGTGGAGGTGCCGCAGAAACTGATCGACGTACATCTGGCAGGACAGCTGGCGCCAGGGGCCCGTACCATCAGGGGTTAGGCGATCCCAGGGCTCGAGGAGGTTCAGCTCGACTGGCGGGTCCCCGCGAATGTGGGAGGCCGCCTCTCCGTACCATTTGGCCAACGCTCGGGCGTGTTCGCGGCTGTCCTGGCCGAGCGTGCCGGTCGCTGGCGAAGCTGGGAGCTCCGCGAGCGAGGCAGAAGCCAGTCTCAGTTGTTGCGCAGCGCCGACCAAGGTCCACAGGTCTGCTTTGGGGACGGACGCCCTTCGGCTGGGCTCGTTGGGCCGGTTGATGGCCCGGAGCGACCGCTCGGGGCTATCTTTGGACAACCAACGCGTCTGGGATGACTTCTTGTCCGGCGGACCCTTGACCGACCGGACCAACCTCGTTCCCGCCGGCTTGCTCTGCAGCGCCACTCCTCCTTGCGCAAACGTGTGTTCTAGTTTCTTAGACTACGGACTCGGAAAGCGCCCGGATCAGGCATAGTGTGGGGGATGCGCGTTGACCTAAGGCGGACTTGCGCGCGGGTGGTGGAGGAGGAGCAGGGCCTCCTGCATCCCGCGCTCGGGCGGCGCGACTGGTTGCCTCTGGTGCTGTTCTCGGTGCTTGCGGTGGGCCTGTTCGCCGGGTCGTGGGCGGACCCCGGCAGGGTGCTGGTGGGCGTCCCCGCTGACAACGTGCTGACCGTGTGGAACTTGGCATGGGCAGCCCACGCCCTGGCTGGGGGCCACAGCCTGTTCTACTCCCACCTGGTCGGCGCCCCTGGGGGGGTCAACCTGTTGAGCACCACCGCGGTCACCCTCGCCGGGGTGGTGCTCAGCCCGGTCACCTGGCTCGTCGGGCCGGTGGTGGCCTATGACCTGCTGGCGACCGGTGCCCTGGCGCTGTCAGGGTGGAGCGCGTACCTCTGCCTGCGCCGCTACGCCCGGGGACGGCTGGGTCCCCTGCTCGGCGGGCTGGTCTATGGTTTTTCGCCGGCGCTGTTGGCCCAGTCCTACGGGCACGAGCAGATCACGACGGCATTCCTTGTCCCGGTGGTGGTGATCCTGGTGGACGAAGCGGTGGTCCGGCGGCGGGGGCGACCGGCGTGGGTGGGCGTTGGTCTTGGGGCAGTGCTAGTTGCTCAATTACTTCTATCGTCCGAGGTGTTGGCCACTGAGGTGATGATGGGGGTAATCCTGGTGGTGGTGTTGGCCTTGTTTTACCCGCGGGAGGTGCGGGGGCGCCTGCGGCGTGCGGCGGTGGTGGGCGGGATCGCGGCCGGGGTATTCGTGGTGCTGGGCGGGTGGCCGGTTTATCTGGAGGTGGCGGGGGCGGGCCACACCGTCGGGGGGGCGATCCGGGGGCTCGACACCTACGTGACCGACCTGGCCAACCTCGTGCTTCCCACCGGGGTGCAGGCGCTGGGGCCGGCTGGGGTCTCGACCCGCTTCGCCGCCGGGTTGGTCGAGTCGAACGGCTACCTCGGGATTCCCCTGCTGGTCTTGGTCGGCTGGGGCGGTTGGCGGTGCCGCCGGGTCCCCGCGGTGCGGGTGGCGGGCCTGGTCGGCCTGATCTTCCTGGTGCTCTCGTTGGGGCCGCACCTGGAGGTGGGCGGGCGGGTCACGGGGGTCCCACTGCCGTGGGCGGTGCTGAGGCACCTTCCAGTGCTTTCGGATGTGCTGGCCTCGCGCCTGGCGGTCTACACCATGCTGGCGGCGGCGGTCATTCTCGCAGTCTGGCTGGGGGAAGTCGGTTCGGGGTGGCCACGCCTGGCCCGGCAGCGGGCGGGGCCGCCGGGCGGCCTGCCGCGCGGGGGGGTGCGGCGCGAGGGGGTCGGGGCTTGCGTGGTGTTGGTGCTGGTTGGGGTGACTCTGTTTCCGGCTCTGCCGTTCCCGTCGTACCGGCCGCCGGTGCCGGCCTTTTTTGCTTCTGCGGGCGCCTCGGCGGCGATCCCGAGCGGTAGTGTCGCCGTGCTTTTGCCGTTCGATACCTCCAGCTCGTTGCTGTGGCAGGCGCTGGCGGGGATGAGGTTCTCCATGCCAGAGAATCACTTCGGGACCGGTCCTCAGCCGCCGTCGGTGCTCGGGCCTCTGGCGGCTGCTTTGCTGGACGCCCAGACCACCGGCGCTCTGCCTAGCCCGTCTTCGCTGCCGGGGCTGCGAGCCGGGCTGGCCCGCTCCTGTGCGACTTCGGTGGTGGCGGGGCCGATGCCTCGTCGGTCCGCGGTGGTCAGCCTGGTGAGCGAGGTGGTGGGCCACGCACCCCGCTCGGTTGGCGGGGTCGATCTGTGGACTGTGCCGGACGGGTGCGCCCGTGGATAGCGGCGGGGCGCGGGTTGGCTCGGATGTCCGGGTCCGCCGGATCGAGGTCGGCGGTATGGAGCGGACCTTCCTTCTGGCTCCGGGTCCTTCGCCCGAGGCCCCCCTGTTGATGGTCCTGCACGGCACGGGGACGAATGGAAAGGGGATGGCCGCGTTCACCGGCTTGGCACGGAGGGGGCCGGCTGCGGGGTTTGCCACCGTGTTCCCCGACGGGCTGGGCGAGGTCTGGGACCGTGGAAGGCCGTTGGTGGGCCGCGAGTCGATCAGTGACACCGACTTCCTGCAGGCGTTGGTGGGTCGACTGGTGTCCGAGGGCGTCGCCCGGGCTGGCGCCCTGTGGTTGGCGGGGATGTCCAACGGGGCTTTCTTCGTGGAGTACCTCGCCCGGCGTGGGCTGCTTTGCGTCTGTGGGATTGCTCTCGTGGCGGGAGCGGCGACCAGGGGCAGCCAGGCGGGAGGACCGCCATCCCAGGCGGCCGCGGTTCTCATGTTCCAGGGGAGCGCGGACCCGGTGGTCCCCTACGGGGGCGGGCTGATCGGTTCCAAGGGGCCATTCGGCGAGAGGCTGAGCCGCCTGGCTGCGGAGCGCGGCGAGGAGGGAGGCGAGCGGGTGGCGGTCCCCGCCGAGGAGGTGGCGCGCGAGTGGGCCGGCGTTGTGGGCGTTGGTGTGTGCGGCGCTACGGCCGGTGGTGTGTGCGGCACTACGGCCGGTGGTGTGGTCGGCGCTACGGCCGGTGGTGTGGGCGGCGCTACGGCCGGTGGTGTGGGCGGCGCTACGGCCGGTGGTGTGGGCGGCGCTACGGCCGGTGGTGTGGGCGGCGCTGTGTCAGGTGCCCTCAGTGGGGGGTGGGCGGCTCCCGTGGTCTTGCATCTGCCGGTCGCCGCGGGCGAGCTGCCGGTGACTCGTATGGACTGGTCAGTGGAGTCTGGTCCCCCGGTGGTTTTGTACCGCATCGAGGGTGGGGGCCACACTTGGCCCGGTGGACCCCAGTACCTGCCGGTCGACGCCATCGGCCCGGTGGCCCGCGGCCTGGATGCGACCGGGATCCTGCTGGACATGGCGCGCAGCACGGCCTGAGCCTGCTTCGGTCGGACTGGTGGTGTTTGCGGGTCTTTGGGACACTCAAACCCATACCAGTCCGCTGACTATAGGAGGTCGTCGATCTGCCCGATCGCCTGGGTCATGCCCTCCAGCATCCCCAGGCCGAGCATGGCCTGCATCTGCTCGACGTTGACGAACTGGGTCGCGGCCGTCATCCGGGTGCCACCCTCGACGGCCTCGAAGGTGACGTAGCCAGGCATCGGCTCTACCCCGGGTACGGGCTCGCCGTCCTCGCCGGCCAGGCCATTGGCGAAGCCGAGCCGGTGGGGCTTGTCGATCTCGTCGATCCGCCACCAGCCAAACCCGGTCCGGGCTGGCGGCGAATTCGGCGACGAGGGTGAGGGTCAAGTTGACTTCGTCTTTGGTGGTGCTAATGACGGTCACGTCAGGTCTCCTTCTTCGCCGGCCAGCAGGTCGGCGATCTGTGTGGCACGGCGGGTCCAGATTTGCTCGTATGCGTCAAGTAGGGCGGCCGCTCGGCGCAGGGTCGCGGCGTTGCCGTGCACGATCTGCTCACGACCACGTCGATGCTTGGTGACGAGGGCCGCCCGTTCGAGCACGGCCACGTGCCTTTGCACTGCGGCGAAGCTCATCTCGTAGGGCGCGCCAGGGTCGACACGGACTGGCCTTGCCCGATGGTGCGCACGAGGATGTCACGGCGGGTCGGGTCGGCCAACGCATGGAATATGCGGTCGGCCTCCTCCTCCAGGACCTGAGCTACAACCATTGGGTTGTATGTCAGCGCGAAGGCTGAAGCAGGAGGCATGGAGGAGGCCAGAACGCAAACGCGCGACCCTTCAGAAACCGCTTGCAAAAGGTGACCTACTGTGCTAGCCTAGGCTAAAGTCTCAACTTAGGGGAGGGGAGTCCTCGATGGTTGGTCACTCACGAAAGCCGGCCCGAGAGAGTTCGCTCACGAGCGCCAGAGTCGGGCGGGCAGACCCAAGGCGATTGCTGGTAGCCCTGGTGGGTGCCCTTCTGCTGGGAGTGTTGCTAGGGCCGGCCGTCGGGGTCGCGGCTGCCCAGCCCGAGCCCACCTCGCGGCCTATCCGCGGCATCGGGATCACTACGGTCACGCTGGCCAGCGGTGCGGGAGCCACCACCACCGGGGTGGACTCCAAGACCTCGCTATGCGAGAAGCCCACGACCCCGGCCGGAGCGCCTCCGGTGGCGTCGGTCAAGGGTCCCGACCCGGTCTCGCCGGGCTGTGCCAAAGGCACACCCGCGCATCCTTACCTCGAACCCCACGGCCCTTGGAGCGGGGCCATTCCGGGGGCCAAGTGGGTGGGTATCGACCCGACCGGACACGGATCGGACTTCCCGAACAGCTCGCCGACCTTCTACATCTACGACGCCGAGTTCACCCTGGGGTGCACCGGCCAGGACAGCTTGGTCGGGCACATGCTGGCTGACAACGCCGCCGGGGTGTTCCTCAACAATCATCTGATAACTGCGCAGCCTGATCCGTCGACGCCGCCGAGCAAGAACTTCACCACGCCGACCTTCTTCGTCACAAGTTTCTACTTTCATGCCGGGCTGAACGTGGTGGATTTCATCGTGCATGACACCTCGCCGCCGGCCACAGGTCTCGACTACTCCTTCACCGTAATCTCACCACGCTGCGCTACCCTCAAGATCTGCAAGGTGGCCGGGCTCGGGGTGCCGGTGCTCACCCCGTTCACCTTTATGGCCGGCTCTGCCACCGTCTCGGTCCCTGCCGGACCGGCCCCCGGCGGGTACTGCAAGGTGGTGGGCTCCAAGCCCGTCGGTGCCACCGGCACGATCAAGGAGGTGATACCGCCGGGTGACCAGGTGACTGGCATAGCCGTCGTCCCAGCGGCCAACCAGGTGGGTCCGGCGAACTTGGTGGCCGGCAAGGTCAGGGTGACCCTCGGTCCTGGGGTCACTGAGGTGACCTACACCGACCAGGGTCCGCAGGCAGCCAAGTCGGGCTATCTGGAGGTTTGCAAGCAGGTAGTCCCGAGCGGGATCGTCGTGCCCGCCGTTTGGCACTTCAGCGTGGACGGCCAGCCGGTCACTGTCCCCACTGGGGCTTGCTCGCCCCCGGTTCAGGTCCCAGCCGGTAGTGCGACTGTGACTGAGACCTCCACCCCGCCTTGGTTCATCAGCGCCTGCAGCACCATCCCTCCTCCCGCGCTGATCTCCTGCGGACCGCTATCGGTTACGGTCACCGTAGCTCCGGGTGGAGTGGCCAACGAGACCATCCTGACCGTGACCGACAGCGCCCAATAGGGGACCCAGCTACCGGGCTACCGGGAAGGCAACCGGCCTGCCGGGACGGCGCTTGCGCTCCTTGGAGAGCGTCGATATGCTATGAGACGTGGTAGTGCAGTCGCTGGCCGGGAGGTGTTCGGTGGTGCTGGCGGGTGTGGCCGCGTCCCTGGTGGCTGCCTCGTGCGATCACCAAGGCTTACGTGCAGAGCGTGCTCAGCGCTCTGGAAGCGGTGCAAGCCAAGGCAACGGCGAACATCGTTTCCCACCGGGCCTACACCCCCGCCGCCGCGGCCCTCATCCACTCGGTGACCACCCCAGACGAGTACTACGTCGATCACCAAACCTGGCTGACCGACCTTCAGTCAGGTCTGCAGGACCTCCCGCCGCATCTAAGCCCCGTGATCGACGAGGTGCAGCAGGTCTTTCCCAGTACCAGCACCTGCATCTTTGTCAGTGTCATCAGGAACTACAGCGGCGCGAACACCAAGCCCCCTCCGGTGGGCCCCAACTACGCAATCCTCAGGACTGGATCCAAAGGCAGCCCCAACCCTGGCTGATCGACCAACTCGGGTACAACTCGCAGGGATTGGTACCCGGCGACGTGTGTAGCCCATGAAAACTCGACCTATGGGAGGCGGAGCGCTTGGTTGCGCTGTCTTCATTCTCGCAGTCGTCATCGGCGATGTGGCCGCCGCCGCCCCGAGGGGGGCGTCCATCAACGTCGCGCCCAGTGAGCGTGGCGGGTCCATCACCTACAACCTCCACGGGTCGACGCCGGGTCGGTGACGGCGGGCACGACACCGGCTACGGCACCGACTGCGCCAAACCCGCCGGCGGCACATCAGGTGGTCACCGATCCCTTGCCGCTGACCAGTCCTTCGCAGATCACGGCTTGTCATCAGGGGGTCTACACCTACGTGGACTCGGCGGGCCAGACCGTGATGGGCTTCGCTGGGTCCTTCAGCTGCCCAAAGGTACCCACCCCCACGCCCTCCACCAACAGCCCAGGGCCTGTGGCCGCGCCTCCGCCGAGCGCGGTGGCGGCGACGGTCTGGGAACAAGACGGGGCCAACCAGTTGCCCAGCCCTCATCCATACATCGCTCCGGGCTACGCCCTGGCGGGACTGCGCGGTTACCTGGAGGTGCGCGCGCCACTTACCGCCGCCTTCTCCGACCCCACCCGGTTGGGGACACTGACCATCGCCGCCACCGCCAAGCTCTGGGTCGACTGGGGAGACGGGGACTCCAACGACGGCCCCTACGACAGCGCCGGGGGAGCCTACCCCAACGGGACCATCACGCATTACTGGGACTACGACGGCACCTACGACGTCGTGGTGGACGAGCACTGGAGCGCCAGGTGGTCCCTCGCCGGAGCATCGGGCACCCTGACCGGGCTGCAGACCGAGGGCACGATACCCAACTTCAGGGTCGGCCAGGTCGAGTCGGTGCGCAACTACTGAGCATGGCCTGCACACCATGTAAGTGGGCGCGGATCGTACGGACCGCGGACTCAATTATACTTATGGGGTAAATGACAGCTCGCATAGCTCGGCCCCTTTTACAGCTGCCCGGACCGGGAAACGTGCCCCCGGTCGTGCTGGCGGCGGTGGCCCGGCCGACCATCGACCACCGGGGCCAGGCCTTCGCAGCCATCGTGCGCGGTGTGCTCTCCGACGTCCGCCAGGTCTTCGGCACCTCTGAGCCGGTCGCTCTCTACCCGGCCTCCGGTTCGGGCGGATGGGAGGCTGCCCTGGTCAACACGCTTTGTCCCGGCGACAGGGTGCTGATCTGCGAGACGGGAGCTTTCGCTGCTGGCTGGGCGGCTATGGCAAGTCGCCTCGGTCTGGAGGTCGAGGTGATCCCGACGAACTGGCGTGGGCCGGCCGACCCCGACGCCATCGCCGCCGCCCTGACCGTACCGGGAGGTGGTGACATCCGGGCGGTGCTGGTGGTCCACAACGAGACCTCCACCGGCGTGCGCAGCGATGTCGCCGCCATCCGCCGGGTCATGGACGAGGCGGAGCACCCCGCGCTGCTGATGGTCGATGCGGTCTCATCCCTGGCCTCGATGCCCGTTCGCCACGACGCCTGGCGCGTCGACGTCACGGTGGCCGGCTCCCAGAAGGGGCTGATGCTCCCCCCCGGACTTGTGCTCCTGGCCGTCTCGAAACGGGCGCGCGAAGCAAAGGCCAACTCCACACTGCCCTGCGCTTACTGGGATTGGGACCCGATGCTGGCCGCGGCTGACACCGGCTTCTACCCTTATACGCCGGCCACCAACTTGATCATCGGGTTGCGCGCCGCCCTCGACCTTATGCTGGGGGAAGGCCTCGACGAGGTCTACGCGCGCCACCGCCGCCACGCCAGCGCGGTGCGCGCGGCGGTCGAGCACTGGGGTCTCACCCTCCTATGCCTCGATCCTCTAGCCAGGAGTGAGTCGGTCACCGCAGTCCTGCTGCCCGAGGGCGTCAGTGACAAGGCGGTCAGGGCGGCGGTGCTGGATCACTTCGGCGTAACCCTGGGTGGTGGGCTGGGCCGCCTGGAGGACCGGTGCCTGAGGATCGGACACCTCGGGGACCTGGATGACCTGATGGTGATCTCGACCCTGGCTGCTCTGGAGATGACGCTGCCGGGGTGCGGGGTGGCGGTCGCCCCAGGCGGGGTCCAGGTGGCCATGAGGCTCATCGAGGCATGAACAGGTGAATTGCGATCGGTTTCCACCACCAGTGGTGAGCCGTCGGGCCGTCTCGCTGTCGGGTCGTCGCTGTCGGGTCGTCGCTGTCGGGCCGTCTCGCTGGCGGGCCGTCGCTGTCGGGCCGTCGCTGTCGGGTCGTCGCTGTCGGGTCGTCGCTGTCGGGTCGTCGCTGTCGGGTCGTCGCTGTCGGGTCCCAGGAGAGGAACTGAGGAGCGCTACCC
>JBOGGT010000124.1:0-14955 GCA_050744225.1 Acidimicrobiales bacterium | reverse complement strand
AAGCGCTGCTTGAGAGCTTCGGGGCTGCGCCCCGAAGGGGGCTGCGCCCCGAAGGGGGCTGCGCCCCCCAAACCCGCTCGGTGGTGCGGGCGTCGGTGGAGTGCCGAGGGGCTATTCACCCGTCAGTGCCGAGGGGCTATTCACCCGTCAGTTCAGCTCGGCTGATGCCGCAAGAGTCTCCTAGCTTGGTGAACTAGCGGTTGGCGTCTATGAACGAACGTTGGGTCACGGGCTGCGGAGAGTGCAGTCGCTGACCCAAAGGTCGGCCAAGGGGGCAGGACCTGCGCCAGCTTCACGACCCGACCACGGACCCTTGAGGTACAAGAGGCCCAACCTGGCGACATCCGGGCGTGGCTGAAATGGTGCTGTTCATTGGGATTTGGTGAGCCACGGCTACCAAGGTAGCTCGCATACAACCCTCGGTCATGGGCGGCCCCGGTTTGTGGGCTAAAGGTCGAGGACCAACGTGAGAGAGTCGTCGACCCGCTGCATCTCCCCCATCGTTAGGGAACCACCATCCCGGCGAGCCGGGTGAGATCGACGGTGGTGAGCGGATCGCACATGACCAGGGCCTTTCGATTGGCGATACCACCGGTGGCCGGACGCTGGTCTCACCGCGCTGGTGCAGGTGAAGGCGACGATCCAGGTGCTGAGATTGAGCCAGTCTGGCTGCAAAATGACAGCGCATCGGCGCCCTTTTCTGCTCGTGGCCCTTTCCTCGTGCTGGCAACCCGTGGACCTCACCCCTCGTGCAGCGCAGCCATATCTTGCTGGATCGCCCGAGTTTCAGCAAGGTCAGCTGGGTCGTCCTTAATGGCGCGTGCTTCTGCGGCAGCGACCTGGCGGCTCTCGTGAGGCTGCATCGCTGCTAGAGCAGCCAGAACGACCTGGTCGGCGCTCTGACGCCGGGCCGCACCGACTTGGAGCAGAAGATCGCGGGTACTGGCCTGGAGCTTGACCGTGGTGGTGTCGGCCATGCCGGACGGGTCCAACTCCCTGTAGGCTGCTCCTACCGCATCCTGGTCTTCGCAAACCGCCATTACGTGTCACCGTCCGCAGCGCTGCCAGGGCCGGTGTCCCAGGCGGCCGAGCCACCCCAGGGCTGCTTGCCGTAGGAGTCGGTCCCGACCGAGGATCCCTGGTAGGAGCCGGAGAGGCCCGACGCGAGGGTTCTGGGAGCGCCGCCTCCTGCTGGGGTGAGAGCTATCTCCGACCCGGTGGAGTACCCGATATCCGACCCGTTCACCGACCAGACGGGTAGGACCGCCCCGCTGGTCCCCCCTGTCACCGCGACCTGGTGGGTGTGGGAGCCGTCGGAGTCGGCAACATACAAGGTGCGCGAAACGTAGAAGGTGCTCGGGTCAGGACTGGCGCTCGCCCTCACGAACGAGATCTGGGTGCCGTCGGGTGACCACGCCGGGTCGAGGGAGACGGCTCCGGTTGGCTGGGGGATCCGGTGGCAGGACCACGAGCTGTGGCCGGAGGAGCCGGGCGGGGCGCAGAGCTTGATCGACTTGTTGGTGTTGGGCTCTGGCCCGCCGCCGACGACCAGCGCCAGCTCGCTCCCGTCGGGGGTCCAAGCCAGCCAGGACAGGAACACCTGTGTGGTAGCGAGTGTGTGGGGTGCCCCGCCCCGCCCAGACCCCGCCAGCGACCCCGCCAGCGGCACAGCCACGAGCGGGAGGCCGTTTGCTTCGACTGCGCCGGCGCGATCCACCCAGAGGAGCAGTCCTTGGTCGCCGGGCCACCAACCGGCCATGATCACGGTCGCCCCCGCAGGCGGGGTGTAGGGGACCGAGACCGAGTTCCCTCCGGACAGAGGCACCCGAAACACCCCCTCAGGGCCGCTGTAGGCCAGCTGGGTTCCGTCCTGGGACCAAATCATGGAGTCCACCGGGGTTGAAGGTGCCAGTATCTCCCGGGGGGCTCCGGTGGTCGCGACGACCACCAGTCCGGCGCTGTTCCCGGCGGCCGTCAACGGGACCGCGGCGATCTGATTCGCGGTGGGAGACCACAAAAAGGCGGCGAATCCCGGTGCGCCCAGAACCTCGTGGTCGTCGGTGCCGTTCGAGCGGACCACCCGGACCTGGTACGACGAGTTGGGCTCGGCCACCAGGTACGACAGCCACTGGCCGTCTGCGGACCACTCAGGGTTCAACCCCGGGCCGATGGCCTTGGCTGGGCCATGACCAGAGCTGGATCCGAGCTCGAGGGTTCCGTTGTGGATCCAGGCTACGCGGGTGACCCCTGGACCCCCTACAACCGGTGCGGACATGGAGTCTTGGGTAGGGCTCCCAATTCCAGAGTTCTGGGGGGTGACGCTGGGGGAGTTGATGGTTGGGCGGCGGGCCAAGGGGCCGAGGACCAGCGCGGCGATCATCACGCCTGCGGCCAGCGCCAGGATGGGAGCGAACGCCTTGGTCTGCCACGGCTTGGTGAGTTTCGGGGTCGCCGGGACGCGCGGGGTCAGGGTGACCACGTTCGCCCGAGGCTCCTCCGTCACGGTGCTCGCCCGGTCCTCACCAGCCTGCTGCGGAGGGTCAGAACTGGCTGACAAGATCGCGTCCAGAGCATCGGGGGAGGTGGTGGCCCGCTCGGCCAAGCGGGCAAGTCCCTGCGACAGGCGGCGCTCCAACTCGGTCGTCGTGGTGGGTCGGTCGTCGCTCACGGCTCGAGGACCTTTCGCAGGGAGGCCAGGCCCCGGTGAGCCAGGGATTTGACCGTCCCAGGCCGGCAGTCCAGGACCTGGGCGATCTCCGCCTCGGTGAGGTCTTGGTAGTAGCGGAGCACCAGCACCGCGCGCTGGCGTTCGGGCAGGGAGGCGAGGGCGTCGCCAAGCTCGTCCAGACTGTCAGTGACCGATTCGGGCGTGGCGGTCAGCGGTGCCAGGCGGCGCTCGACCTCCGTGTGCCGGTGGTGGTTGTGCGAGCCGTTGACCACCGTCGTCCGCAGGTACGCCACGGGTGAATCGACGCTCCCCAGCCGCCCCCTGATCCTGATGAACGCCTCCTGCACTACCTCCTCTGCCAGGGCATTGGACCCGGTAAGCAGGTAGGCGAGGCGGACCATCGGTGCGTATTGGGCGCGGTAGAGCTCGATGAGGGACGCTGGCCACGCGCTGGGTCCGGTCGCTTGGGCGTCGTGCTCCCGAAAGTCGCTATCCATGGCCAGCGTCAACCCCACACCTCAAAGACGCCTGAGACACCGACCTGGTTCCAAGAGCCTTCCCGGCCCGACTCCCGGCCCGACTCCCGGCCCGACTTGACCCGGCCCGACTTGACCCGGCCCTACGCCCGCCCGCGCCCGCCCGACTCCCGCCCCGACTTGACCCGGCCCGACTTGGCTCAGCCCGGCGCCGCCCCGCGCCGCGCCCGGAGGGCCTCGATGAGCTTGGGCAGGACGGCCTGGCAATCCCCGACCACCCCGAGCTCTGCCAGGCCGAAGATCGGGGCGTCGCGGTCTTTGTTAATTGCGATGACGTGGCTAGCCCCCTTCATGCCGACCAGGTGTTGGCTTGCGCCTGAGATCCCACAGGCGAGGTAAACATTAGGGCTTACGGTCTTGCCGGTCTGGCCAACCTGGTGTGAGTATGGCACCCACCCGGCGTCCACGATGGCCCGCGAGGCCCCGGCGGCACCTCCCAGCAGCTTGGCCAGCTCTGTCACCAGGCCGTAGCGCTCTGCGCTTCCCAGCCCCCTGCCACCCGAGACTACGACCGGGGCCTCGTCCAGCTTGGGACCGGCGCTGGTCTCTACGTTGTGGGCCACGATGCTCGCCGCGCCCGTCCTGCCGAGCTGTGGCGTCTCGACTTGGATCACCTCGACCGGCCCCATGGCGATGGCATCCGCCGAGCCATCGATCGTCGAGGGCTCGAATGACTTGCCCCGCACCACGAAGATCCCGGGACCCTCGGCCGTGAAGCGAGACCGGGCCAACTCGGTCCCTCCAAATATTGCGTGCTCCGCCTCCAGCGCTCCCCCACTGCTCGAAGGCGGGCTGAGGCTCACCACATTTGCCAGCACCGGACGGTCGAGGCGGGCCGAGAGGCGGCCGGCCACGTCACGCCCGTCGTAGGTGGCGCTCACCAGGATCGCCTCGGGGGATGCCCCTCCCGCGATGATCCCGGCCGCGCCGGCGGCCACAAGGGGGCCGGGCAGACCGGGGGAGGGGTCGCCAACGGCATAGATCCGGCTGACTCCGTAAGCCCCAAGCCCCGCGGCCATGGCCGCCACTGCGCCAGTCTCCCCCCAGGTGACCACCTCGATCACCTCGCCGAGCCCCCGAGCCCCACTCACCAGCTCCAGCGTGGCCGTGCTCACCCCGACCGCCAAAGCGGAGCCGACCGCCGAACCGGACCCGACCGCCGAACCGGAGCCGACCGCCGAACCGGACCCGACCGCCGAACCGGACCCGACCGCCGAACCGGACCCGACCGCCTGGTCTGGTTCGGCGACCACCCAGATGAGGTCGAGGCGCGCCACCCTCAGATCACCCTCAGCCGCTCTAGCAGGGCGATGATGGCTTCGTGGGCATTGCCCTCGTCTACCACCAGCTCGCCGGCCTGAGGAGATTCGCCGGCGGTTAGGGCGATCAAGCTCTGGCGCGCTCCGGATGTGCCGACCTGATCAGCGGCGAGGCCCAGCTCAGCGAGGCTCGGCTGGGCGACGGGCTTGGACTTGGCGGCCACGATACCCCTGTAAGACGGGTACCTTGGTTCCACTGTCCCTGCGGTCACCGAGACCAGTGCCGGAAGCGGGCACTCCACCTCGTCGTCCCCGCTCTCGGTCTGGCGCCACACCCGGATGGCGCACCCGTCGGGGGCCAGCTCGACCCGCTTGGCGAAGGTGATCGAGGGCAGGCCCAACAGCTCTGCCAGTTGCGCCGCCAGCGTTCCGGTGTACCCATCGGTCGACTCGGTGGCGGTGACAACCAGGTCGGGGGAGACCTGGCCGATGGCGGCGGCCAGGACCTTGGCTGTCCCCAGGGCGTCGGAGCCGGCCAGAACCGGGTCGCTGATCAGGATGGCGCTGGCCGCGCCCATGGCGAGCGCAGTCCGCAGGCCGGCGACCTGCGCTCCGGGCGCCATCGAGACCAGGGTGACCTCGCCGCCGCCGGCCTGCTGGACCAGGCGCAGGCCCACCTCGACCCCGTAGGAGTCCGCCTCGTCCAGGACAGGGCGCTCAGTGCGGTCCAGGGTCAGGGTGAGCGGATTCAGCTTGGCCGGGTTGGCCGGGTCCGGGATCTGCTTGGCACATACCGCGACCCTCACCGCCAGGCGACCCGCAAGCCCGTGTCAATGCAAAAACGCCAGCCGGTTCTCATGCCGACAGTATGCACCATTTTCGCTACTCTCGACCGTGATGGATCGCGCAGAGGTCCGCCTCACCGTGCCCGCCAGCCCCGATTACCTCGCCTGTGCCAGGGTCACCGGTGCCAGCCTGGCCAGCCTGCTGGAGTTCTCCTACGACGAGGTGGAGGACCTGCGCCTCGCCGTCGACGAGGTCTGCTTTGCGCTGATCGGCTCCCAGCCGGGCTCGCTCACGGGGCCGGCCAAGCTACGGGTGGTGTACACCATCTCCGACGGCCAGATCGAGGTCGTAGGGTCGGTCCAGGGGGTCCCTGAGTGGGGAGCGCGATTGTCCGGGCTGGCCCGGCGAATACTTTCGGTGCTGGTGGACACCTACGAACTGCGTCCGGGTACGGACACCGAGCCGTCGTCGATCTGGATTGTCAAGGCTATTTCCGGGACCTGCAGGACCGAGGCGGAATGAGTTCGGGGGCCTCCGACCGAGCCGAGCTTCGGGTCAAGTTTGCAGAGTTCTTCGTCACCCGCGATTCCGAGCTGCGCCGTGAGCTGATCGAAGCGCACCTGGGACTGGCCCAGCACCTCGCCCGTCGCTACGAGAACCGGGGCGAACCACTGGATGACCTGGTCCAGGTCGGTTCGATTGCGTTGGTCAAGGCGGTCGAACGCTTCGACCCCTCCCGGGAGGTCCAGTTCTCCACCTATGCCACCCACACCATCGTGGGTGAGCTCAAGCGGCACTTCCGGGACAAGGGCTGGGCGGTGCGCGCTCCGCGTCGCCTCCAGGAGCTTTACCTGGGCCTGAACCAGGCGATAGCCGGGCTTTCCCAGAAACTGGGCAGGTCGCCGAGCCTGGCCGAGCTCGCCGCCGAAGTCGGGGTCAGCGCCGAGGAGGCCCTGGAAGCCCTGGAGGCGGGCCAGGCCTACCACTTTGTGTCCCTGGACTCTCCCAGCCGAGACGACGATGACGACGGAGTGGCTCTGGATGCGCGCATCGGCGAGTTGGATCCGAGCCTCGCCAGCGCTGAGGACCGGGTGGTCCTCGAGCCCCTCATGGCCACGCTGGCACCTCGCGAACAGGCGATAATCCGGCTCCGGTTCTTTGGAGGACTCACCCAGTCGGACATTGCCGAACGGCTCGGGATAAGCCAGATGCACGTGTCGCGGCTGCTCTCCCGCGCGGTGGCAGAGCTTCGCGAGAAGGCGGCCGTCGCATAGCAAGGGGCAACACCGGGGCAGCTCAACAGCCGGGGCAGCTCAACAGCCGGGGCAGAACAACACCGGGGTCAGAACAACACCGGGGGCAGCTCGACCAGAGGGAGGATGAGCTCGACGAGGGTTCCCTCCCCCGCGCTGGGGGACATGGTTATCGTGCCGCCCAGCTGGCCGGTGACCAGGTCGCGCACAATTGACAGGCCCAGGCTTGCGGTGGCCTCGATGCTGAACCCGGCCGGCATTCCAAGGCCGTTGTCCTTGACCCTGACCCTGAGCTGGTCGGCGGAACGGGTGAGCTCCAGTTGGACGAGATGGTCGGGGCCACTGCTCGGTTCCCCGACGAAGGCATGTTCGACGGCATTTTGAAGCAGCTCGCTCACGATCACCGCCAGCGGGGTGGCCAGCTCCGCGGCCAGCTCGCCGGCGCTCCCGCTCACCGCCACGGTGACCGGCCCCCCCTGGCCGGAGGACTCCTCAGCCGTGCGCACGAGCAGGGGCATGATGGCGTCGAAGGGCACCTCGTCGCCCGCATCGCGCGACAGGATCTCGTGAACCGCGGCGATGGAGCGGATCCGGCGCTCGGCCTCGCGCAGGGCGTTGCGACCCTCGACCGAGGGCAACCGGCGGGCCTGGATGCGCAGGAGGGAAGAAATCGTCTGCAGGTTGTTCTTGACCCGGTGGTGCACCTCGCGGATCGTGGTGTCTTTGAACTCCAGCATCCGGTCCCGGCGCCTCAGGTCGGAGACATCACGCAGCAGCACCAGCGCCCCGTCCATCCTCTGACCGGACCCCGACTCACCGGGCCCCGACTCACCGGTCCGAGGCACGCCCGTCCGCGAGAGCAGGGGAATGCAGCGCAACAGCACCACCACCTCTGCCTGGCGCTCCAGCTCCTCGGTGGCCGGGCGCTGGGTGGCGAAGGAGCCCTTGACCGCGTTCTCCACCAGTCCCAGCTCGGTTAGGGTGCGACCAGCGACATTCGCGGTCACGCCCATGCGGTGCAAGGCGTTCACCGCGTTCGGGGAGGCGTAGGAGACCCTGGCGGAGTCGTCCAGAACCAGGACGCCGTCGCCCACCCGCGGCGCCTCCTCCCCTTCGGCGACGTCGGAGGCAAAGGGGAACACACCCGCCATCACCATCCGGGCGAATCGGTTGAACAACGAGACGTACTCTCGCTCCAGCTCCCCTGGCCGGCGCCCCACCGACAGCGCCGCCTCCCTGGTGAGCACCGAGATGAGCCGGGGATCGCCGCCCGTGTCGACCCGGCGGACCGGGATGCACTGGGTGCGCACCTCCTCGCCCCGCACCATCTGCAGCTCTCCCTCCACCAGCTCGCCCAGGCGCCAGGCCTGTCCGACCAGCGCCCGGCTCTCGTCGTCCACCACCTGGCCCACGAGGTCATCGGGGTAAAGGGTCTGATTGGTGCTGGGCCGCATCTGGCCGAGGACCACGAAACCTCCCTTGGTCGACGACGTGAGCAGGGCCAGGTCGGAGAACGAAAGGTCCGCCAGCATTCCCCACCAGGCCATCAGCCCCTGCAGGTGCGCCAGGTCGTCCGGCCCCAGCTCGGTGTGCGACCGGATCAGCTCACCCATCGTGGAAACCGCGGGCATCCAGCGGGGGTGGGCACCGGAGGTGGTGGCCACCGGCCATATTTTTCTGGAAGGCTTTTGAATTAATGGAGTCGGTTCCACCGCAGCGCCGATGCCCACCCTCACCTGGCGGCGGCCCCGGTAGGCGACCAGCGAGGTGTATCCCGCCGCTCGTACCAGCGACTCCAGGTCCGCCGAGCGGTCGGCCACGTCGGCCAGGCCGTGGGCGTCCGAAGCGGTGGTGATGGGGACACCCCTGGCGTGGAAGTGGGCGAGCAGCGGGGGGGCGGGGTAGGCCTGCGCGCAGGGCTTGCGCCACCCGGCGGAGGAGACCTCTGCGGCCATGCCAGCGGCCGCTGCCGCCTCGGCCATGCGGTCGTAGCGCTCGTCCGGGGCCTCGGCGTGGTAACCGGCCACCTTGACCAGGTCGGGGTGCGCCAGCACGTCGCAGGCCCCGGAGGCGGCCAGCTCGCAGAGCGCTTCGGTGTAGGCGTCCCACACCGCTTCGGTGCCCCGCCGGCCCCACTCGGCAACCACCGCCTTGCTCCGCAGGTCGTCGAACAGCCAGGTCCCGAGCCAGTGGACCGAGCCCAGGAGCACGTCAAACGGCCAGCCGGCCAGCAGCTTGGCTACCTGGTCCATCCGCCCGGCGTAGTAGTCCACCTCCAGGCCGAGGACCACCGGGAGGCCGGCCGCCTTGGCCTCGAGCACGGTGGCCACGTAGTCCTCCAGGTCGGCTCCGACGTGCTCAGCCCAATAGGCGGCCGCGTGCGCCCTCAGTACCGGGTCCCCCGCAGAGTCGTCACGCCACCAGCCAGCCAGTAGCGCGTCCGCCTGGCGGAAGCGGAACAGGTGCTCGGTCAGGGCCACCTCGGCGACACCCGCCTTGGTTGCCCGTTCGCAGTAGGCGGCAACCTCCTCCAGGGTGGTCCGCCTGGCTGCCTGGCCGTGCGGCCACAGGTGCAGGTGGTAGTCGAGCATCACCGCCATCGTAGGGGAGCCGGTCGGGAGGCGGGGCGGGTGCGTCGGGGCCGGGTTCCGGTGGCTCGGATGCGCTTCGGTGGCTACCGTGGCGAACCATGCGTGCCCGTGCGCCAGCTTCCTCCGCCAACCTGGGCCCGGGCTTCGACACCCTGGCCATCGCGCTGGAGCTCTACGTCGACGTGGAGGTCCGCCCGGCGCCACGTCTGATCGTCCGGGCGGAGGGGGAGGGGGCCGATCTGCCCACCGACGCCTCAAACCTGGCCGCTCAGGTCGCGATGGAGGTGGTGGGCCACGACCGCCTGGCGGTGACCATCCGCTCGCAGATCCCGGTGGGACGAGGGCTGGGGTCTTCGGCGGCCGTGGTGGTGGCGGCCGCGGCTGCCGCCGGGTCGAACAACCCCCTTGCGGTCGCCACGGCGCGCGACGGGCATCCGGAGAACGCCGCCGCCAGCGTCGTGGGCGGCCTGATCACCGCCACCACGGTGGTTCGCACGGCCATGGTCACCCGGTTGCCCCTGGACCCAGGGCTGGTCTACGTGGTGCTTGTCCCCGACCGCGGCCTTCCGACCTCCCAGGCCCGCCAGCTTCTTCCGCCGAGGGTGGCCCACGCCGATGCGGCTTTCAACCTGGGCAGGATGGGGCTGCTGCTGGGGGGTCTCGCCGACCGGCGTCGGCTGGTGAAGGCGGCCACCGAGGACCGAATCCATCAGGCGGCGCGCAGCCCGTTGTTTCCGGAAGCCTCCCAGCTGATGGCCGGGCTGCTGCGGGGCGGGGCGCGAGCCACCTGTGTCTCGGGGGCCGGGCCTGCCGTGTTGGGGATCTGCGACATCGAGAGCGGGCGCAAGGTCCGCGACGCCGGTGAGGAGGTGCTGGACGAAGCCGGGGTCCACGGGCGTGCCCTGCTGCTGAAGGCCGATACCCGCGGACTGATCGTAGGGTCCCCATAGGTGGGTTGCATGCCTAGTCTGGGTAAATAGGGACCTGACACTTCTACGACCTCTCCCAGCCACCTCCCAGCTTGGCCACAGGTGGGCCGACGAAGATGGGGGTCAAGGTTTCGATGTGCAGGTCGATATGACATGCGGGAGGAAGACCAGATGACAGATCAGGATCGCAACGATCAGGAGGATCAGGGCACGGGGAGGTACCGGCTGCCCCCGCCCGGAGGCTGGGGAAGCGTGGGGGGATCGGCCGGCCGGCAGCCTGGCCCGGCCCCGGCCCGTGGTAACAATCCAGTCGAACCTGGGCCTGGCGGTCCCGGCGGTCTTGGCGGTCCCGGCGGTCCCGTCTATGCCCCCGGCGGTCCCGTCTATGCCCCCGGCGGTCCCGGCTATGCCCCCGGCGGTCCGGCGGGTCCTGGTCGAGGCGGGTTCGGCTCCCCTGCTGGCCGGGTTCCGGAGGCACCTCCGGGTCTGTCCGCCCGCGGGTGGTCCGCCTTTCCCGGTGGTTGGGGACCTCCCCCGCCGGACTGGAGTCCGGAGGGTGCGGCCGGGTCTCCCGGCGGTGCCTACGGTTCAGCGCGCCCCGTCGGCAGATCCGCGGGCAAGCACCCCGTCCGCAACCGGACACTGGTAGGGCTCGGGGTCGTGGTGGCTGCGGCCGGCCTTGGCAGCGGTCTGACCCTGGCTTTTGGCGGCACCAACGGTTCCGGCGGTTCTCTTGCGACCTCACGCGGCCCCAACTCACCCCCGATACAGGGCGTGAACGCGGGCGAGCTCAACGTCTCGGCCATCGCGGCGGCGGTCGAGCCGGGTGTCGTGGACATCACCTCAGTGCTCGGATATCAAGACTCGGAATCCGCCGGGACCGGTATGGTGCTGACCTCCAACGGTGAGGTCGTGACCAACAACCACGTCATCGCCGGGGCTACCAGCATAAGCGTGAGCATCGCCGGGTCTTCGCGTACCTACAAGGCCAAGGTGCTCGGGACAGACCTCACCCAGGACGTTGCACTCATCCAGATGGAGGGCGCCTCAGGCCTGAAGACGGTCACCCTGGGTAACTCCTCGGCCGTCAAGCTCGGAGCTGGTGTGGTGGCCATAGGCAACGCGCTCGACCTGCCTGGGCCGCCCACCGTCACCAGAGGATCGATTACGGCGGTGAACAGGACGGTCACCGCCGGTGACCAGTCGACCGGAACCTCGGAGAAGTTGACTGGCCTTTTCCAGACCGACGCTCCCCTCCAGCCAGGTAACTCCGGTGGGCCGCTGGTCAACTCCAAGGCCCAAGTGATCGGGATGAACACCGCGGCCGCGACCGCCACCGCTCAGGTGCAGTCGAGCAACGTCGGCTTCTCACTCCCGATGAACCGGGTTGAATCGATTGTCCAGCAGATCGAGTCGGGCCAGGGAACCTCCAACGTCCAGATCGGCAATGGCACTCGGGGCTATCTCGGGGTGTCCGTGGAGAGCGTCAGCGCGCTCGCGCCGAGCACCGGGAACTCGGGCGGCCCCTTCGGGTACGGCGGGTACGGTGGTGGCGGTGGGTACACCCCGCCGGTGAGCGCTGGCGCGGTAGTGGTGGGTGTGGATCCCGGGAGCCCCGGCTATTCGGTGGGTCTGCAGTCAGGCGACGTGATCGTCTCAGTGAACGGGACCCAGGTCACCACCGCGAAAGGACTGACCAAGCTCTTCGGGTCCACCAAGCCTGGGAACCAGATCACCGTCGGTTGGGTCGACGTCACTGGCCAGAGTCACAGCGCGACGGTGACCCTGGCCACCGGCCCAGCTGTCTGATCGGACCCCCCTTTTCGCCAGCGGACCCCCATTTTCCGCCAGCTGTTGCACTTGTCCACATTTTCGGTGGACAAGTGCAACAGCTACCCCAGGATTTGGCCGACGGCTCCACTCGGCAGGACCGGGGCGAGCTTGAAGTGCGCGGCCACGGAGTCGGCCAGGGTCTTCCCCGCCTGCAGCGCCACCTTCACCACCGGGCCACCGGTGGTCCGGCCCTGTCCCAGCACGACACCGAAGATGGTTACCTCGTGACCGGAGATGTATTTGCGGTCGGCGAAGGTAAAGCACCCTTCGGCCTGGCTGTCCGAGCCGGTCTTGATGCCGATAAAGCCGTCCCTGCCCACCAGGGAGTCGTCGTTGGCCAACTTCCCGACGAGCGGCAGGGTGACCTTGGTCTCGTCGACGATATGGGCAAACACCGGGTTTGCCATTGCCGCCCGAGCCAGGTTCACCTGGTCGAGCGCGGTGGAGACGGTGCTCGGGAGGAAGCCGCTGGGATCGGTGTAGTGGGTGTGGCTGAGCCCCATCGCCGCCGCATTGGCATTCATCTGATTGACGAACCTGGCCAGGCTGCCGTGAGCGTCATAGCGCGCCAGTACGGCGGCGATGTTGTTTCCCGAGGGCAGCAACATCCCCTCCAGCAGCTGGTACTCGCTGAGGCGCTCCCCGGCCACCACCGGCAGGACCGACTGGTCAAGAGCCTCGCGGTGATGCAGGTCGGCGACATCGGCCTTGGTGAAGGTGTAAGTGGACCCTGACTGACCGATGGCCAGGGGGTGGTCCACCAAGGTCAGGTAGGCGGTCATCACCTTCGCCACGCTGGCGATGGGCACCGGTTTGTCCTCCCCCGAGCTGCCCACGGTGCCGAGGCCGGAGACCGCGATGGCCGCTTCCCCGTGCGTCGGCCAGGCAAGGCGGGTCGCGGACCCGGCAAAGACCACCTCCGGGGCCGGCAGGGGCCGGGTCAGTACGATTGGCGGAGCGGGCGGTGCCGTCGGCGCCGCCGGGTTTGCCGCCTTGGCCCCAGCCAAGCTGCCGAACAGCAGGCACACTGCTGCCAGTGCGGTGACGACCAGGGTGCGCCCACCTATGCTCCGGCGCTTTCGCCCCCCGCTGGGTGGCCCCCCGCTGGGTCGCCCCCCGCTGGGCCGCCCCCCGCTGCGGACCAGGCTCCTTCGCATTGACGCAAAGCTAGCAGCGTGTCTTCATACAGGCTCAGGGCGGTCCCGGCCGCGGCGACCTCACCGATCGACGTCCCGGGCCAGGACCTGAGCGAGGTGCAGAGCCCGGCGTCCGGTGGCGTGGAGGATCTGCGATCGGCAGCTGAACCCGTCGGCGATGACCAGGGTGTCCGGGCCTTCGGAGCGGACCGCCGGCAGGAGCACCCGCTCGCCCACGGCCATCGACACCTCGTAGTGGCCTGTCTCGTAGCCGAAGGCGCCGGCCATGCCACAGCAGCTGGCCTCCCGCTCAGCCACCTCCAGGTCCATCCGAGCGAGCAGCTCCCGATCAGAGCGGTCGTCGAGCACGGCGCGGGCGTGGCAGTGCTCGGCGACGATGGCCCGCTCTCCTGTCCGGCGGGGCGGCTCCCAGCCCGGTGCGTGCGCGACCAGCAGCTCTGCCAGCGTCAAGACCCCAGCACTCACCCGCTGGGCGGCCAGGTCCCCGGCGAGCAGCTGGGGTAGGTCCCCGCGCAGCGCCGCAACACACGAGGGCTCAAGGCCGACGACGGGCGTGCCGGCATCGACATGGGGGGCGAGGAGGCGCACCGTCCGCCGGAGGACCCGTTTTGCCAGCTCGACCTGTCCGGAGGCGATCCAGGTGAGCCCGCAGCAGGCCGGTCGGTCGTTCCCCCCCGGACCCGGTAGCGACACGCGGAACCCGGCGGATTCGAGCACCAGGGTCGCGGCCCGCCCTACCTCCGGGGCGAAGTGGTTGGTAAAGGTGTCTGGCCACAGCACCACCTGGCGCCGCGCCCCGCGCACCGACGGGCCGCGACGAGCGAACCAGGTACGAAACGTCTCC
Organism: Acidimicrobiales bacterium; assembly: GCA_050744225.1. Taxonomy (GTDB): domain Bacteria; phylum Actinomycetota; class Acidimicrobiia; order Acidimicrobiales; family JAJPHD01; genus JAVKSL01. The sequence continues at coordinate 1,099 of JBOGGT010000124.1, read as the reverse complement.
GGCGCGAACCTGGGCAGCTGGCGTTCGGGGGTGATCCCGCCCAACCCCTTTACCAGGGAGCCGATCCCGGGAGCGTGGGTGAACGCGTTGGCGGCCTCCGGCGCCAGCGACGCGGCCCGTGCCCACCAGGGGATCCACCCCAGCGAGTAGTGGCTCCGCGGACGCAACCGCCCCCGGTAGTGCTGGGCAAGGAACTCCGATTTGTAGGTGGCCATGTCCACCCCCACCGGGCATTCTTGCTTGCAGGCCTTGCAGCTCAGGCAGAGGTCCAGCGCTCCGAGCACCTCCTTGGATCGCCACCCATCACTGATCACCTCTCCCCGCAGCATCTCGGCCAGCAGGTGGGCGCGGCCTCGGGTGGAGTCACGCTCGGAGCCGGTCACCATATAGGAGGGGCACATGGTCCCGCCGGCCTCTCGGCGGCACTCACCGATCCCGACGCACCGCCCTGCGCCGGCCACCAGGCTGGAGCTCGCCGAGTCATCTTTGACGTGGGGGCGAAGCCTGACCGCCACCGGTGCTCCTACCCGCAGGTCGGCGTCCAGAGGCGCGGGTCGCACCACCTTACCTGGGTTCATCTTGCCGTCTGGGTCCCATATGGCCTTGAACTCCTCGAACGCGCCCACCAGCTCGGGTCCGAACATCTTCCCGAGCAGCTCGCCACGAGCCTGGCCGTCGCCGTGCTCGCCGGAGAGCGACCCGCCCATCGAGACCACCAGGTCCGCCGCGGCCTCCACGAACGAGCGCCACCGGGCAACCCCCGCACCTCGACCCAGGTCGAAGTCCAGCCGGGTGTGCACGCAGCCGTCCCCAAAGTGGCCCCAGATGGTCGAGTGGTATCCGTAGGAGTCCCTCAGGGCGATGAACCTGCGTAGGTACTCGCCGAGCCTTTCGGGTGCGACCGCAGCGTCCTCCCAGCCTCCCCAGCGGGGGGCCTCGCCAGTGGGAAAGGTGGTCAGGCCCAGCGCGGCCTCCCGCATCCTAAACAGGCGGGCCTGTTCGGCGGGGTCAGTGAGCACCCGCACCGTCCTCGCGCTTCCCGCCCCGCCGCCGCCCGCCCCGCCGCCGCCGTCCGCCCCTGCGCCGGCACGCCCGGTCC
>JBOGGT010000123.1:0-2006 GCA_050744225.1 Acidimicrobiales bacterium | reverse complement strand
CCCCTGTGGCCTGAGTTCGGCCATCAGGCCCCCTTCGCCTGTCACCAGGTGACACCAGCCAGACGGCCCCCGGGAAGCTCTCCGAGGAGCCGCAAGACCAGGTTTCGATCCTGTGGTCGTCCCAAGGCTACGACGCTCTCGTCGTCGCCGAGTTCGACCAGCCACTGGTACAGCCGCGTCAGGTCGTGCCCGAGATCACCCAGATCTGGTGGCGGGACGGTCAGGAGGCCTATCGCCTCGTCGTCGAAGCCGCCAGCACCCCGAGGCGTGAGCCACCGGTCGACATCGAATGGCTGGGCGCCGGGCAAGGGCGCTGCCCACACGGCATGGTCGGCACGCAGTCCGTGGAGGTCGACCCAGGTCTTCAGGACAACGAGGCGCCGGATCAGGGAGCGATCCAGATCGAGGCCGGAGGTGCGGGCCACCCACACCAGGTCATAGGCATCGCGGGCGGGGCTGCGCCGGTTGAGCCGGGCTACCTTTTCGGCCACGTTCTCGGCTAGGTCGACGACTGGTAGCCGTGGGAGGGAACCGCCGTAGCGGCGGTGAACGGGTACATCCACCCACGACCTCTCGGTTGGCACCAACCAAGGCGGTGGCCCGACGTCGATCTTCGATTGGAGCGGACCAGTCAAGTCGGGTCCGAGGTCGCTTTGGTAGATGATCGTGTAGCGGCCACGGCGCTCGTGGATGCCATAGGCGAAAGGACCGAGGCGAGTGCCGTCGACCTCGCCAACGAGCAGCTGGATCACCGCAGCGGGGTCGTCGTCCAAGTTGGCAACCGAGAAGTCGAGGTCGGTCGAGAAGCGCCCCCCAGCTCCGGCGTAGACCTTGCGGAGCGCGGTGCCGCCTTTGAAGGCCACGAGCCCGAGGACACCACGTTCGCAGAGATGACGCAGCAACAGGTCCTGGGCAATGTCGATGATGGCGGCATCACGACCCAATGGCGACTGTGCCGGTGCGTGGCGCAGCACGTGACCCTGGGTCAGCTTGACCTCGTAGGGAACGCTCACGCGGGGTGAAGGTCTGCAGGGTCGAACGGCAACAGGGTGTCGGCGACTGAAAACCGAGCGCTGTGGCGCTTCAGGGCGGCCCGGGGGCCAAACCACACCTTCGGCGCCGAGCGCCCCCCCTCCTGCGCCGGGACTAGCCGGTCAGCGAGCTCGGGTTCGACCCCTTGGGTCAGGTAGGCGAGGCGAACCCGTACCGAGCGGGGCCGACCGGCGAGCTCGGCGTCCAGCTCCGCCGGCGCGAATAAGCTCACGAGCTCGGCCAGGGCCTCGGCGATCACCCCCCAGCCCCGCACATCGGCTGGTCGGTCCACCAGGTGCACGAGGATCGTGGCGGCCCGGTGCACGGGCACGCCGTGTGATAGCTCGGTAGCGGCTTTGGCATCGAACACGACGACCCGCGTAGCGCGCCGCAAGCCCACTGGGACCGACGCCCCCGTCCCGACCGCGACCTCGAGTCGGTCCGGAGCGCGATCGGTGAGGCCGTGGACCGCCAAGGCGGAGGTAAGACAGATCGCCGCGTCCAGCGTCGGACGAGCCGCGAGGGCGGCCCGAAGGCCGAGGAACTGGTCACCATGGCCGATGCCCCCGGCGTGGGCTGCCGGTGCGAACTCCCATACCCCCGCTATGCCAGTGGGCAGCAACCAGCCGAGCTTGCGCAGGCGGTCAGCGACCACCTTGGTCTCAGTGCCAACACCAGCGCGCCTGACAAGAGCTGCCAGCTCGGCCAGTGTGACGACCTGGGGGGCATCAAGCTCCAGCTCAGTCAGGATTGGGCTCAGTGATGGTGGTATCGTGCGTGTCATCCTGCCCTGCAAAGTATCAGGATCAGATACTGGTGCCTCTCTCATGACACCCATCCTGCCTCAGCCCTCAGCGGGTGTCAAGCAATCGGCCGATTGGCGCTGTTTGTGGATGACCCCGCCTGTAAGCGTCCTTTACGGCGACGCAGGAGAGATGTCGCTCGGTCCGCCCCGAGCACCTCCAGAGCCAGCC
>JBOGGT010000122.1:0-16008 GCA_050744225.1 Acidimicrobiales bacterium | reverse complement strand
TGACCGCGGTCAAGAGGTTCGGCAAGACGGGCGGCAAGTACAAGGATCGCTGGCTGCGTGAGCAGCGCGAGGCGCTGGACGAGGCCAAGGCAGCGGTGCCGATCTGGGTGATGACCGTTGACCGCGGTGTTGTGCGTGGAACGGGACCAGCGTCGCTGTCACCGGTCGGTGATCACTGACGCGTTGATGGCGCTAGAACCCAAATTGGAGGTTCTCTCCGTCTCCTGACGGTTTGGGTGGCCAGAACACGCCGAGCACCAGGAAGCTCGCGGGGTGCAGGTGCTGGTTGTCCACGAAGAAGACAGTGTCCCTGGTCGGCCCGCACAGCACCTCCAGCCACCTCTGCCTGACCAGGCGGACGGCCTCCTGTTCTCCATGCTGGCGCTGGCACTTGCGGTAGAACTCCTGGATCTCCCAGTCGATGATTGACTGCTCGTGGCCTTTGCAGCTCCCGCCGCACGAGTAGCGGTCCTCTTCTGGTCGGGCGATGACCTCCTGGACTTCGGTCGGTCGAAAGGCTGCGAGAGAACACCCCGTGGTCACCTGGGCCTCGCGGGCGGCGCACATCGATTCGACCAGGAGTGGTTCCACATACCTCCGGCGCTCCCGCCACCGACGATCCTTGCCGGTTGAGAGCTTGCCCAAGGACCTGATCGTGTCGGCGAGGGGCTTGCGGCTCTCCGGCCGGCCGTCGGAGCTGGCGATGACGTCCAGCGCCACCTTCTCATACTTGGCGAACTGCTTGTCGATGGGCAGGTCGCGGAACTCTACTGGGTACAGCCGGACCCAGCTCGGTTGGGGCGTATCGGTCCGGATTCCGGCAACACAGACAGCCTCCCCGTACTTGACGCTGGCGGACGGATAGTCCTTGACCGTCACCAGCACCTCGATGCGCTCGGGCATACCGATTGTCTACCAGATGCGTGCTCCTGCCTCGGGGCTTGCCGGTCGTAGGAACTGTTGCACAGCGGGCAATCGTTCTGGTCCGACAGGATGCTCAAGGGCGAGGACCCTCCAAATCGGCGCTGGTAACTCGGCGGGGTCCGCTGGTCGTTGGCGTCGCCCCATCCTCCTGCCATGACGTGGAAGGACGTGACCACCGGCCCCTGTGGACATACTGATGAAAGTACGTCATTCAGATGAGCCAGGATCCTCGACCAAGCCTCCCCTCCGGGTGCGCGCCAGTCCCCACCCTCCCGCCACCAGCAATAAGCTGCCGCCGAGCGCGTAGACCGCGGCGATGCCCACGGCATCGGCCAGCGCGCCTCCGACCCCGATGGACACCAACCGGCCAAGGGACCAGATCACGTCGTAGGCGGCGAAAACCCGGCCTCGCTCGCAGTCTGGGACCACCGACTGGAGGGTGCTTTGGTAGGCGACGTTGCCGGTAGAGGTGCCGACCCCATAGGCGGCCAGGGCGGCCACGGCCACCCCGAAGCTGGTGCTGGCCGCCAGCACCAGGTCCACCAGGCCCCGAAGGAGGTAGGGCCCGAAGATGTAGCGCGGGCGGCTCACCTCGGAGGCCACCCGCTGCAGGACCAGGGGCCCGAGCGCCGCGCCCACCCCGATGGCGCCGAGCAGCAGCCCGAAGCCCCCGGCTCCGACGTGGAGGTGGCGCCTGGCCAGGACCACCAGCAGGGCAGAGGTGGCCCCCGCCGACAGGGCAGCGAGCCCCTGCACCTGAGCCAGGGTGGAAAGCAGCCTGCTCCCCCGGATGGCTCTGACCCCGCCGGCGAGCTGGTGCCGGAGGCCTGCCAACATCGGGGGTGGCCGCGCGGGTAAGCGGAGCCCGGTCAACAACGCGGCCGAGACGGCGAAGGAGGCCGAGTCGACCCAAAATGCGGGGCCAGGCCCGGCAAGGCCCACCAGGGCGCCGGCAACGGGGGCCAGGACCACCTGAGACAACACCGCCGCCGACCACAGGGCCGAGTTGGCCCCCACCAGGTCCCGCGGGGCGACCACCGCGGGCACCACGCTGGAGGCGGCTGGGTTGAACAACGCCGCCAGGGCGGAGGACCCCGCCGCGACGCCGTACACCACCCACAGGTGCTGGTGGAACAGCGCCAGGCCGGCGAGCAGGCCAGCCCGACCCACGTCTGCGCCGACCATAACCAAACGGCGCGACACCCGGTCCACCACCGCGCCGGCCACCAGGCCAAACACCAGGACCGGCGCCACCTCGAAGCCCACCGCCCCAGCAACCTCCAGGCCCGAGCCGGTGAGGCGAAAGACCAGGATCACCACCGCCACTGAGGTGAAGGTGCTCCCCCACCACCGGCTGAGGGTCTGGGAGACGAACAGGCGTCTGAACCCCGGCGACCGCAGCGCCCGCAGCACCGGAGGGGCGCCTATGTGAGCACCAAAGCCGTGTGCTTACGTCGTGCCGGTGCCGCCGGCGCTCGCTCCGGCGGCGCCCGCCCCGATACCGGCACCAGCACCGCCTCCGGCACCAGCACCGCGCCCGGTACCGCGGGCGGGTCCACGCCGGCGGGTCACCGCGGCCCCCAGCAGGCCAAGCCCGACCAGGATCAGCAGGCCGCCGGCGCCCACCCCCGCCCAGATGCGTCGGAGCCCGATGAGCCGGCGGTGCTCGAAGCCGAGGTCAGCAGCGCGGTTGGGTTCATCTCCACCCGGGTGAAGTAAGCGTCCTCTATGGCGCCCACGTCCTTGCTGGCACGATCGTCTGCCCAGGTCACGTACAGGGCGTTGTTGGTGGAGGCCATCCCGATCGGCCCGAACAGCCGGTCGTAGAAGGTGGCGCCGTAGACGTCGTCGATCGAGCGGTCCGAGATGCGGTAGTTGGTGGACCCGGTCTTGCCCCCGTCGCTCGTCGACGACCCGTAGACGTCGAAGTAGCGCTCCACGGTGTTGCTCGGCGCGGCGCTCATCCCCCCGGCGAATATCGAGGTGGTGTTGCTCGGGTCGTTGCGGAAGTCCGACCAGGCAATGTCCACCCTCCCGTCAGGGGCGATGCTGATCCCAGGGGTGTAGGCGTCCGAGCGGGCGTGCGCCGCTGGGTCCACCAGGTCGTGCGGGGCGCTCCAGGACTTGCCCCCGTCGGTGGAGTCGGCCACGTAGACGGTCGACTTGGTCGCCGGGGTGGCGCCGTCCTGGTTCCAGCTCAGGTAGATCTCACCGCTGTGCTGGTCGACCGCGGCCACCGGCGCGTCGACGAAGGCCGAGCCGGCGTCGTTGGGCACCACGCTGGCCGCCCAGTGGGCGCCGTGGTCGGTGGAGGTGAACTCCAGGTAGCGGTCGACCGCTTTGGGGCCGCTGGACGAGAACTTGGGCGACTCCTCGGCGAAGGCGTGGACGGTGCCGTCGGGGCTGACCACAATGTACGGCGCCCCTGACCCGTAGAGCGACAGCCCGGTGGCCACCTTGGTGAGGTCCACCGGGGCGCCGAAGGTCGCTCCCCCGTCGCTCGAGATGGCCACCTCGGTCTGCACCGGCGGGGAGTGGAAGCTGCGCCCAGCCCCGGGCGGGGTGGTCGTGCGCAGCTCCCAGCCCACGTAGACGCGGTTGGCGTCGGTGGGGTCCACCACCAGGTTCGCGGAATGATAGTCCTGCATGACTGTCTGGGTGCCCACCTTCACCGGCTTGGGGGTAGCGACCACTGAGGTCTGGTGGGTCAGGCCGAGGTCGGTGGTTCGCGCCACCAGCGGTGTCTCCGCCCCCTCGGGGAAGCCCGCAGCCAGCGAGGTACCGTTAAGGGCCACGTAAAGGGCCCCGTTCGGGGCGAACTGGGGCGAGATGTAGGCGCTGTTGTTGTAGAGGTCCGAGCAGTACTGCATCCCCGGCGGTAGTAGGGTCGCCGCCTCCTGCACGAAGGCCAGGCCCCCGTCGTTGGAGGAGTACAGCCCGCACCCGCCGTTGCGGAAGTCGCCCACCGCCACCACCACGTTGTTCGGGTTGGCGGGGTCCACCGCCAGCTGGGGGTGGTGAACAGCCTGGTGGGGTTGGTCGAGGTGATCACCTGTCGAGATGCCTCGACCACCGGGTTGAGGCTCGTGGTCGGTGCCGCCGCCACGGGGCTGGCGCCTGCGGCAGGGGCCGTAGCTGTAAGCGAGCCCGCCACCACCGGGGACAGGAGTAACCCGGCGGCGGCAGGCCCGACCAGCAGGCGAGAGGAACGCCAGGCTCGGAGCCCGACGCGGTGGACGACACTCCTGCATTCACCCATCGTGTCGTCCATGAAGCCCCTCCCCCTTGAACCCCCACACCGGACGGCGGAGGTAACGCGGATCCTACAGTAGGTGCGTTTGGCAGTCAATGGCCGGACGAGGGCGGCCTATTGTGGCCGCGGCGTGTACTGCGGTAGCATGTAGTCGCGCTCCGGAGAGAGGATGGCATCGCAACAAGGGGGACAGGATGAGGAGTGGCCGTAGGTCGGGCTTGGTCGTCGGAGCGGCGTCTGGGGTGGTGGCGATCGCCCTCACGATCGGCACCGCCTATGCCTGCACCGCGCTGTCCACACTGGCGGTGAGCAGGACCTCGGCGCTGGCCGGGGCGCCGGTGACCCTGACCGGGGCCGGCTTCACCGCCAAGGTACCAGTGGTGGTCCGCTGGGACCCGGCGGCCGGGGGCGGGGGTCACGGACCGGTGCTGGCGAGCGTGATGCCCACCTTAACTGGGCACTTCACCACCTCGATCACCGTGCCCGCCGGGGCTCGGCCGAGCCAGTACGTGATCGCCACCGGCCAGCCCGCACGCGCCGGGCTGGGAGAGGGCGCCGGAGCTCTGTTCCAGGTGGATGCCCCGGTGCCGCCTCCCGCCCGCTCCGGTGCCTCGTCGGCAGCGGGCTCCTCCACCGGGGCCTCCTCGTGAGCCTCCCCAAGCGCAGCCCTTCGCTCCTCTGCCTGGGCTTGCTCACCGGGCTAACCCTGGCCGCCTGCGGGTCAACTCCGAGCACCACCGCCGGCCCGACGACCACCGCCGGCCCGACGACCACCGCCAGCACCGCCGGTCCCACCACCAGCACCACGGGGTCGGGCGGGGGCATGGGCGGCATGGGCGCCACCACGACCCTGCCCAAGACCTCTGCCCACATAACCTCGGCCACGGTCACCGGCACGGTGGCCGCGCCGGTCATCGCGGTGACCGGGACCGGGTTCGGCGCCCAGCCGGCGCCCGACCCCGCCACCCCTCCCGAGGGACAGCAGGGTTGTCCTTCGGCGCCCAAGGCGGGAGACGGGCACCTCTTCAGCGGCGTCGACCTTTACTTTTCCGATACCAAGGCTAAGGCGGGCAGCTACAAGAACTGGAACGGCGGCCAGTACACCCCCGGCAGCAACGGCCAGTTCGACTGCGTGGGCGAGGTCATCACCAGCTGGAGCCCCACGCACGTGGTGTTCAGCTTTGGGAACCTGTACGACAAGAACATCCCGCAGAACTACTACGTGCTGAGCGACGGGGACAGCTTCCAGGTGTACGTCAAGGGGGCGACCTTCAAGGGCACCGCCAACCTCACCGGCTGAGCCCAGCGTGAGGCCAATGAGGATCTACTGGCCATCTGCGTTGATCGGCTCCGCGCTGGGTGCGCTCGCCGGGCTCAGCCTCGCCGCCTGCGGCTCGACCGCACCCACCACCACTACCCCCAGCGTCGCCGGGGCCACCACCACCATTGCGCCGACAACCACCACGACCACCACAAGCGGGATGGGCGGCATGAGCAGCTCGGGCATGGGCGGCACCAACAGCCTGCCCAAGACCGACGCCAAGGTCAGCGCTGTCGCCCTCACCGGGAGCATCGCCGCACCGGTGGTGACCGTCACCGGGTCCGGATTTGGCACCAGGCCAGCACCCTACCCGGCCACGACTCCCGAGGGACAGTCCGGCTGCCCCTCCGCGCCGGCAGTCGGGGACGGGTTCCTGTACGCCAACCGGCTGTTCTTCAAGGACCCAGACAACAACACCGGGTTTATCGCCGGGGAGGACGCCGGCGGCCAGTTCGACTGCGTGGGCATCGTGATCGACTCTTGGAGCCCAACGAAGGTGGCCTTCGGCTTCGGCAACCTCTACGACAAGCAAATCCCGCAGAATTACTACGTGCTGAGCAAAGGGGATCTGTGCACCGTTTACGTCCAGGGCGCGGCGGGCTCGGTAAGGGTCTCACTCCCTGGCTAGCCCCAGCTAGCGCCGAAGCCTTCGGTCCGTGAACGTCCGCACACCTGCCGTGTGGATCTCCGGGCTGTGAGGGGTCACGCTGACGCAACCGCCGGATCTGTGAGCACGAGCAGGACATCCTCACCGCCCGCGAGTGCCACGACACCCTCGGTGGCTCGGTTCCCGGCTCCCACCGCCTGGGCAGCTGCTCCGGTGGCACGAGCCAACAAGGCTGATCGGCGCAGCGCTCGGTCGATGTCATGGCGATCCACGACCGCTGACACCTCTACCACCAGGTACACCTGGGTACCGTCTGCCCTCCGACCACGGGCGACCACGTCGGCAAGGCCTATCTCATGAGCTTCGTCGGGCACTATGCGCCCTGCGTCGATCGCATCTTCGAGCAGGCCCCAAAGCTGAGCTGGCTCGAAGACCACCAGGCGGCGAAAATGAGGCCCCAGGTACGACGGCAGGTTGCGTTGCCAACGTCGCTCCAGGTCGGAGCCCTTCAGGTACGCCACGTCGTCCTTGAGGACGTCCACGTCGATCCTCAGCACTTTGACGTCGCTCTTCAGGGTCGAGACGTCAGACTCCAGCCGGTCCAGGCGCGAGTTCGCCTCGCTCATTGCCCTGGCCAGCTCCTTGACCTGTGCCGCCAGCTCCTTGACCTGTGCCGCCAGCGCGGCGACGGTGGCCGGCAGGGCCAGCAACTCCTCGCTGAACAGCAGGGCACGAAGGGCCTCACGCTTTGCCGGGTCCTGCTCCAGCTCCCGCGCCATGTCCTCAAAAGCACTCACAGGCACTAGCATACACTATCGATGGCAGGTGTGCTCCGATATTCTGGCCTATAGCCTCGATCACCCGCTTCGGGATGGGGGGCACGGGAGCCACCACCACCGTGCCCAAGAGCTCTGCGACCATCACCGCGGCGACGGTGACCGGCACGGTGGCCGCACCAGTGATCTCGGTGACCGGGACCGGCTTCGACACCCAGCCGGCGCCCGACCCCTCCACGCCCCCGGAGGAGCATCGCTTCGCTGGTGGTGACCGTCACCGGGTTGGGATTTGGCAACCGGCCCGCGCCGGCCGCCGGGGACGGTTACGTCTACGCCAACCGGCTGTTCTTCAAGGACCCCAACAACAACACCGGGTTCATCGCCGGAGAGGACGCCGAGGGGCCAGTTCGACTGCGTGGGCATCGTGATCGACTCGTGGAGCCCGACGAAGGTGGCCTTCGGCTTCGGCAACCTCTACGACAAGCACATCCCGCAGAATTACTACGTGTTGAGCAGAGGGGATCGGAGCACCCGTCTATGTCGAGGGCGCGGCGGGTTCGGTAAGGGTCGCGCTACCTGGTTGACGGCTAGGCCGACCTACCGACCTCCAGTCTTCCTATGCGGCCTCCACCTGTTGGAGCACCAGCAGGACATCCTCGCGGCCAGCGATCGCCACGGCTCCCTGGGTGGCTCTGTTCCCGGCGCCCACCGCCTGGGCAACTGCGCCGGTGGCGCGAGCCAACAAGACCGATCGGCGCAGCGCTCGGTCGATGTCATCGCGATCCACCACTGCTGAGACCTCTACCACCAGGTAAACCTGGATGCCGTCTGCCCGCCGGCCCTGGGCGACAACATCTGCCAGGCCTACCTCACGGGCCTCCTCTGGCTGGATGCGCCCCGCATCGATCGCCCCTTCAAGCAGGCGCCAAAGCTGAGCCGGATCGAAGACCGCTAGGCGGCGGAAGTGGGTCCCCAGGTACGACGGCAGGTTGCGCTGCCAACGTCGTTCCAGGTCGGAGCCCTTCAGGTAGGCCGCGTCGTCCTTGAGGACGTCCACGTCGATCCTCAGCACTTTGACGTCGCTCTTCAGGGTCGAGACGTCGCTCTTCAGGGTCGCGACGTCAGACTCCAGCCGGTCCAGCCGCGAGTTCGCCTCCCGCATTGCCCTGGCCAACTCCTTGACCTCTGCCACCAGCTCCCGGACCTCTGCCACCAGCGCGGCGACGGTGGCCGGCAGAGCCAGCAGCTCCTCACTGAGCAGCAGGGCGCGGAGTGCCTCACGCTTTGCCGGGTCCTCCTCCAGATCTCTAGCCAGGTCCTCAAAGGCACTCACAAGCACTAGCATAAACTAGCATACACTACCGATCGCGAGCCTGGCCACTAATTCGGCTCCAAGAGACCCCCCGAACCTGAGCCCCGGCAGGGCGCTGACGTGTGTTGTGTGCAAGCGCTTCTTGTCGCTCGGTGTTAGAGACCGAGGACGTCAGCGCGCTTGTTGGCGGCGACGACCTGGCCGAGCCACCCCTGGGGTCATCTATGCCCCGGCTCTGTACGCCCGGGAGGGACGGGCCCGGGCAGGCACTCACGGTTCGAGCCCTGTAGCGCCCACACCAAAAAGAGGTCATCATTCGTGCCAGTGCCGTACATCCACCGTACGCTGAGAGGGTTAGAGTGAGTGTCGTGACGACCAAGACCAGACGCATCGAGATGCGGGCCGACCCCGAGAGCGAGCAACGTATCAGCGCGGCGGCCGAGCTGGCCCACCAGTCAGTGTCGTCGTTCGTGCTGGGGGCCGCGCTGTCCGAGGCCGACCGCTTGTTGGCCGGCAGCGAAGTGACGCTCATGGCGCCCGAGCAGTTCGACGCCCTCCTGTCCTCCCTAGAGGTGGCCGAGGCGGCGCCCGAGCTGGCCCGCCTGGCGAGTAGCCCCCGGCCTTTCCGGCGCGGGTGATCCCCTGGTCTTCCCAGGTCCTTTCAGAAGCTCACGACCTCACAGCCTTCGACTGCGGCATCGCCGCCCTCGACGAATGGCTCCGGTCCCAGGGTCGTCGGGCTGCGCAGTCGGGCAGCGCCCGGACCTATGTATGGACCGCCCCGGGTGAGGCCCGAGTCGTGGCCTACTACGCCATAGCCCCCACCCATGTTCGCCGGGAGGGCCTCAGCCGGGGGATGAGCGGTGGGATGAGCGTGGTCCCGGCCTACCTGCTGGCCCGTCTCGGCCTGGATCGGTCCCTGCGGGGCCAAGGGCTCGGGGCTCAGCTTCTCAGGGACGCCCTCGAGGTGATCGTGACCGCCGCGGAGAAGGCGGCCGGGCGCCTGATCGTGGTCGACGCCATCGATGAGACCGCGGCCTCGTTCTACCGCCATCACGACTTCGTCCCAGTTGCCGGGAGCCCTCACCGCCTGGTCATGAAGGTCTCCACCGCCCGACGGGCTCTTGGCCCCTAGCCTGTGAGGCGACCCGGGTGGTCCCCTCAAGGGTCGCTCCGCTCCGCCGGCGGCGAGGCCCGCTTTACATAAGGGGCGCCTAGGTGGCTGAGCAGAAAGGTCGGAGGCGGGGACTGCCCGCCAAAAACAGCATGAAAACCTGGCCTTCTGAGAGCACCGACTCGGTTCCAGGGGCTCCTGGGGCATCCTGAGCAGAGCTCATTTGGGGCATCGGCTCGGCGTGCGAAACACGGGCCTTCCTGGTCACTCACCTAGGGGCGAGGGCCTTCGCGCTCAAGCTGGGAAAGAGGCTCGGCGGCTTGGTCACGCACCTCGGGCCGGACCCGGAACGCGATCTGTGGCGAGCGCGTGGGACACCACAGCGCCGATCGCCAGCGGGGTCCACGGACCTGTCTCCGCCATGACCCCCCCTAGGGGCGCTTTGGGGTTTGGGGTCCCAGCCCCCCGGTGGTAGTGGATAAGCCCTAGGCAGTTCCTGTTATCAATGATTACGATAGTAGGTCAGAGTCAACGGCCAAGGGTGGCCATCTAGAGAGCGGCCATGCTTGGCTGTCCGGATGGTCCCCAGGGCAGGGGGCGGGGCACGAAAGTGGCGCGTCCCCTACTGAGGGGCGCGCCAGTCCAGGGCCTTGGTGGTATCGGGGACAAGCTGTGTGGCTGACCGGGCCGGGACGGGCCTTACGTGGTGGCCAGGCGGCGCCTAGGGCCCGTCTCGGGCGGTGCCTAGCCCCGAACAGGCCGGGCAGGTAATGACCCCGCTCAGTGGGGGCGCAGCTTGTACCCAGCGGTCCCCACCACAACTGGCACAAGGAGTCGAGCGGATTGCCTCGTTGCGGGCTCGCAGGGCAGCGGCGGCTGTCCCTGGGCCCTCGTTGACCCCAACGTAAGGCGATGGGGTGTGGCGGGGGCCTTTGGCCTTCCCCCGGCCCCCGCCACCACTGTGGCGGGAGCGTGCGGCGTCCTCGGCGGCTTCGCACTCAGCTCGTAGGTGGTCAGGGATGCGGATGCGCCACAGGTTCGAAGTGCCGATGACCACCCCGTTCACCACCTTCTGGCGGTGCACTTTTACTTATGACGCCGAGTACTAAGGGTCCACCGCCACGTTAGACGCGCGATGTAGAGTGTCGGTATGGAGCTGGCGCCTACCGGGTTGCGTCAGTTCTTCGCCAAGTTGGACCTGGTGCTGGACGAGCGTCAGCGTCGGCTGGTGGCAGGAGCATTGGCTGAGGCCTTTGGGCGGGGAGGGACAACCTGGGTCACCGAGGCGTCGGGTATGAGCCGCAACACCGTTATCGATGGACGCCGCGAGATCGAGGCGGGCCCAGCCCAACCAGGGCGCGTTCGGGCCCCGGGCGCGGGGCGACGCCTGTTGGAGGATGAGCAGTCCGGATTGGTGGAGGCACTGGACGCGTTGGTGTTGTCGCCCCAGACCCGGGGCGATCCGATGTCGGCACTGATATGGACGGCCAAGTCGACCGAGACCCTGGCCAGGGAGCTGGTTGCCCAGGGGTTTCGATCTCGGCCGACTCGGTGGGCAGGTTGCTCAAGTGGTTGGGCTACAGCCTCCAGGCTCCGGCAAAGACCAAGGAGGGGACCGCGCACCCAGACCGTGATGGCCAGTTCGCCTGGCTGAATGACCTGGTGACCGCTCGCCTCCAGATGGGCGAGCCGGTCATCTCGGTCGACTCGAAGAAAAAGGAGCTGGTAGGCGACAAGTCCAACGGTGGCAGGGAGTACCAGCCTGCCGGCCAGCCAGTGCGTGTGGACGTGCATGACTTCCCCGACCCGGCCATGGGCAAGGCGGTCCCTTACGGGATCTATGACATCGGGGCGAATGAGGGATGGGTGAGCGTCGGCGACGACGGCGACACCGCAGTGTTCGCCGTGGGGGCGATCCGGCGGTGGTGGCAGAGCATGGGCCGCCAGCGCTACCCCGGGGCCACCACCTTGTTGGTCACCGCGGATGCTGGGGGCTCCAACAGCTATCGCACTCGGCTGTGGAAGATCGAGCTGGCCAAGCTGGCCGCCGAGGCCGGTCTCACGATCACGGTGTGCCACTACCCCCCGGGCACCTCGAAGTGGAACCGTATCGAGCACCGCATGTTCTCCTTCATCACCAAGAACTGGCGAGGCCGGCCCCTGACCTCGTATCGCACCGTGGTCGAGCTGATCGCAGCCACGACCACCCAGAGCGGGCTGCGCATCGCCGCTGAGTGGGACCAAGGCGAGTACCCCACCGGAATCAAGGTCAGCGACGCCGAGCTTGGGCAGGTGCCTATTGCGCCACACAAGTGGCACGGCGAATGGAACTACGACATCTTGCCTCATCCAAGGACCTGACGACAGTCATGTTATTTGGCGGTGGACCCAGAGCTACGCGCCCTCACCTACCTAGAACTCGCCGTGAGCCTGCTGCTGCTCACCTACTACCTGAAGCCTTGAGGGCCCGATCAGCACTCACGGCCACAATAGACGCACAAGGAGATCAAGCGGGTGGCTGGGCAACGATTCGTGTGCAAGTGGAACCACGGCACAATGCCGAAGCCACCCTGTCTGGGCTGGTCATCGAGCTGTGCGCGAAGGTTGCCCTCAAGATCTCCCGGCTACGCCGGTTGCGAGAGACGGTGCGTGGGGCCGTTGCATCGGCCAGGGGCGTGGTGACAGTGACCTGGAAAGACATCGAGCTCTCGATGACAAGCACCGGCAGGCCAGCGGAGCAGTCGATCGCCAAGGTCCTCTACGAGACAGTTGTCATGGCCGACCACCATGGACTCGCAGGCCTGCTGCTGATGCTCGATGAGGCTCAGGTGATCCGCGACGCCAAGGAACGGGACGGTGAACACCCGCTCTCGCTTCTGGTCGCCGCTGCCAATACCCTCCAGGAGGCGAGCCTGCCGGTGGGCCTCGTCCTGTGCGGCCTGCCTACCCTTCGCACCAACCTGCTCCGGGCGCGCACGTACCGCGAGCGCATGTTCCGCGGCGAGGAGGTTTCAAATCTGGAGGGGACTGCGGCCGTCGAGGCTTTCGTAAGGCCCCTCGAGGGCACCGGAGTCTCCGCTGACCCCGACCTCATTGAACGAGTCGTCGAAGAGGTGGAGGGCTACCCGTATTTCGTGCAGCTCTGGGGGGCTGAGCTGTGGGAGGCCGCCCACCTCGCAGGGGTCGGGAACCTTTCGACGAGGCTGTTGGCCGAGATCGAGCCCGACATCCACCGGAGGCTCGACATGGACTTCTATGAGCCGCGTGTCGAGTCGCTGACTCCCGCGGAGCAAGATTTGCTGATGGCCACCGCCGACTGCCCGTACCCACCTTTGAAGACGGCCGACATCCACGCCAGGTCAGGAAAGAGGGAGGGCAATGTCAACGTCTTGATGGGCCGGCTCACTGATCAGGGTGTCCTCTTCCGGATCCAGACGGGCCGTTACGAGTACACTGCCCCAAAGTTCCACGCCTACCTCCAGCGACGCTCTGCGCGCTTCGCCCAGGACCGGTCATAGCTGCGTCGGGAAAGATGGCGTGCTCGGCCAGGATCGCCCGCCGTGTGTGGGACCAGGCGGAGACGCGCTACGACCTGGACGTACGTAGTCGACGATGCGACCGTGGACCGTATGCTCAAGGTCCATGGCGCCACAGCCGATGACCTGGGGCTCTTTGACGACCAGCTCGCCTGCTGGAGCGGGTTGTTGGAGGATGGAGAAGCTGAGGCACGAGCGCCCGTGACGCTCCTCTTGGCCGAGGTCGCCGCCCGAGCTGGCCTCCTGGCAGACGAGCTGGGCAATCAGGTCGTTGACGAACGGCTCCTCCTGGCCCCGATCCTCGATGACAACCGCTCGCCTGTGCGCACGGCGTTGGAGCGGCTCGGACTCCATGCGCAAGAATTGAACCCTGGCCCAGGCCCCCGGTGCAGCTGGCCTCCGGAGCCGCCGCCGGTGGGGCGCAGCTGGCCTCCAGCCGTCTTCGCCCTCATGGCGTGGGCCGAAGGGCTGGCCGCCGGGCTCGGGACGGTGGCGGCGGGCGAGCAGGTCGTGCTGGCCGCCCTGTGGGAGCCGACGGGGGTTCTTTCGAGCCAGCTCTGGAGGCAAGGCATCCCTCGGGAGCAGGTGCTGGAGGCGCTGGCCGCCCTTGGCGTGAGCGTCCCGAAGTCGCCTCTGCCGACACAGGGCGACGCCGCCTGGGACGCCCCGGTGTACTTCCCGGCGGAGCGGATGAACGAGGTGTTCGCCCGGATGCGGCCGATGTTGGTCCCTGGCGAGACGCCCTTCGGCGCCAACACGGTGACAGTCGAAGGTAGGAGGATCGGTTGGGTGATGGGCCACCCGTCATTATGCCTGGCCGACGTGGTGCGGGACGTCCTTGGTGCGGCGCCGCTGGCTCCGCCGGCCGGGGCGCCCAGCAAGCCCCACCGCTCGCCCTGGGGGCGGGCCCCCAGGCCCGGCGGTGCCGTCCTGGGTGTGGCGATGGAAGAGGCAAGTCGCCGCCGGCGCGAGGCGTGCGGCGACGAGCTGGTCCTGCTCGCCCTGGCCATGGATGAGACGACAAGGGCTGGGGCCGCCCTCGCCTCGCTCGGTGTTACTGCCGAGGATGTCAGCGCCCGGGTGGGCGGCGACGACCCAACCGAGCCCACCCGTGGGGTCACCCATGCCCCTGCTCTCTACTCCATGGAGGCCCGGGCCCAGGGCCTTGCGGCAGCGCTGGGAAGCGGCGATCCTTCCAGCGAGCACCTTGGCCTGGCGCTGGCATGGGACCCCTATGGGGCGTCGGGCGATGTGCTGGCCGGCCTCGGCGTCGAGCGAGCCGATCTCGTCGTCGCCCTCGCCCGCCAGGGCGCATCGATCCCCGCACAACCTCCGCCCCCCGCCCAGGCCTTCGATTGGGGAGGACCGATCGCCTTCCCGAGGAAGGGTTCGGGATTCGTAGCGAGCCTTGTGCGGGCCCACCTCGATCCGGCGAACCCCCTTCGCTTCGGTTACGGGCAGGACCACGCCTGGGTAAGCACCGAGGCCTCGATCAACGCCTCCGATTTGGTGATGGAGGCGACCAGGGCTCTGCCCAAATAGGTCGCCGGCCTGCGACCGGCTACTGCCGGGTTCGGCTGGGCGAGAGCCGGGCATTGACCTGGGCCGGGGAGAAATCAGCTGGGTCGAACTCACCGCCGACCCACTCCAACAACTCGTCGTGCTCGGGATGGTCTGGGGCGGCGATGGCCGCCAGAAGCTCCTCGTAGCCCCACACTCCCCCACAATCCTCCGGCGGGCCCGCCCTACGGCCGCCGGTGCACGTCGGGTACGTGACCCCCGGCTCTGCTTGGAGCACCTTCTCCACAACCAGCTTGTGCTCCCAGTTGTCTCCGAAGTCGTATAGGTACTCGAAGGTGCTCCCCTGCCTGGTGACCGAGCTGAGCTTGGTCCGGTACTCATCTCGTGGGGGAGGACCCCAGCCCTCCCCGTCGTCAGTGCCATACCTGAGCCCATCGATCTCGAACTCGTGAAGGTGGCAGTCGTGCCAGTCGAACGCCACCTGGAGGATCTCGTGGAGGTTCCACAGAGTGGTCGTGTCCGACACGAGCAGCCGCCGCCAGATCGGCGGCTTGGTCCCTTTGATCGTCCCCTTCAGCTGGTACACCCGGGGTGGCATCGTCCCTTGCTCTCCATTAGTTAGTCCCTCTGGGTTCTACCACCCCGGAGATGCCGAGTCGATAGTCTGCCGGCGGCCAGCTCAACGCGGCCTACGGATGCCTCCATCTCGGCGCTGCCAGCCGCTCCCGGGGCGCTGGAGCCACCCTCACAGCTTCGTCATAAGCGGCCCGGAAGAGGTCCCCGTAGGGATCGGTGACCCCCCCGTCGAGCGCCACACCAACCTTCCCGCCGGCTTCGATCACTTTGGCCCAAGCACGCCCGCCCATGCCGTCGCCGACCAGGAACCGGTCACCTACAGATAGCCCTTCGGGCACATCCACCGCCCACGAGACCTTGTCCGGCGGCCAGTTGAAATCGATGACGTCAGGTGCCGGGGGAGCGAGCATCTCGGCCAGTCGAGCGTCCACCTCACCAACTTGGCCGGCGGACAGCCACCGCATCGCGTCGTCCTTGTTCGCCTCCCACCACTGGAGTGCGGCGGGAACGGTCCGTATCGCCCGCGCGAGCTGAACGAGTGTTGCGATGTCGCACACCACGGTGCTGTGATTGGGCTCCGCGGCACAGCGCCTGCCACGCGCAAGGCAGCCTCGGGGGGGAACAGACCCGCCTCGACGAGCTCGCTGGCTGGCCATTGCTCAAGCAGCGACGGCTTGGTCCGATCCTGGTCACCCACGCCACCGCCGCCCTCTCACTGCTGCCACGACCCAGGTCATCGGATCCTCGGACTTGGGAGGACCTCGTCGGCAAGCCGAGGTACATAGGCATGAGCCACGACTCAAGGAAAGCGAGCCAAGGCCCGGACTCCCGGTTTGGACCACACTTGACTCCCTGTTTGGACCAGTCGGGCTCACTTCACGCACCGGAACCTGCACCATCCGCGCGTGGTGAGATGGCCTGTGCTCCTCACGCCCGATCAGCTCCGATCACCCCCCGTTGAGCCAACAGGCCCAGGGCCAGCTTGACCGCCGCCTCGACGCTCACCCCGGGCGCGCCCAGCACCAGATCCGCCCGCTCGGGCTCCTCGTAGGGGCCGTCCACCCCGGT
>JBOGGT010000121.1:0-2281 GCA_050744225.1 Acidimicrobiales bacterium | reverse complement strand
TCGCATCCCTGGGCTTGGAACGAGATCGGCTTCGGGGGTCCGGCCTACCCCCGCGGCTACATGCGCCTGGGTCCGATGAGCACCATGGAGCCCTTCGAGCGGCCCGGCGCCACCTCGGAGGACCCGGTCAGGGTCGCTTCGGAGCTGGGCGGATGAAGGGCAACCTCCTCACAGGAGCGACCCGGCGTCTGGCTGGACCGGGAGCCCGTCGATGAAGCGCAACCTGCTCAAGGGCGCGGTGGGTCCCAAGGACAACGACTCCCGGTGGCTGCTCGACGTGCACCGTCGAGACCTGCCCGGCGAGGACACGATGGTGCGCTACAACGACTCCGACGAGGTGGACATGGTCATCGTCGGGGCGGGTGCCGGTGGCTCGGTGCTCGCCCAGCGCCTAGCCCGCGCCGGCTGGAGCGTGGTCATCATCGAGGCCGGACCGTTCTGGCATCCCGACGAGGACTGGGTGTCCGACGAGGCCGGCTCGCACCAGCTCTACTGGACCCAGAAGCGGATTATCGGGGGGTCCGACCCCATTGAGTTGGGGAAGAACAACTCCGGGCGGGGGGTTGGGGGCTCGATGGTCCACTACGCCGGGTACTGCCCGCGCTTTCACCCTTCGGATATGCAGACCGCCACGCTCGACGGGGTGGGTGCTGACTGGCCGATTAACTACGAGGATATCCGCGGACACTACGAGACGGTCGAGTCCGAGTTGCCGGTCGCCGGCCAGGATTGGCCTTGGGGTTACCCGCACACCTACCCGTTCTCGCCGCATCCCATCTCGGAGGCGGCATCGGTGCTCTGGCGCGGTGCCATCGAGTGCGGGATCAAGATGAAGGTGGGGCCGGTGGGGATAGTCAACGGGACCTTCGGCAACCGTCCGCACTGTATCTACCGGGGGTACTGCCTGCAGGGCTGCAAGGTCAACGCCAAGGCCAGCCCGTACGTCACACACCTCCCCGACGCCTTGGCGCACCGGGTCGAGATCCGCTCGGCCTGCATGGTCGCCCGGGTCGAGCTCGACTCTGGGGGAAGGGCCACCGGGGTGACCTACATCCGCGAGGGCACCTCGACCGAGTGCCACCAGCGGGCCAAGGTGGTGGCTGTGGCGGGTTATTCCATCGAGACGCCCCGGCTGCTGCTCAACTCGGGGTCAGGGCGGTTTCCTGCCGGTTTGTGCAACAACGAGGACCAGGTGGGGCGCTACGTCATGGTGCAGGGTGCCTCCCAGACGGCGGGGCGGTTCCCCGGCGAGCTGCGCATGTACAAAGGGCCACCACCGGAGATCTCCTCGGAGGACTTCTACGAGACCGACTCTTCCCGGGGGTTCGCCCGCGGCTTTTCCATCCAGACCGTCGCTCCGCTCCCCATCGGCTGGTCCGAGCATGTCCTGGCCGACGGGCACTGGGGCAGGGCGCTGCGTGAGTACATGCGCGACTACAACCACTGGACCTGCATCGGGGTGCTCAACGAGCTGCTGGCCCAACCAGAGAACCGGGTGACACTGGCGACAGAGACCGATCCCTACGGCCTGCCGGTGGCTCGCTTCGACTACAGCCTGTGCGACAACGACAGGGCCAACGTCGCGTACTCGACCAAAGTCATCACCGGGATCCTCGAAGCGGCAGGAGCCCAGGACATCTTGACCATCCACCGCTACGCTCACCTGATCGGCGGCGCTCGCATGGGAACTGCGCCAGACAACAGCGTGGTGGACGCCAACCAGCGCACCTGGGCGGTGCCCAACCTGTACCTGGCGGACGGCAGCGTATGCCCAACCCAGGGCTCGGCCAACCCCGCGCTCACCATCATGGCCCTGTCGTCTCGTCTGGGCGCTCACCTGGCGGCCAAGCGTCCCGCAGCCGTGGCGGCCCGGTGACTGCGGCTTCCGCTCCGGCGAGGGGCGGTCAGGGCAGCGGGGATGAGTTCCCGTCCCGGGTGCTGCGGGAGTACGCCCTCCTGGCGGACGGCGAGCGAGGTGTGCTGGTGGGCTCGCAGGGTGATTTTGCTTGGATGTGTGCTCCCAGGTGGGACTCCGACGCGGTGTTCTCCTCGTTGATCGGCGGCGGGGGCCTGTACGCGATCTGCCCGGACGACCCTCACAACGTGTGGGGCGGCTATTACGAGGAGGGCTCACTGATCTGGCACAGCCGATTTGTGACCACCTCCGGCATCGTTGAGTCCCGCGAGGCGCTGGCGTTCCCGGCGGACCCCCACACCGCGGTGGTGCTGCGCCGGATCCGTGCGGTGGAGGGTCCTGCCCGCATGCAGGTGTTGTTGGACC
>JBOGGT010000120.1:0-5644 GCA_050744225.1 Acidimicrobiales bacterium | reverse complement strand
GTCCCCGCCGCCCCCACCCGGGATGTCCGCCCCGCCCGTGTTCGCCCCGCCCCCGCCGGCCCCACCACCGCCGGCCCCACCACGCAATGCGGCGGCCAGCGGGGGCCTGTCCGCTCCTTCCCTTACTGGAAACAATCCCACGCGCCCGCCCCGCTGGCTCGGTGCTGGGCCTACGGATGCGGCCAGAGCCTCGTCGGAAGCGCCCAAGGCGGCACCCATTGAGCCGGTCAGCAGTGGCAGGGCGCGGGCCATCGGCCGGGCCACGCTCGAAGCCAACCGCCGCCCGGCTCCCTCCAGGTGACCCACTGCGCCTGCCTCGATGACCGGCAGGAGCCTGAGTACGGCAAAGGGGCTGAGGGCAGCGAGGACCATCAGGGCAGCACCCTGGAGCAGGACGCCGATCCCCGCGTTGGGGCCGGAATTCACGATGGCGTCGGAGGCCAGGGCCAGCACCGCCACTATCGCCAGCTTGGATAGGACCAGTGCGGCGACGGTCTCGCCCAGGCGGCGAGACAGCCGGGCGGTAGCGGGCCAGACCAGCCCGGCCAGCATGAGCGGCATAAACAGGACGGCGGCGTCAATGGCCGCCGCTCGGATCATCAACTCCACCCACAGTAGGAACGCACCGAACGCCAGGATCAACACCACCGAGAAGACCACCATGATGGGGAAGAGGCCGTCTGAGCCCACAAGCGTGAGGTCATTCATGAGCATCGCCAGGTCACCGCCCGAGTGGGTGGCTATCTTCGCCGACATCGAGTTCACCACCGACGATCCTGCCTGGACCAGCTCCACCGCGGCACCGCTCAAAAAGACGGCCAGCGGAAGGTAGACCAGCGTGGAGCGCACCAGCCCGCGAAAGTCCTGGTGCGCGATCGCCTGGATCACCGCCCCCATCAACAGAGGGAGGAGGAGGAGGGCGGACATGTCCACCATCAGCTGGTAGTTGTGACCGAACCAGCTGGTCCCGAGGGACGGGCCTGTGCTCAGCAAGAGGTTTCCCATCCCTTTCAACAGCCAGGTGGCGGCGCCCACCACTGCTTGGGTGACCGCATCCAGCACCCCCTTGAGCACGATCCCGCCGACTGCGCTGCTCACCCCCGCGAGCGGGAGCGCGGGATTCATGGCTGGACTCCCTTCCCGGCATTGAAGAAGAAGCCGATAATGCCCGGGGCGGCCCCTATCAGGAGGGCGGCCGCTCCTGACACCAGCACCGCCCGCCTGCCTACCACTGACTGGTGGTAGTTCTGCGAGTGCGAGCCGAGTGCCCAGGCGGCCGCACCGATCACCAGTCCGGCGAGTGCGAGGATCATCGCCCAGGCCCCGAGTCCGTTGGTCAGGCTGTGGAGTTCGTTGATCCCCGGCAGCCCGGTGGCCTTGGGGGTGAAAAAGCTGACCTGCCCGGCACCGCTCGTCCCGGTGGCGCCGGTCGAACCCGCGCCGGTCGTAGCGGTGCTCGCACCGGCCGCGGCCAGCATGATCGCGTTCCAGGTTTGGCGCATCCCGATCGCGGCCTGCACCCCGAATGACTCAAACAGCATGGCTCTCCTCCTCTTGATCTGGGCCTGCCCGACTCTGGTAGAGACTATAGAGCATACTTCATGTTGTTTCAAGTATTTTCCATGTCCTAGACTTGGCTCATGCGTCGTCTGGCCCTGCTGGTCGTGTTGCTCCCCTTCCTGGCACTCCTGCCAATCGTCGTAGTGTCGACAGGCATGGGAGTCTGGGAGGAGGCATCCGCAAGCAGCACCACCGGCACGACCGGCACCACCGGCACCACAGGCACGAGCAGCACTGGCGCGGCTACTATGACGCCACCGCCGGCCGTCGCGACCCCTGGATCCGCGAAAGGCACCGTCGCCAACCTGCCCCCGGCAATGCTCGGGATCTACCGATCCGCAGCGACTACCTGTCCTGGCCTGTCATGGACCGTGCTGGCGGGCATCGGTACCGTCGAGTCGTCCAACGGCACCTCCGACCTTCCCGGGGTTCACTCCGGGGCCAACTTGGCCGGTGCGGAGGGACCCATGCAGTTCGAGCCGGCCACCTTCGCGGCATACGAGTACCCGGTGCCACCGGGAGGGACCAACCCGCCCAGCCCCTATGACCCCGTCGATGCGGTCTACGCCGCGGCGCGAGACCTCTGTGCCAACGGCGGCGGCTCGCCGTCGGGGCTGCCTGGCGCGATCTTTGCCTACAACCACGCCGACTGGTACGTATCCGAGGTGCTGGGCTTGGCCCAGAGCTACGCAGCCACCGCCAAAAACTCGTCATTGCACCAGTAGCGGTTAGACTCACCTGCGTGCACCTGGGTTCCGGCCTGGCCCAACGAAATCACAGACCCAGCGAGATGCAGCGATGAGCAGGCACGCCCTGGTCGTCACCCTGACCGCGCTGGCGGCGGTATCGGCTTCGGGGATCTCGATGTCGGTCGGGCTGGCGTTGTCCCGACGCTCTGTCCGGCGCAAGCTGGCCAAGCTCGCCGGCCAGCTGGCGCCGGCACAGCTGGAGACTGCCGGGCGCAAGCAAGTGTCACTGGATGCGGTGGTTGCCCAGCTCTGCGGCCTCGGCGAGGAGCTGCGCAGTGCCGCGACAGCAGGGGATGATCTGCGCACTGTGGCCGCGGCAGCCGGGGATGATCTGGCAAGGCTGCGCAGGGCGCTGGATGCCCTGCCCCAGGGCGTGGTGGTCTGCGGTGGCGACAACCAGGTCCGCTTCCGCAACACACGGGCGACGAGCTTGTTGGATCACCAGGCCGATGTGCTCGCTGCCCGAGCGGTTGACGACGCCCTGGCGAAATCCGCCGGCGCGAACGCCGAAGATGTGAGTACCGCCGAGCGCACCGTGGAACTCTACGGGCCCCCCAAGCGGACCCTCACAGTGCGTACTGCGCCGCTGGTGGATGCCGCGCGCCCGCTGGGGGTCATTGCGGTGATTGACGATGTCACGGAGCTGCGCCGCTTGGAGGCGGTCCGGCGTGATTTCGTGGCCAACGTGAGCCACGAGCTCAAGACCCCGGTGGGAGCCCTCGGCCTGCTGGCCGAGACGCTCGCCGACGAGGAAGATCCCGTGGTGGCCCGTTATCTGGCCGACCGCATCCAGACCGAGGCTTTCCGTCTCGGCAGGGTCATCAACGACCTATTAGACCTCTCGCGGATCGAGGCCGAGGAGTCGTCCCCCAAGGAGCTGTCTGCAATCGCGCAGGTGATGACCGAAGCTGCCGACGGGGTTCGCTCAATCGCCCAGGCTGCCGAGGTCGGGTTGGTCCTGAGCACTCCCCACGACGGCGTTTTGGTCCTCGCCGACCGCCGCCAGTTGTTGGCGGCGTTGCACAACCTGTTGGACAACGCCATCAAGTACAGCGAGAGCGGGACCTCGGTCACCCTGTCCGCATCCAGCGGTGGAGAGTGGGTGGACCTGGCGGTGGCCGATCAAGGGATCGGGATTCCCGCGCAGGACCTGGACCGGGTTTTCGAGCGTTTTTACCGGGTAGACCATGGGCGGGGCAGGGAGACAGGCGGTACTGGGCTGGGATTGGCTATCGTGCGGCACGTGGCACACAATCACGGGGGCCGGGTCGGAGTGGAGTCGAGGGAGGGCGAAGGTTCGCGGTTCACCCTCCGGCTCCCTTTGGCCCAGCCAGGGACTCCCCCCGCCGATCACCGGCGGGCACCAGACGCACGGACGCCAGACGCACGGGCACCAAGAGCACCGCTGCCGGCGGGCCGGTCGTGACCCCGCCCGAGACCACCATCTTGGTGGCTGAGGACGAGGAGTCCTTTGTCGATGCCCTGGTGATCGGGCTCAAGCGCGAGGGTTTCTTGGTGGTGGTGGCGCGCGACGGACCTTCTGCCATCGAACGATTCGACGCTACACAGCCCGACCTGGTCCTGTTGGACGTCATGCTGCCGAAGATGTCCGGCATCGATGTCTGCCGGGAGATCCGCTCCCGCTCCAACGTCCCCATCATCATGGTCACGGCCAAGACCGAAGAGATAGACACGGTGGTGGGACTGGAGGTGGGGGCCGACGACTACGTGACCAAGCCGTACAAGCTGCGCGAGCTGGTGGCCAGGATGCGAGCAGTCCTCCGCCGGGTGCCTTCTCCCGAACAGCCCGCCGAGCCTGGAGATACCCTGGAGGTAGGCGTGGTGTGCCTCGACCCCGAGCGCCACGAGGTGAGGGTCCGGGGAAGCGAGGTCAAGTTGCCGTTGAAGGAGTTTGAGCTGTTGGAGCTATTGTTGGACAATGCGGGGCGCGTCCTCACCAGGGACACGCTGATCGACCGGGTCTGGGGTCCTCACTACGTGGGTGATACCAGGACCTTGGATGTGCACGTCAAGCGCCTCCGGGCGAGGATCGAAGCCGATCCTTCCAGCCCCGCGCTGATTACCACCATCCGCGGGCTCGGTTACCGTTTCGAGGCATCCGTGGGAGGTAGGGGATGAGCGAGTCGCGAGTGGATCTGATCTTGGGGATGTTGCGCAGCCAGGGGGGGCGGGTGACCAGTGCGCGCCGTGGGGTCATCAGCGCCCTCGTGGGGGCCAAGGGCCACGTCACCGCGGACGACCTGGCCAACGAGGTGCAGCTCACGTACCCCGACGTGCACTTGTCGACCGTGTACCGGACCCTGGATGCACTGGAGCATCTGGGGGTGGTCGACCACACCCACCTGGGGCACGGGCGGGCGGTGTACCACCTGGCTGACGAGTCCCACCAGCACCTGGTCTGCGAGATCTGTGGGACCGTGGTCGAGGTCCCTGACACGACCTTCGCCGAGTTCGGCTCCGAGCTGCTCGCCGAGTTCGGGTTCCGGATCCGGCCGAGCCACTTCGCTGTGCTGGGGCGGTGCGCAGCGTGCGTCGCGGTGCCCTCGCTGGCGGGAGTGGGCACCGGTCTTGGGTAAAATTGAGCTCTGTTATTCATAGCTGCCGTGCCCTCTCACGGTCGGTGAGGGCGCGGTGATCGACCTGCGGCGCCTGGGGGACGGCTCCTACCGGGCCGGCATCGCCAAGAAGGGGATTTCGCTCGGGCTGGTGGATTCGGTGGTCGCGGCCGACACCGGGTTGCGGGCGCTGCGGGGCCGGGTCGAGGAGCTGCGTGCCCGCCAGAACGCGGCTTCCCGCCAGATCGGCTCAGCCGCGCCGGCTGATCGCCCGACCCTGATCGCGGCGGCGGCGGGCCTGCGGGACGAGCTGGCTCAGCTGGAGGCCGAGCTGGCCGGAGCGGAGGCTGGTTTGGAGGAGCTGGCCAGCCGGCTCCCCAACCCTGCGCACCCTGCCGTCCCGGCTGGGGGAGAGGACGACGGAGAGGTGCTGCGCGTCGTGGGGGTGCCCGGCCCGCCTCCCGCTTTGGACCACGCCGGGCTGGGTGAGGCCCTGGGCCTGGTGGATACAGGGCGGGCGGTCCGGCTCAGCGGGTCGCGTTTCGCCTACCTCATGCGCGAGGCGGTGATGCTGGAGCTGGCGCTGGTGAGCTGGGTGATGGGACGGCTGGTGTCCGAGGGTTTCGTCCCGGTGGTGCCGCCGGTCCTGGTGCGAGGCCAGACCATGGAGGCGGCGGGATTCTTTCCCACCGACCGGGCGCAGGTCTACGGCGTGGGCAGCGCCGAGCCGGGCGGGTCCGGCGGGTCCGGTGCCGGCGC
>JBOGGT010000119.1:0-7553 GCA_050744225.1 Acidimicrobiales bacterium | reverse complement strand
GCGAGGACGCCGTTTCCCACCTGCGGGCGGTGAGTCTGGGCGGGCTCGGGGGGCTGGTCCTGTCGGGTTGCGTGGAACGGTTTCCGCCAGCCCAGCTGCGGACGCTCGCCGCGCTGGCCCGCGAGAGGCTGGCGTCAAAGGCCAGGCTGATCCTTTTCTCGACCACCCCCGAGGCGTGGGACGAGATACCCGCCACCCCCGCGATTGACCTGGCGGGGGGGCGGCCCCTGCACTCACAAACCTGGGCGCACCTGCTCGGGTCTGCTGGCTTCGAGGTGACCCGCTTCGAAACCGACTGTCGGTCATTCGCCATCTCGGCCCTGCGCCGTTGAGGGCCGCATGCCCATGAGGGTCGCCGCCATCCACCAGTTCCTTCCATCGCTGGCCCCGCGTGACGCGATCGGCACTCACACCCTCTCGGTGCAGGCCACCCTGCGAGGTATGGGCCTGCGCTCGCAGATCTACGCCGACCTGGTTCACCCTGAGCTGGCCGGCCTCGCGCTGCCCTTCAACACCTTCGCCGGGCATGCCCGCGGGCACGCCCACGGGGGGGTGGAGTTGTTGCTCTACCACGCGTCGATCGGGAGCCGGGTGGCCGACTACGTGCTGGAGCGCCCGGAGCCCAAGCTGGTCAACTTCCACAACATCACCCCGGTCTCCAGCCTGGTCCGTTGGGAGCCGTCCAGGTGCGCCGAGCTGGAGGAGGGTCGCCGGCAGCTGGCACAGCTTGCCCCGGTAACCCTGCACGCGGTGGCCGACTCGTCGTACAACCAGGCCGAGCTCGTCGCCGCAGGCTACGGCTCAACTTCGGTCGCCCCGATCCAGCTGGACCCCGAAGGCGAGGTCGTGAACCCGGATGCGGCGACCATGCTCAGATTGACCCGGGCTCGGGCCAACGGGGGGGCCGCCCTGCTGTTCGTCGGGAGGCTGGTGCCGAACAAGGCTCAACACGACCTGGTACGCGCCCTTGCCGTCTACCGCCGTCTCTACGACCCGCGTGCGCGGCTCCATCTGGTCGGGACCGCAGCCTCGTGGAATTACTACCGTGCATTGCGGGCGCTGATCCAGCGGCTCGGGCTCGGTGACGCGGTAGACCTGGCTGGATCGGTGGGTCCGGCGGACCTCGCGGCTTATTACCACGGGGCGGACGTGTTCGTGTGCCTGTCCGACCACGAGGGGTTCTGTCTGCCGCTGCTGGAGGCCATGGGCTACGCACTCCCCATCGTGGCGTTTGGGGCGGCCGCAGTCCCTGAGACCCTGGGATCGGCAGGGGTCCTGATCCCGGCCAAGGACCCGCTCACCGTTTCGGTTGCGCTGCACCGGGTGCTGAGTGATGCCGGGCTGCGCCGTGACTTGGAGCTCGGCCGGACCCAGCGGCTGGCGGAGCTGAGCGTGGCGCGCGGGCGGGCTGTTTTCCAGGCATCGATCCGCAGGGCATTGGCTCTGGCGGAGGTCGCCTGAGGTGCCTCCTCTGCCCGCCCGAACCGGAGTCGCCCGAACCGGACCCGGTTTGTTTGCCGGGGCGGTGCGCCCAGCCTGGGCGGTGCGCCCGACCAGGGGTGCTCCGGTCACTGCGGTCCACCAGATCACGCCAGCTTTCCTGGAAAGAGATGCCGTCGGCGCGCACGTAGTCGAGGTGCAGCGCACCCTCCGGGCCCTGGGCCTGGAGTCGGAGATCTACGTGGAGAACCTCCACCCGGCGACTGCAGGGGCCTCCCACCTGCTCTCCGAGTTGCCCACGCCCCGCCACGACGGCGGCACGGTGTTGATCTACCAGTTTGCCACCGGGTCGGATGCCGGTGAAGTTGCCTACGACCGCCCCGAACCCTTGGTGGTCAACTACCACAACCTCACCCCCCCGGAGCACTACCAGCGCTGGAACCGCGGGGTGGTCGTGGGCCTGAACTGGGCACGGGTCCAGCTCAAGCGCCTGGGGGAACGGGCCGCGCTCGGTATCGGCGTATCGGAGTACAACACCGCCGAGCTGGTCCAGGCCGGGTTCGCCTCGACCGCGGTTGCACCGATCCTGTTCAACCCGGCCAGCTTTGAGGGCGACCCGGACCCGGCGACCCTCGAACGCCTCCAAGCGGCCAAGGCAAACGGTGGGTCCGACTGGCTCTTCGTCGGCCGCCTGACACCCAACAAGGCTCAGCAGGACCTGGTCAAGGCCCTGGCCGCGTACCGGGAGGTCTACGACCCCAAGGCCCGGCTGCACCTGGTGGGCCGGGCGGACCCGGCCGCATTCGGGACCGCGATGCACCGATTCGTGGCCGAGGCGGGCCTCACCGATGCGGTGGAGATCGCGGATGAGGGCGTCCCGGCCGACGTCCTGCGCGCCCACTTCGCCGCCGCGGACGTCTTCACCTGCGCCTCGGAGCACGAGGGCTTCTGCGTCCCCCTCGTGGAAGCGATGCACCATCAGGTGCCGATAGTGGCCTATGCAGCGGCCGCGGTGCCCGAGACCCTCAGTGGGGGCGGCCTGGCTCTGGTGGACAAGGCGCCCCTCACCATGGCCACCGCGGTGCACCGCGTGCTCAGCGACCCCGACCTGCACGCACAACTGGCCGCTGGCGCCGCGGTCCGCCTGGAGGAGCTCTCCCTGGAGCGCTCCCGGGCCAAGCTCATCGCCGCCCTGGCCCCCCTAACCGGGATCAGCGGACCGAAACTCTGGTAGTTTTGGTACTCGGGTGTTCCGAATCTACCAAAGTTTGCCCCATCGTCCCCGAGTTCGCCGATGAAGCTCGCCTTTGTCGTGCCCCGCTACGGTCTCGAAGTCGTCGGTGGCGCCGAGACAGCCGCCCGCCAGATCGCCGAGCGGGTCGCCGCACGGGGCTGGGAGGTCGAGGTCATGACCACCTGCGCCATCGACGACATGACCTGGGCGGACGAGCTTCCCCCCGGCGAGACCACGCTGAACGGCGTCACCGTGCACAGATGGCGCTCCAGCGCGGGGCGGGACAAGGCCTCCGAGGTATGGGCGGTCGAGCTCCTCAAGCGCCCCGAGGCGGCCACCAAGGCCGACGCCGAGCGCTGGATCGACCTCCAGGGGCCGGTCTGTCCCGACGTGGTGGAGGCCGCGGCGAGCACCGACGCCGATTTGGTCGCCTTTTGCCCCTACCTGTACTACCCCACGGTCAAGGGGGTCCCCCGGCTGGGCAAGCGGGCCATCCTGCATCCCGCGGCGCATGACGAGCCTCCGCTGGGGCTGCCGGTGTTCGCCGAGGTGTTCGCCAGGGCGGGCGGGCTGGTGTTCCTCAGCGCCGGCGAGCGGCGGCTGGTGCACCGGCGTTTCAAGGGGGCGCAGACTCCCCAGATCCTGCTCGGCCTGGGGGTCGAGCGCCAGCCAGCCGCCCCGAAGCTCCCAGCGGCCATCGGGGACCGCCCCTACGTCGCCTGCATCGGCCGCTTCGTCGGCCAAAAAGGCATCGAGGCGCTCACCAAGGCATTCAGTGCCTACAAGTCCCGCCGCCCCGGACCTCTGGCGCTGGTCTACGCCGGCCCCGTGGTCGACACGCCCCCCGAGCACCCCGACATCGTGGTGCTGGGCCCGGTCGAGGAGCCGGCCAAGTGGGCTCTTCTGGAGAACGCCCAGCTACTGGTCTCGCCCTCCGCCCTGGAGTCCTTCGCTCTGGTGGTGGTCGAAGCCTGGGCGGTGGGCACCCCGGTGCTGGTCAACGCGCGCTGCGAGGCTACCCGGGACAACTGCGAGGCCTCGGGCGGCGGGCTGTGGTTCGACGGCTACGCCGGCTTTGAGGCGGCGATGGACCTCCTCATGGCCGACCCCGACCTGCGCTGGAGGCTCGGCCAGGCGGGCCAGCGCTACGTGGAGGCCAACTTCACCTGGCCGGTGCTGATCCAGCGCTACCAGCGTTTCGTGGAGCAGGTGGCGAGCCGAGCGTGAGCGGGCACGAGTCTTTAGGTAAAATTGAGCAAATTATTCGGACAGACCCGTGCCCACTCCCGCCCTGTGCGCCCGCGCGGAGCCCTTCGTCGCCTACGATGCGACAGTGACCCTCACCCTGCCGGACACCGTTCCTGCCAGTGTCATCACACAGGACAATGTACCAGTTCGTGTAGTTTCGGCCGATGTCAAGGTCTTTGCTCGCCTGGCCGAGATGTGGGGCTACCGCAGCCTGTTCCTGGAGCTGGTGCGCAAGGAGCTGAAGGTCAAATACAAGTCCAGCGTGCTCGGATTCCTGTGGTCGCTGCTGAACCCGGCCTTTACCCTTTTTATCTACTGGTTTGTTTTCCAGATCGTGCTGGGAGCGGGCATCCAGAGCTTTGCCATCTTCTTGATGTCCGGCCTGGTGGTCTACAACCTGTTCAACTACTCCAACATGAACGCCACCGGGGCGGTGGTGAACAACGCCGCCATCGTGAAAAAGGTTGCCTTTCCCCGGGAGATCCTGGCCCTGGCTTCGGTCGGTGCCGCGGTGGTCTTTTTCTTCCTCCAGTCGATAGTTCTGGTGATCGCCCTGGCGGCGATGCGCTACGGGCCGATCCTAAAGTCGCTGCACTACCTCCCCCTGGTGGTGCCGGCCTTTTTCGCCCTGCTGGTCCTGTGCGCGGCCCTGGCAGTGCTGCTGGCGGCGCTCAACGTGTACCTGCGGGACATGCAGCACCTGATCGAGATCCTGGTGGGGGTGGCGTGGTTCTGGGCCACCCCGATC
The DNA here is from genome assembly GCA_050744225.1 of Acidimicrobiales bacterium. GTDB lineage: Bacteria > Actinomycetota > Acidimicrobiia > Acidimicrobiales > JAJPHD01 > JAVKSL01. The sequence continues at coordinate 2,883 of JBOGGT010000119.1, read as the reverse complement.
GTCTACGCGTACTCCGAGATCGCCAACAAGCTGGCCGCCCACCACATCCCGACCTGGATCCTGCTGCTTAACCCGCTCACCGACATAGTGCTGTGCTTCCAGCGCGGCATCTACGGCCAGGTGTTCGGGGGCGTGCCGGCGAGCGCCCGGGCTTCGCTGAAGCCGGGTTCGAGCGCGCTGACAAAAGCGCAGCTGCTGCCCAACACGGGTGACTGGTGGTACCTTTGGCACGTGCTGGCGGTGATTGGGTTCTCGGTGATGCTGCTGTTCGTCGCCCTGGCCATATTCGGGCGGCTCGAGGGCAACTTCGCCGAGGAGCTGTAGCTGGTGAGCACGCCAGCAGTACGGGTGGAGGGCGTCTCCAAGCGCTTCCGGCTCTACCACGAGAAGTACACCTCGCTCAAGGAGCGGGTCATCCACCTGAACAACATGCCGTATGAGGACCTCTGGGCGCTGCGGGATATCGACCTCGAGATAGGCCAGGGTGAGACCGTCGGCCTGCTCGGGCACAACGGTTCAGGCAAGTCCACCCTGCTCAAGTGCATCGCCGGGATCCTCCAGCCCACCACCGGCCGGATCACGGTACGGGGCCAGCTGGCGGCCATGCTGGAGCTGGGCGCGGGGATGCACCCGGAGCTGTCCGGGCGGGACAACATCTTCCTGAACGCGTCCCTGCTGGGGATGAGCCACCGCGACGTCGAGCGTAAGTTCGACGAGATCGTCGCCTTTGCCGAGCTGGAGCAGTTCATCGACAACCAGATCCGCTTCTACTCCTCGGGGATGCAGTCCCGTCTGGGCTTCGCGGTGGCGGTGACCTTCGAGCCAGACGTGCTGCTGGTGGACGAGGTGCTTGCGGTGGGGGACGAGAACTTCCAGCGGAAGTGCCTGGACCGCATCGAGCTGTTCAAGAACCAGGGCCGGACCATAATTCTGGTGACCCACGCCCCGGACCACGTGCGGGTGATCTGCAACCGGGCGTTCGTGCTCAACCGGGGCCTGGTGGTGGGGGAGGGGTCTCCGGGCGAGGCGATCCGGACCTACCGGGAGTACCTGATGCACGCCAGCGAGGAGCTGGCCGACGAGCCTTCGGAGGCCGTGGCCGACCAGGCCAAAGGGTCTCACCTGGGTGTGGGCGGGGGACCGCCGGCGACCCCGGCGGGGCTGGGGTCCGACCGTCCCGGTCAGGTGCGGATCACCACCGTGGTGATCGAGCACCCCGGGTCCGCGCAGCGAGGCTATATCCTGCCCGGCGATCCGCTCTCGGTGCTGGTGGGCTACGAGGCGCCGGAGGAGGTGGTGGACCCGGTGTTCAGCCTTTCGATATTCAACAAGCTGGGGGAGCTGGTGCACCGCTGCGGCACCGACCAGCTGGGGGTCAAGCTGGGCACGCTGAGCGGAGCCGGTGAGGTGGTCTTCGACCTGGCGTCGGTGCCGCTGCTGGACGGGCGCTTCGGGATCAACCTGGGCGTGCAGGTCGGGGCTGAGATGCATGACTGGAAGGAGCAGGAGAACTTTTTTGAGGTGATGAATCCGGGTCAGGTCACCGGCGAGGTCGCCATGTCGGTGCAGGTCCGGTCGGTGCCCGGCCCTGTCCGGTCGGTGCCCGGGCCTGTCCCGGCCGGCGCGCTCTCGGAGTCCGGGCCTGTCCCGGCCGGCGCGCTCTCGGAGTCCGGGTCCGAATGAGCCCTGCGCCGCCGAGCCCGGGGGCAGCGGAGGGCCTGCTCGCCAGGGTGGGCAGGGAGATCGAGGCCGAGGTCCGCGAGCTGCGGCTGCGGGGGGTCTTCCCGCCCAGCTTCGAGCGCCGCCTGGATGACCTGTTTGCCCAGGCGGTGCCGACGGGGGCCGTAGAGGCCGAGACCGAGGAGGCGCTGCGGTACCTGGAGAGCGTCTCCCATGTGGACATCGAGGTCCCGCTCGGCTCCCGGATACCCGCCGGGGCCATCTTCAAGCACCTCATGCGCCCCTTGATGGCCTGGTACCTGAACTACGTGGCCAGGCAGGTCAACTCCTTCATGGGTGCGAGCGTGCGGCTGACCCGGCTGCTGGCGGAGCGGGTGACCGCCATCGAGGAGTCCTCCTCAGTGTTCCGGTCCGCGAGCTTGGCGCCAGCGGAGCGCGGCCCTGGCGTAGATCTGGGAGACTGGACCGACTTGGTGCGGGTACGTCTCGCTGGCGCGCCGGGTCCTGTCCTGCACGCTGAGTGCGGTAAGGGTTCGTTGGTGCGCCTGCTGGTGTCCGACGGGCTCGAGGCCTACGGGCTGGACCCGTGCGCCGACCTGCTCGACGAGGTCTTGTACCCGTCCGGGGCCGCCGCCTCCGGCGGGTTCGGGTCTGCCTCCGACGGGTCCGGGGCCGCCGCCTCCGACGGGTCCGGGGCCGCCGCCTCCGACGGGCCTGCGCCGGACCTCCGCTGGGCGGACGTGGCGGATCACCTCTGGGGCCTGCCCGACGGCAGCCTCGGCGGCCTGGTCCTGTTCGGCTGCGTCGACCGGATGGAGGTGGGCGCACAGCGAGAGCTGGCCGCCACCGCTGCCGCCAAGGTCGGCTTCGGAGGGGTGGTGGTGGTGATCGGGACCTCCCCCGGAGCGTGGCTGGCCCGCCGGCTGGGGCTGGTGGGTGGGCCAGCGGGAGGAGTGGTCGAGGCGGACCTGGCCCCTGGTAGACCGCTGCACCCCGAGACCTGGGCCTGGCTGCTGGCTTCGGAGGGCCTGAGCGGGGTGGAGGTTTTCTGGTCCCCCGAGCAGGGGTCTGAGCAGGGCCCGGCAGCGGAGGTGAGCACGGGAGCGTCGGTGGTGCGCTTGGCCGAGATGATCAGCGGTCCCACCAGCTTCGCGGTGGTGGCGAGCCGACCGGAGGCTCGGATGTGCGCCCGGCCTTGACGGT
>JBOGGT010000118.1:0-9654 GCA_050744225.1 Acidimicrobiales bacterium | reverse complement strand
GTCCTCGCCTGGTTCGAGCACCACCTCGCTTGCCAACCCCCTGACATTGGTCGTGCAGGGTGCCACCAGGGCTCGGCGAAGCCTGAGGATGGCCGCGTCGCGCGACAAGACCACCACTGGTCGGCCCCCGACATCGGCCAACTCGCACCACCAAACCTCACCCCGGCAGGGCAGGCTCGTCACGACCCCGCGGCAGCCTCGTGGACCGAGGCCAGATCACCCCACTCGTCCTGCTGGTCGAGTGGGGTGGTGTCATAAGCGACATAGGCGGCATCGATCTCGCCGCGTCGATGCCGAGCAACCAGGGCGCCCAGCGCCTCATCGAGCAGGGCGGCATCATTTGAGGCAGCGCTGACCCTGCGAGCGCTCGCCAGCAGGTGCTGGTCAACGGTAGTGCTCACTCTCGCTCGAGCCATGCCATGACTATAGCATAGCCATGGCACTCAGGGCTGGACCCCCGCGCCTGAGTGCATTTCCCGGCGTGCAGCGACTTGGAGATCAGCTGCCACTCGGTGCTCCGGCTACGCTCGGGGAGGTCCAGGGACATGCCCGGCAGTTGAGCAAGTCATCCGCGCCGCCAGCCACAGGACCCGCAAAACGTGTCAGCTCCGTGCAGCGTCACCCCGCAAGACGGGCAGCCACTCGATTGAGCCTGAGTACCCTGCGCTGCCTTCGCGTGCGCTGCCTTCGCGGGGTCGCTCCAAGTTTGGGTTGCGAGCGAAGCCTTCACCGAGCCGACCATGGTGTCAATGGCCCCCTCCACGCCAGCGATCGCGGGCTGGGTGGGGCGTTGCAGCGTTGCGAAGTAGTTCCTCGACGACTCGGGGAGCCACAGAAGGCCGAGAATGCACAAGGCCATGCTGACGGGCAAGAGAACGCCTGGCTGGGCATGCCCAGCCACGACCGCGAGCACCACATACCCAATGACGATTCCGCTGAGCACCACTCTGGCGGTTGCGCTTCCCGCCGCCAGGCGCCGGCTCAGGTAGAGGTAACAGCCCCCTATGCCAATATAGATCAATCCCACCGCAATCAGCGAGGGCTCGTAGGCTCCGAGCGGAAGGAACATGATCCCGACCAGGATCACCGCGCATGCCACGCAGACAAGCAGGACCCTGGCGGCGACCACTGCACTCGGTTCGGCGCCGTAGGTAGCATCCTCGCCGAGGAAGTGCGCCTTCACTACGGGGTCAAAGGCCAGAATCCCTGCGGTCGCCAGAGCCACGACCGCGGAAAGCACCCAGCCCAGGTCTCGCGCACTCGTGAGGATGCAGGCACTTCCGATCGTTATGCAGACCACTATGGCAAGCACTCGAGCCACTCGGTCCCCCTGCTGGACCCTCCTTGCGAGATAGACACACCCCACGCCAAGCACCAGCGTGATCGCCAGCAAGACCAAGGCGAAGACCTCAAACGCCTCAAACAATCCACCGAAGCCACCCCCACCATAGGAGAGCAGCGGCACGATATTCGCCAACGTGACCAGGGAGACGATCACAAGGATAATGCCCACCGCCGCCAGCAGCCCGATCACCACCCAGAGACGGGCAGGGATTGCCCGATGCCCTGGTACTCCGATCGATCTGAACTGCTGACGCCACTGCGGAGCACTATAGGTACCGGCTACATTAGGGGTTAGAAGGACCCCCTCGTCTGATCCGAGCAATTGCTCGCCACAGCCGATGCAAAACCTCGAATTCGGCAGGACGGAATCGCCGCAAGCTTGACAGAACATAGGTCTCCTTTCCTCGTGGAGCCGGACCCGTTAGGTTCGGCCCCCCCACCCTTCGGCCATACAGCGTCGGACTTGTGAGCACTGCCCTGCAGCTGCGCCGGCCGGTTGATCGCGTCCGGCACGGCCGCAGAGAGCATATACCACTCAGATCAACAGGTTGGCACGCTGGTATCGACGAAGGGTGTCCCCAGGAGGGACCCGGAGGTTCTTCCGTTGTTGTAGAAGGCGTCCGCGGAGACGTAGTACCTGCCGCTCCACGAGGAGGAAGCGACCCGGTACCACCACGTGTTTCCGTCGGCCACCGTGAAGCCACCCGTCCGGCAGCTCACTTGTACCGTTGCGTTCGAAGCGATCTCAGGACCCTCCGATCCTCCCGCGTCCGAATAGTCAGTCCAGGTGTGAGCCACCCCACCGACAGTCTCCGCGTACGAGCGTGCGGTCGGCTTGGCGACGGCTGTCGGGGCAGGTGCCGGAGCAGGGCTCGGCGCAGACGCGGGAGCGGGTGTCGGCGCGTGAACGGGGGCTGGCGCAGGGGTGGGAGGGGGTGCCGTGGTCGCATCTGGCCGTGACACCGTCAAGGTGTTGGAGCGGGTCGACCCGATCGTGACCCACACCGAGTCTCCCGGAATCAGATCGTAACAAGTCTCCCCGTTGTCGAATGTCTTTGGCTCGGTAGTCTCGCTCAGGCCGAACGAGGCGTCACCACCACTGGCGAAGTCGCAGGTGTAGGTGTATTCGCCGGGTTTGAAGCCGTCCAGGGTCAGAGTGATCCAGCCCAGGTGTAGCGCGCTCCATCCGACTTGGATCGCCGGGGAAGCCTGCGGCCGACTGGGGGTCCCGACTGGTGACGATGTCGTCCGGGAGGTCGTGTGCCCGGAAACTACGGGGTTCGCACGAGCCGCGGTGGTCGTCGGTGCGTGGACCACTCCAACGGTCTTGTAGGTATAGCCCCCCCCACCGCCACCAACGGTTACCGATCCGCCAGTGATCGTCCCCATGACGTGAGTCTCGGCCGTTGCGCCATAGCCGCTGTTCTGGCTCACCAGGTCGACGCTCCCGCTTGGGACCGCCAGGGAGTCATTGACTACCAACACGTGGCCGCCGTCGGACTTACCGCGGTAGAAGACGTCGATCACCACCACGTCGCCGGGTGCCAGGTCACTGATCGAGCCGTTCCGCTGCTTTTTGAGCCCGGAGGGGGCATCATCGAAGAACTGCTCGCCCGCGTTTCCCCACCAGGGTTGAGAGATCCATCCCTTGGTCAGGTACAAGCGGTTGACGAGTTCGACGCACTGCCACTTCTCCCCCGCCATTACCCCTTTCACGTAGGAGTTCCCTCCCTCACAGTCTGAGCCGGTCCCTTCACGCTCCCCGTTGCTCATGACCGCCACGCCGTGCCCGCCCAGCCAGCTGTTCGCCGCGACCAGGACGGTCCCGCACCCGCCGGTGGCTTGTGCTCCCGCAGCGGACGCGCCTGCCACCAGGCCGACTCCACTGAGGATCGTCGCACCCAGGAACACGGCTGCAAAGACCCTCAACCCGCATCGCGTGGGGATCTGCCACGCCTTGTGGACCTGCAAAGGCGCCAGTGAGCAGAAATGGCCAAGACCTTGGAGCCGACGCGTTCTCACCTGCTCGCTAGCCATGGTCGGGACCGCGCGATCCGGCCCTCCAAATCGCGCGGGTCGATGAAGTAATCTGTATGTATGAATGTTGGTCATGGCGGAAGCCTACGAACGGTTCATCATCACGTATATGGGCAGGGCTTCCCCACTTCGCGCGCTGGGCAACCTTGCCCATTGGCGGCAGTGCCCTCGGTGACCTACCCTGCAAAGCGATAACTGGACACCAACCGGAAGGCGATAGGGATATGGCAGCTGGAGGAGCAGCTTTCTACGTGGGACCCGACGCCGAGCCGAACAAGTACCGGCTGCGCAGCGAGGTCGGGGGCGGGGGCGAGGCGCATCTGTGGGCCGCTGAGGTCAACCTGGCCGGCGAATGGGAGCCGGTCGCGGTCAAAATGCTTCGGGCGGATTTGGCCCCCGACCTCGCGGTTTGGCAGGCCCGATGGGCCGAGCAGGCCGAGCTGTTGCACTTCCTGCGGCACCCCGCGGTCGTGGGGGTTCGGGAGCACTTTGAAGGACCCGCGATGCACCTGGCGGGAGAGGCCCCCGTCGGCGAGATGCGATCCCTCTACCTGGTGATGAACTGGGTCGAAGGCATGGATCTGCGGTCCTGGGTGCCGCTGAACCGCACACCCGAGGGCCTGATCGAGGGCCTGCGGTATCTCCAACAGATCGCCAGCGTCCTGGATTGGCTGCACTCGGGGCAGGCAACACCGTCGGGTCGCGAGGTGATCCACGCGGACGTCACCCCGGCAAACGTGATCGTCACCCCCGAGGGCCAGGCCGTCCTGGTGGACTTCGGCCTCCTTCGACTGGCGTCCCAGCGATCGACCTCGGCGGAGGGGACGCGGGGCTTCATGGCCCCGGAGGTGGCCAACTCGGGCCAGTACTCACCCGCCTCAGACCGTTTCAGCTTTGGGGGCCTGGCCTACTACGTGCTCACCGGGACCTATCCTCCGGCGGACCTCGGCCAGCTGCGCGCCGGGCTGGCAGAGGTGGGGGTCATCGCCTCTCAGCGCGGGGTGCTGGACGAGGCACTCAGCATCTTCGACCCGGATCCGGCCCGACGCCCGAGCGCCGGGGAGTGGGTGCGGCTCCTCCGCCTCTCAAGTTCGACGGTGATGAGCCCCACCACGCGCGGCCTGGCCCCTCCCGAACCGTCCGAAACCCCGACTGAAGCTCCCCCCCCCAAGCCGAAAAGGCGGCGGAGGCTTGTCCTGGCCCTGGTGGTTCTCGCCATCCTGGCCGGAGGCGGGGGCTACGCCCTGGCCCGGTTCAAAGGACCAGCCAAAGCGCCGGCCAAGGTTGCAGTTGGTGGCTCAACCGCTGGGGGTCACCCACGGCCCGGCGGTTCAGTTGAGGCCACCAAGGCCACGGTCCCAGCGGGGTCCGCAGTAGCAACAACCACCACCACGGTAGCCCCGGCGACCACCACGACGACGCTCGCTCCAGCAGCCACCAGCACCATGGCTCCACCAACGGCGGCAGCTCCGGCCACCACGGCCACCACCGTCATCAACACCCAATACGGCGCCCAACCGGTCGACCTGATCAACGACAACAACAACCCGTATGTAACTCTCGATGACGGCGACGGCATCGAATCGGTGAACATCAACGGAAAATACTTCGGATACGGGGCCAAGGGAAGCGGTTACGGCGGCGGCACTGGGGAGATCGACTTCAACCTCTCCCGGGCCTTCAAGACTTTCAAGACACGCATCGGGATCACTGACGAGAGCGGCGCCTCCTGCAGCACGGAGATCCAGATCGTCGATGATGGCCGGACCGTGGTCGACCACACCCTCGGACTGGGTCAGAGCCAGGATGTCACCGTAAACGTCACCGGGGTCTTGCGCGTACAGGTGATCTTCGCCAACACCAACAATCCCGGTCCAGGCAACTGCTACGCGGCCATCGGAAATCCGACCGCAACCCCGGCCGCCGGATAGCCCGGATTCGCGGCGACCAAGTAACCCACCGATGAGCCCTCTGACTGTGAGGTACCGTTCCGAGCTCCACAAGCTCTCCTCGAATCAGGAGCTGCTGTTCGGGCGCGACGCCCGGTGCGGCCTCCAGATCGGGTCCGGTGATCGCGGCGTATCCCGCCTGGCGGGCTCGGTAAAGATGGCTGACGGCGTTTGGTGGCTGGCCAACCTGAGCTCCTCCAGGGCCCTGCACGTGGTGGACGACACCCAGTTCGCCACTCCCCTACCCGTCGTGGGCAGGGACCACGTCCCGAGTCGAAGGGCGGTCTTTGCCCCGGGTGTCACTGTGCTCCTCGCCGGTGAGGTCTGGACCTACACCCTTGTGTTCGAGACCGGGGCAAAACCAACGGAAGCCACGCAGCACCTCGAACCCCTGGCCAGCACGACCACCGCATCCCAGCCCCTCTTGACCGACCGCCGCAAGGAGGCACTTGTGGCGGTGCTTTCAGGCTACCTCCAAGCGGTGCCGCGCTACAGCCCCCGACCCCTGTCCTACAGCGACGCCGGCCACCTCGCAGTCCTGCCGTCCTCGACTGTCCGGCGGAGGATGGAAGTGGTCCGGGGACTCCTGGCCGACGGGGGGGTGGGTGGCCTCGACGGGGACGACGCGCCCTGCCGCCTCGCCGAATGGGCACTGGCCACCCGCATGGTGGCTCCGTCGGACCTCGACTGGCTCAACGCCCGCGCGAATGCCCGGCGACACGGTCTTGCCGCCGACACCACGGACGAGGAGGAAGGGTGAGCAGCCACCACCGTCACGTCCCACCGGAAGTTCACAACCAACTCAATCCAGCTGATTTCAGTCACGAATAGGAGCAAACAGGATGCGGTGCCCAAACTGCGGTACAGACTACGACGACAGATACACCTTTTGTGTATCTTGCGGAACCCGGCTGGTGCATCTCGACGCCCCGAGCTCCGCCACGTCAGACGAACCGACCAACGAAATGCAACCACCCTCGGCCGCTCCCCCGGATCCACAGATCACCAGGCCGATACCGGTCGCACCTATCATGACCCCCGGCATCGGCCGGCCCTCCTATACCTCAGCCCACCGCGCCGCTCCCACTCAAGCCCGGAGCCAGACCGCGAGCGTGATCGCCTTCCTGGCGAGTGTGGCCCTAGCCCTCGACTTCGTCCTGCCACCGGCATACCACCTGGGGGAAAGCACCAGCACGCCTATTTGGACGCTCAGCTTTGTCCACCTTGACTACCTTGGATTCAGGTTCGACTCCCTGAGCCACGCGCCGGCCATACTTTTCTGGATCACCATCGCCGGGTTGGCGGTAGCGGTGGCCTTGGTGGCAGCGTTCGTGCTCTTCGCCAGCGGGGGCAGGCGGGGAAGCCTGGTCCTGATCCTGGCGACTACGACTGCGGGGGTGGTCGCGGTCATCTCCGCCTTTGTCGGCAACCCGAGTCCAGGCTTGGGCATAGGAGGTTGGGGCGCCATCCTGACTGGCAGCATCGTCATAGTGGCGACCTTAGGGACGCGGATCGCAACCCGCTCCGGAGATGGTACCGAACTCATCCTGAGCTCCTTGGCCGGATTGGGGGTCATCGGGGTTGTGATTGCAGCCATCTTTACCTTGCACCAGGGCTCGCCTGGAGGTCAGCAAAACCTGGCAATACCACCCACTGGTTCGTACACCACCGAGAGCTACGGCAACAGCGGGAACAGCGGGAACAGCGGGAACAGCGGGAACAGCGGCTACGGCACCACGACAACCACCACGGTACCTCCCTCGGCCTCGGGGCAGCTCACCAACGTGTACAACTTTACCGAGACGGAGTCCGGGGGGTACACCTTCTCCGGACAACTTTCCCTTGGCCTTCCCGAGCAATACGCAGACAATACCCTCACTGAGGGAAACCTCACTGCCGGCAGTGCCTGCTCAATCAACCCGCAGACTGACGCAGTTATCCCTGCATATCTCCAGGTCGATAACACCACCCCAGGATTCAGCGCATACTCCGGCGCAAATTTGACTTGGGAAAGCGACAAAATAGGCGGCGTGGAGGTAGGCTATACTGACGGGCCGCAGTGCGAACAGGGCGGCAGCATGGGCATAGATTCCACGTCTTCGACGGATTCGGGGCAGGGGCTTTCCGCTGACTTGTTCATTGTCGTCCCCAACTATTACTCTCCGAATTTCCCAAACGGCGACACCTCCATGCTGGCCGGGGTCGATCTCCAGTTGGGAAATGAAGTGAACGATAATAACAACATCTACATTGTACCGCAGACCGTCACCGGACCAGGAGCCTCATCCGCGAACGGGCTGACCATACCGGTCGACGCCGCAGCCCAGTAATCTAACTAAGGGTGGCGCAGTTCGGGGCCTGATAACCTGGGACGGGCATGACTACCAGCGACGGCACTCAAGGGGCCGAGGCAATAGTCACCGTCACTGACCTGGTGAAGCGCTACCCCAGCCGCCCGGTCAACGCGGTGGACGGGGTGAGCTTTAGCGTCCGGCGGGGCGAGGTGCTCGGACTCCTTGGTCCGAACGGTGCGGGCAAGACCACCACGGTGGGCATCCTCACCACACGGGTGCGCCTGACCTCAGGGCGGGCCACCATTGCAGGCGTAGACGTGGCACGCGACCCGGTTGGCGCCCGCAGGATGCTGGCGGTGGTACCACAGCGGCCTAACCTGGACCGTGCCCTTTCGGCCCGGCGCAACCTGTTGTTCCACGCCGCCTATTTCGGGCTGGCCCCGGCTGAGCGCGCCAAGCGGGCCGATGCTCTCCTGGAGGAGTTCGGGTTGGCCGACCGCGCGGACGACAAGGTGGACCGTTTCTCGGGAGGCCAGGGGCAGCGACTGATGATCGCCCGGGCACTGATGCACGAGCCTCGGGTGCTGTTCCTCGACGAGCCCACCACCGGACTTGACCCCCAGGCCAGGCTCTTCGTCTGGGACCGCATCAAGGCGTTGCGGGACCGCGGCGTTTCGGTGATGCTCACCACGCACACCATGGACGAGGCCGCAACCCTGGCTGACCGGGTGGGGATCATGGATCACGGCAAGCTCCTCGCCATGGACAGCCCGACCGCTCTGACTGCCCTTGTCCCCGGCCGAGCGACCCTGGCCCTAACGGTGACCCTGGACCCGAGCGCCGGGTCGGATGACATTGCCGGAAAGCAGCTGGTCACAGCGATAAGCGGCCTCGACGGGGTGGAACGGGTGGAGCAGATCAGTGACGCCGGCGCGGAGCTAAGGCTCCGGCTCTATTGCGAGTCCGACGCCGCCGCGCTCGTCGCCCCGGTAGTGATCGTGATTGCGGCGCACCGCGCGACACTCGGAGACATGCGCCTCGGCGAGCCCAGCCTGGAGGACGTGTTCATCCACCTCACTGGAAGGGAGCTCAGATCGTGAATACGACCACTGTCCCCGTAGGCGACAGTGCGGCTCCCAAGGTCGGCGAGAGCGGCGGAAGCCAGGTCCATGCCTTCGCCTCGATCCTGTGGCGGGACATCTTCGTCACCGGAAAGGAGGTATACGTCTTCCTGGCCCAGGTGCTGATCCAGCCCTTCTTCTTCGTGTTCGTGTTCGGCAAGATCCTCACCAACCTGGGCTTTACGAACCACAGCTTCATCAACATCCTGGTCCCGGGCATCATCGGCCTCACCGCGTTCATCGTGGGGATCCAATCGGTAGCCCTTCCCCTGGTCATCGACTTCGGCTGGACCAAGGAGATCGAGGATCGCCTGCTCGCCCCTCTCCCCAACGCACTGGTCGCGGTGGAGAAGGTCACCTACGCCACCCTCCGAGGCCTGATCGCAGCCGGTGTGATGTTCCCGATCTCGCTGGCGGTCATCGGCACCGGCCCCTTCGCGCACGACCACGTCGCCCCCATGATCGGCTTCATGGTGCTGGCGGCGGTTGCTGGCTCCGCGGTGGGGCTGGTACTCGGAACACTGGTGGACTTCCGGCGGATCAACCTGATATTCGCGGTGGTCCTCACCCCGCTGCTGTTCACCGGCTGCAGCCAGTACCCCTGGCCAGAGCTCTCCCGCATCGCCTGGTTCCAGGACCTGACCCTGGTGAACCCGCTCACCTACGCCAGCGAAGGATTGCGTGCCGCGATGGTCCCTGGAGTCGCCCACATCCCGAGCTGGATCTGCGCGGTGGTCCTGGCCGGGGCCATCGTCGTGCTGCTCGTCATCGGCGCTGCCGGGTTCCGCAAAAGAGCCATCGACTGAGCCCTCATTCGAAGCGCTCCACCTCACAGCGGATCCCTGGTGCGTTCGCGAGCCTTATGTCGGCCGTGAGCAACGGTGCGCCCAGGGCCTCGGCCAAGGCAAC
>JBOGGT010000117.1:0-5577 GCA_050744225.1 Acidimicrobiales bacterium | reverse complement strand
GTGCCGTCTTGACGGTTCGTCGAGGAGCACCTGGGCGAGCCCATGGACCTCTCCTCTCCCCGTCCGTTCGCACAGCTGCCCCTGCGGAGCAGTGTGCTGGTTCCCGCCCCACTGGCGGTACCGTTTGGTTCGATGGCCTCGACGAGCGAGGCCAGGTTGAGCGCTGCGTTGAAGTCCCGGTCGATGACCAGGCCACAGTGCTCGCAGCGGTAGCTGCGCTCGGCGAGGGACAGCTTGGTTTTCACTGTCTTGCAGGTCGAGCAGGTCTTCGAGGACGGATACCACCGGTCGGCCACAACCAGGGTCGAGCCGTACCAGGCGCACTTGTAGGCGAGCTGGCGGGCAAGGGTGGCGGGCGCCACATCCAACACAGCCCGGTTGAGACCGGCCTTGCCCCGCCAGTGCCACGAGCCTTTGGCACTGGCGGTCATCCCGGCGACGTTCAGGTCCTCGATGACGAGCCTCCCATAGGTGCTGGCCAGGGCGGTGGTAAGCTTGTGCAGCCCGTCGGAGCGCGCCGCTGTCAGCCTGGCGTGAGCCCGGCCCAGGGCGGTCTTGGAGCGACCCCAACGCTTCGAGGGCGCCTGGCCCTTGGCCGGGCCCTGGCGGCGGGAACACTGGCGTTGGAACCGGGCCATGCGCCGGGCGTAGCGCGAGCCGTGCTTGGGGTTGGCGATCACCTCGCCGGTGGAGACAACGGCCAGGGAGCCCACGCCCACGTCGACGCCAACCACCGCGTCCGGCTGGGCCAGCACCGCCTCGGGGCGTTCCACCTCGCAGCCGAAGCTGGCATACCAGCGCCCGGCCGACTCCGAGACCGTCACCGAGAGTATGCGTGCGCTCCCTGCCCCCAGCCTGGTGGTCGGCTCCTTGGTACGGATGACCCCGATGCGGGGAAGCCGGACATGGCGGTGGTCTATGACCCCGAAGGCCCCGGTGGTGACCCTAAAGCTGCGACGGGCGTGGCGGCGGTGGGGCCGGGGGAAGCCCACTGGGCGCCCCTTGCGCTGGCCGTGACGAGAGCGCGACCAGGCATCCAGGCCCCGGGCCAGGCCGTCCAGGCCGGAGTTGTACGCCTCTTTGGAGTTGGTCGCCCACCACGGCGCCACCTCGGCTTTGGCCGCGTTCCACTCCCGGCGCAGGGCGGGCAGGTTCCAGCGCATCGGGTCGAGGGCCTCGGTGGCCCACGCCTTGGCCTCGTTGCCAGTTGCCCCCTGGCGAACGGCCAGGATGGTGAGCACTCGCAGCGCCTCGATGTCCGCGATCACCCTTGCCCGGCCCCAGTTGTAGGCGAAGCGGGCTGCCCCGGCGTGGGAGGCCAACGCAGAGCGGGCGACGTTGTTCGGGTCCAACTCGAAGCGATACGCCTGGTGGACCAGCATCTACGCCGCCTGCCTACTCTGAGTGGCCACCATCGCCGCCTGCGCCCGGCGCTTGGCAGAGTCCGCTGCCCCTGCGGAGCAGTGCGCGCACAAGCTGGTGAGCACCTCAACCATGTCGCGTACCAGGTCGTCGGTGACCTCGGCATCCTCGATCACGACCACCCGCCGGCCTTGGGCAGCCAGTGCCGCTTCGAGGTACTCCACACCAAAGCGGGCGAGCCGATCTCGGTGCTCGACCACGTTGGTGCCCAGCGTCGGATCTCTGAGCAGGCCCAACAGCTTGGTTCGATGCCCATTCAGCCCCGAGCCAACCTCGGCCACGACCTTGGTGGGCGCCAGTTGTCGCCCGGTGGCCTCGGTGGTGAGCCGAGCTACCTGACGGTCGAGGTCCCCTCGCTGGTCAGAGGACGACACCCTGGCGTAGACAGCCACACCAGCCGGTGCCGGCCGGCCCTCGTCCACCAGGATCGTGCCAGTCGGGAGCTGGTGGGCGGGCACTGGCAGCACTCAGGCGTGGAACCAGCGGGTCGCGCTCTGGCGGCTCACGCCGTTCTGTCTTGCCCACTCAGCCAGCTTCATCACCCCCATCATGACAAGAGGGAGCATCAGTTATGGTCGAGCGAGACAGAATCACCCATTTCAGTCAACAGTTGGCAACCCTGCGGGTTTCGCTGCCTTCCGGGAGGCCGGGCCTGGTTCCCGAGCGGCGCGGGGTGGTCAAGCTCGCGGGAGTGTCGAAGTCTTATCCTGGACCACCGCCCGTTGACGTGCTGAGTGGGCTCGCCCTGACCATCGAAGCGGGGGAGTACCTCGCCCTTATGGGTCCCTCGGGCTCGGGAAAATCGACGCTGCTCAACCTCATCGGGCTGCTCGACCGTCCCAGCGCCGGCCAGGTTCTCCTGGAAGGCGTGGATACCTCCGGGCTGTCCGACCGGCGGCGCACAGCCTTGAGGGGTAGCCGCGTCGGGTTCGTCTTCCAGGTCCCTCACCTGGTGGCCTGGCGGACGGTGCACGAGAACGTGGTCCTCGGTTTGGGTTACGCCGGACGGGGGCGTGACGAAGCCAAGGCGATGGCCGCTGAGGCCCTGGCGATGGTCGGACTCGCGGAGCGCGCAGCGGCGTGGCCGTCCCAGCTCTCGGGTGGCCAGGCCCAGCGCGCCGCTCTTGCACGGGCGATCTCCATCCGCCCGGCTCTGCTGCTGTGCGACGAACCCACGGGCAACCTGGACAGTGCCAGCTCGGACCGGGTCCTGGACCTGTTGGCCGAGTTGCACCACCAAGGCAACACGATCGTGGTGGTCACCCATGACCACGAGGTCGCTGCACGGGCGGATCGCACTGTGACAGTTCGTGACGGTCGGCTGTGCGAGGACCCCGTGGGTCGCACCGTCGAACGCGGTTCGGGAGAGGCGCCGTGAACCCGCGCTCCCCAAGGTGAGGGCCAACCTGCGGATCCTGGTTCGTGATGCGGTCGGCGTGCTGGCGGCCAGGCCAGGCCGCAGTGCTCTCACCGCGCTGGGCACCATCATCGGCGTTGGCGCCCTGGTTGCCACTGTCGGTTTCGCCACTACCGTTCGGTCGCAGGTGAGCAACCAGTTCAACGGACTCGAGTCCACCGAAGTGACAGTGCAGGACGCCCAGCCGAACTCGACCACCGCGGCGTTCCCCCCAGACGCGGCCACCATCGCCGACGCGCTGCCGGGCGTTACCGCCTCCGGGCTCTACTGGACGCTGGACTCCGCCACCACAGTCACAACCCTGCCGGCCCCAAAGGCGTCGACCGCTCAGGTTTCGGTCCTTGCCGCCGGGCCAGGCGCCTTTGGCGTGATCCACCCGACGCTGAGCTTCGGCCGGGTCTTCAACCCCTTTGACAACCGATCCGACCAAAGGGTCGCTCTGATCGGCCAGGGTGCAGCGAGCCAGCTGGGCATCGATGCCGACCGTCCATCTCAGGCGATCTTCATCGGGGGGATCCCCTTCAGCGTGGTCGGCATCATCAAAAGCGTGGCACGCCAGCCCGAGTCGCTGCTCTCAGTGGTGATCCCGGTCGCCACTGCCACGGCCATTTGGGGCCCGCCGCAGGAGAGCCCGGAGCAGATGATCATCCAGACCCGACCTGGTGCAGCTCAGGTGGTTGGTTCAGAGGTGGCAGCGGCGCTCAGGCCGTCGGACCAGTCGCGCCTGGTTGCGCTGGTTCCTCCCGACCCCGCCGAGTTGCGCCAGAGCGTGAACGGGGACCTGACCTTGCTGTTTGTAATCCTCGGCGGAGTTGCCCTGCTCGTCGGATTTGTCGGCATCACCAACAGCACTCTGGTGGCGGTGTTGGAACGGGTCCCCGAGATCGGCCTGCGACGGGCGATCGGCGCTCAACGCCGGGAGGTCGCCTTGCAGTTCTTGATCGAGAGCGGCCTGATTGGTTCCGTCGCGGGGCTGGTGGGCGCCGCCGCCGGGGTGATATGCGTGGTCGCTCTGTCTTTGACGCAGGGATGGACCGCGGTGCTCCCCGCTACGGTGGTACTGCTGTCGCCCCTGGTCGGCACGGTCGTCGGAGTGTTGGCCGGTGCCTACCCGGCGTGGAGGGCCTCTCGCATGGAGCCGGTAGAAGCCTTACGAAGGTAAGGACGTAAGGTTGGCCGACCGAGGGGGTCGTGGTGGGCCTAGGCGCCTCCAGATGGCGCTCAGGGGCGAGGGCGGCGCCCGCGGTGCCCAGTGCGGCGGTTACCCAAGCGAAACACATTGTCCCCACAGGCAAGGAAAGGCCCCGGCCATCAGGCGGGAGTCAAGGTGAGGTCGATCCTGGTCACAGGCCTGATTAGCCTGGCGTCTCAGATTGAGCGGTAGACCTCGCGACGGTGCGCCACGCGGCCCACCTCGACGACTCTGGCCGCTCGTCGAGGCAATAGACCACCCGGTAATCCCCGACCCGGATACGCAGGGCGTGCGTGCCCACCAACGAGGTGGCGCCCGCCGGGCGAGGTTCGCCCGCCAGTGCTTCCACCGCCGCGCTTACGCGCTGGCGAATCGGAGGGTCCAACTTGGCCAGCGCCCGCCAAGCTGGGGCGGAGTACTCGATGGTGTAGGGCGGCTCGGCGCTCACCCGAGCTGGGCGGCCGGCTCGGCCAGGGCCTCCCGGTCGTCCTTGTCCACCAGCGCCGCGTAGTGGGCCGCGTCGGCTATCGGCAGAATCACCGCTAGGGGCCGGCCCCTTTGGTCACCAGCACCCGCCGATCGGCGTAGGCGACCCGTGAGAGGACCTCGGCCAGGTTCTCCCTTAGCTGCTCGGCACCCACCTCCAGATCCACGTCGATCAGCCCGTCGGGTTGCACCGTTGTCTCGTTGTCTCGTTCTCGCATGTCTTGTCACACCTGCTGGGTCGAATTGGGGCCAAAAACTGTTTTCTGAACAGTACAGACCGTAAGGTTAGCCTTGGGCCAGGTCTTGGCCCCACCGACGGAACTCGATCAACCGGTCGGTGCTGGTGCTCGATCGCCGGGCCTAGCGATTGCGCTGAGCCTCGATAACCCGGTGGCTATGCCACCGGGTTGCCCGCCGGCGAAAGTCGGCGGAACACCCTTGGCTCCGCCGACGCCGAACCCCGGCCTGGTCGGCGGGCTCGATAACCCCCGTGGAAAGCCCCCCTACGGGACGCCTTCGCCGACGTCGATCCACCCATTACAGCGTGCACAACGAGTCCCCCAGGACCTCACTGCCTCCCGGGTGCTAATGTAGTCACTATTCTTGGCTGGAGATACTATCTCATTGCTCTACTATCCATCCCCACCTATCACCAAACACAAGGCAGCGGACAGAATCCGAGCACCACATGCACCGCCGGTCCTGAGAGCACACCACGGGACCCAGGCGCGCCTTACATAAGGGAACGTATGGGCGGGGACCTGGTGACACACGGCGACAGGCGAATCTGTTCTTCGAGGTACAAGACGCTGGGCGCAAACACCCCAGAGGCCGCACAAGCCAGCCTGGACCGCTTCTGGGCGACCACCGGAGACGCCCGGTTGCGCAGCCCTACCCGCATCGAGGCCCCGCCCGGCGATGGAAGCCGGCCATGCTGGCCAACGGTGGGCGAGCTGGGCGACGCTGAGCCGTTGTTGGCCCTGCCCCCAGCGTCCTTCCCGGCCACCATCGAGGTCGCCGCCACCGTGGATCACCAAGCGAGTGTGGCCTATCGGGGGAA
>JBOGGT010000116.1:0-22135 GCA_050744225.1 Acidimicrobiales bacterium | reverse complement strand
TGAGGCAGGATATGGGGATGAGCTTTGACCCCTGGGAGGCGATCCTTGAGCGCCTGGACGAGGCCGCGGTGACCGCCGGGCTCGACGCGGGAGTGCACGCGCTGTTGAGGGTGCCTCGCCGGGTGTTGGAGGTAGCGGTGCCGGTCAAGATGGACGATGGGCGTGTCGAGGTCTTCACCGGCTGGCGGGTGCACCACGACACGACCCGCGGACCGGCCAAGGGGGGCATCCGCTTCCACCAGGCCGTCGACGCCCGGGAGGTCTCCGCCCTGGCGGCGGCGATGACCTTCAAGTGCGCGGTGGTTGACATCCCCTTCGGGGGCGGCAAGGGGGGGGTGCGGTGCGATCCGAACCTCCTGTCCCGGGGTGAGCTGGAACGCTTGACCAGACGCTACACCTGGGAGGTCTCCTCCCTGCTGGGCCCGGACAAAGATGTGCCCGCGCCGGACGTCAACACCGATGCCCGGGTGATGGCCTGGGTGATGGACACGCTCTCCATGCTTCACGGCGAGTCGCTGCCGGGCTCGGTGACCGGCAAGCCGCTTTCCGTGGGGGGCGTGCAGGGACATCTCGGGGCCACTTCCAGCGGGTGCCTGATGGCGGTGCGCTCGGTCTTCAAGGAGCTGGGGATGCCCATCGGCGGTGCCCGGGCGGTCCTCCAGGGATTCGGCAAGGTAGGCGGGCCTCTCGGATACCTGCTTTCCTCGGCGGGGATGCGGGTGGTGGCGGTGGAGGACTCGGGCGGTGCGGTGCACAACCCGGTGGGTCTGGACCAGGCCGCACTCGCCGCCCATGTGGCCATCCAGCACACGGTGGCGGGTTTCGCTCTGGCCGACCCCCTCGGGCCAGGACAGCTCTGGGAGCTGGAGTGCGAGTTGGCCGTCCCAGCTGCGCTGGACGGGGTTATCGACGAGGCCGTGGCGGAGCGCTTGGGGGCCACGGTGGTGGTCGAGGCGGCGAATGGCCCGACCACGCCCGGCGGGGACGGGGTCCTGGCGCGCCGGGGGGTGGTGGTGGTGCCGGACATCCTGGCCAACGCCGGCGGGGTGACCGCTTCGTATTTCGAGTGGGCCCAGGCCAGGCAGGGATACCTCTGGGAGGAGTCCCTGGTGGCGGCGCGGCTGCGCGCAGCGATGGACGAGGCCTTTGTGGCCGTCTGGGCCAGGGCGCAGGCCCTGGGGATCACGCTGCGTGCGGCGGCCTACGTGGTGGCGGTGGAGCGGGTGGCTGCGGCGGTGCAGGCGCGAGGCCTGTTCCCATGAGAACGTCGTACTGGCTATGCTCCAAGACACACGGGAGCCCGAGACCGGGCTGAGAGGGCAACCAGTTTGCCGACCGCTTACCTGATCCGGGTCATGCCGGCGGAGGGAGAACGAGATGCACAACGCAATGGCCGCCGAGCTACCGTCGGCGCGGCGCAAGGTCTACCGGGGTGGTCCGCTGGGCACTCAGGTGCCGTTCACCGAGGTGGCGCTGTCGGCGTCACCGGCCAGAGGGGGGCGCACCGAGCCCAACGACCCGGTCCTGATCTACGACACCAGCGGGCCCGGTTCCGATCCGGAGGTGGGCCTGGCGCCGCTGCGGCGAGCCTGGATCCTCGGCCGGGGTGACGTCGAGGCCTACGAGGGCCGGGCGCACGACGTTCGCGACGACGGCCGTTCGGCCGCGGCGGGGCGCCGGGTAGAGGTGTTCCCCGGCGGGTCGAGCGGTCAGGGGTCGAGCGGTCAGGGGTCGAGCGGCCAGGGGTCGAGCGCCCGGTCGAGCGCCCGGTCGAGCGCGGGGGGGCCGAGCGCCCGGTCCACAGGGCCGCAGGTGCTGCGGGGGCGGGCAGGGCCAGCCGGCCGGGTGGTGACCCAGCTCCACTATGCGCGCCGGGGCGAAGTAACCCACGAGATGGCCTTTGTCGCCGCCCGCGAGGGGCTGGAGCCGGAGATGGTCCGCGACGAGATAGCCCGTGGCCGGGCCATCCTGCCGGCGAACGTGAACCATCCCGAGTCGGAGCCGATGGCAATCGGGCGGAACCTGCTGGTCAAGATCAACGCCAACATCGGCAACTCGGCGGTCACCTCGTCCATCGCCGAGGAGGTGGACAAGCTCACCTGGGCCACGCGCTGGGGGGCGGACACCATCATGGACCTGTCCACCGGCCGGGATATCCACACCACGAGGGAGTGGATCATCCGAAACTCGCCAGTCCCGGTGGGGACCGTGCCGATCTACCAGGCCCTGGAGAAGGTGGATGGTGCCGCGGAAGGACTGTCCTGGGAGGTGTACCGAGACACCATCATCGAGCAGTGCGAGCAGGGCGTGGATTACATGACCGTGCACGCCGGGGTGAGGCTGGCCTACGTGCCGCTGACGGCCAGGCGGGTGACCGGGATCGTCAGCCGGGGAGGGTCGATCATGGCTGCGTGGTGCCTGGCGCACCACACCGAGAGCTTTCTGTATACCCACTTCGCCGAGCTGTGCGAGATCCTGGCCGCCTACGACGTCAGTTTTTCCCTCGGGGACGGGCTGCGTCCTGGCTGCATCGCGGATGCCAACGACGAGGCTCAGTTCGCGGAGCTGCGCACGCTCGGCGAGTTGACCGAGATCGCCTGGGCGCACGACTGCCAGGTGATGATCGAGGGTCCGGGCCACGTCCCGATGAACAAGATCAAGCAGAACATGGAGCTGCAAGCCGAGGTCTGCCACGAGGCCCCCTTCTACACGCTGGGCCCGCTCACCACCGATGTCGCGCCTGGCTACGACCACATCACCTCGGCCATCGGCGCGGCGATGATCGGCTGGTACGGCACCGCGATGCTGTGCTACGTGACCCCCAAGGAGCACCTCGGCCTGCCCAACCGCGCCGATGTCAAAGACGGCGTGATCGCCTACAAGATCGCCGCTCACGCGGCGGACCTGGCCAAGGGCCACCCCGGCGCCCAGGCCTGGGACGACGCACTGTCCAAGGCTCGATTCGAGTTCCGCTGGGAGGATCAGTTCAACCTGTCGCTGGATCCGCAGACAGCGCGACGCTACCACGACGAGACCCTCCCGGCCGGTCCGGCCAAGGTGGCGCACTTCTGTTCGATGTGCGGTCCCAAGTTCTGCTCGATGCGCATCAGCCAGGACGTGAGGGACTATGCCGAGGCCCACGGGGTGGATCCCGACCAGGCGATAGAGCTGGGCATGAAAGAAAAATCGGCTGAGCTGGCGGCCATGGGGGGAGGGGTGTACCACCCGGCCTAGGTTGATAGGTCTAACCTGAGCGGGTGACACGAACGAATCGCCGATTTCTGTGGAGTCCGACCCTGCGCGCGGTTCCGCTGGTGACGGCGCTGGCGGGTGCAGCCCTGGTGGTGGTTGCGACGTCCGCCCCTCCCAACAGCCCCGCCGCTCAGGACCACCCCAGCGTCGCCACCGACGCGGCGGTGTCTGGGGCGGCGGTGCCTGGCACCGGATCCACCCTGGTGCAGGGGGCAACTGACCTGGGCCCGGTGACCGGGAGCAACCAGATGGACGTGACCCTGGCGCTGCCTCTGCGGGATCAGTCCGCGCTCAACCTGGTGTTCCAGGCCGAGTACACCCGTTCCAACCCCGGCTACCACCACTTCTTGACCCCGGCCAGCTTCGATGCACGCTTCGCACCCACCCAGGCCTCGGTGGACCAGGTGACCCAGTGGGCCACCCAAGATGGCCTCGACGTGGTTTCGGTCTCTTCCAACCGGACCCTGGTCGAGGTGTCCGGCACCGCCGCGGAGCTGAGCACGGCTTTGGGTACCTCCTTTGCGAGATACCGCACAGCCGACGGGATCAGCTACGTCACCCCTACATCCTCGGCGATCCTCCCCGCGGCGCTTGCATCTCAGGTCAGCGCCCTCGTCGGGCTTTCCACCCTGGGTCGCCTCGGGGTCAGCGCCCCGGTCGCAACCCCTGCGGCAACCAGCTACGACCCGGCGCAGGTGGCGAGCCTTTACAACTCACCCTCGGGCGACCTGGGAAGCGGCCAGACAATCGCCGACATCAACGACGGCGCGCTCGGCCAAGTAACCCAGGACCTCTCCACCTTCGAGACCGACCTCGGCCTACGCCATGTGCCGGTCACCGTGGTCCCGGTGGGGACGCAATCTGGTGACACCTCCTCCCAGACCGAGTGGGACCTCGACGCCCAGTACTCCACCGGCTTGGCGCCAAATGTCTCCAGGCTGATCATCTACGACGCCCACTCCCTCAGCGACACCGATGTCCTCGACGCCCTGAACTCATGGGTCACCCAGGACAAGGCCAAGGAGGCTGGTCTTTCGGGAGGGGAGTGCGAGGCGGTGGCGGTGGCGGATGGGGCGCTCGGCGCCACTGACGCCGCGTTGGAGCAGGCGGTTGCCCAGGGCCAGACGTTGTTCGTGGCCTCTGGCGACCAGGGGGCGTTCTGCGAGCCGCTAAAGGCAGGGGGAAGCTCCAAGGGAGTGGGGGTCATGTACCCGGCTTCGAGCCAGTATGCGGTCTCGGTTGGCGGGACCACGGTGCTGTCCACCAACCCGCTGTCCGAAGCCGCCTGGCCCGGCAGCGGGGGCGGGATCTCGACCGTGGTGAAGGAGCCCTCCTACCAGCTTGCGGGTGTCGGGCCGACAAAGCGCCGGGCGGTTCCCGACGTCTCCCTGGACGGCGACCCGGGCACCGGATTCGCCTGCATCGTGAACGGGAAAGCCGAGGTGATCGGCGGCACCAGCGCTGGCACCCAGGCGTGGGTGGGCATCTGGGCACGGACCCAGAGCGCCCACGGGGGCAATCTCGGGTTTGCCAACATCGCCATCTACGCCGAACCGGCCTCTGCCTTCCACGACGTCACCATTGGGAGCAACGGGCACTACTCGGCGACTCCGGGCTACGACCCGGTGACCGGGAGGGGTACGCCGGACATCGCCGCCTTCATCAAGGGAGCGTGATCGGCGCACGGGGGAGCGCCAAGCGGGGGTGGACACGGAGGTTGGCCCGGTACGAGCCATATTCCTTGCTTAATGGGCAAGCGCACATCATGGCCGACGGGGCACCCATCGCCGGAACCGTGCTCACCCTGTCGCACTGGCCCGGCACGCCGACCCCGCCCGAGCTGCGCGCCGACCTCTCGGCGCAATCTGCCTTCGCCTGGCGCGCTCGGCCGGGGCGCTGGCGCGGAGCGGAGCTGGTAACCACCGATCATCTGGACCAGGACGGCTTGGTCTGCCTGCATGCCCTGCTCAGCCCGGATGCGATGCGCTGGCGGGAGCGCCTGGTCGAGGTCGCCCGGGCGGGGGACTTCGCCACCTTCTCCGACCGCGTTGCCGCCCGGGTCAGCTTCGCCCTGGCGACCCTGGCCGACCCAGTGCGCTCACCCCTACCCGCGGCGACCCTGGCCGACCAGGGCGCCCTGACCGCCGAGTTGCTGGGGCGGCTCCCCGAGCTGGTGGAGCGTCCGGAACGCTTCGAGTCCCTGTGGGCGGAGGAATACGCCTCGGTCGAGGCCAGCCAGGGCGCCGTCGCTGACGGGAGGGTCACCATAGAGGAGGTGCCCGCGCTGGACCTGGCCGTGGTCAGGGTCCCGGCGGCGACACCGGCGAGCCTGGCCACCCGCTTCATGGGGCGCGAGGACGCGGCCTGCCACCCCGCCGCCATCCACAACGCAACCACCTGCGGGCGCATCCTGGTCCAGGCCGGCGCCCGCCACCAGCTGGTGCTGCGCTACGAGAGCTGGGTCCGCTTCCTCAGCCGCCGGGTGGCACCCCGGGTCGACCTGGCGCCCCTGGCCGCCGCGCTGCAAGCGCAAGAGTCGAGTAATGGAGCCCGGTGGTCCTCCCAACCCGTGTCCACCCTCGTCCCGCGCCTGAGCGTGGAGGGCGAGAGCGCTCTGAGCGCCTCCCGGGTCCGCAAGCTGGTGGAGGACCACCTGGCGAGCGCGCCGCCGGCGTGGTTTCCGATGAACGAGGGCCGCCCGAGCCACCCGCCCGGCTGAGCGGGATCTTCGACCGGCCCAGCCGCCCCGGCCGCTCGGGCCGGCGGTTAACCTGTGGATCATCGAACCGGATCTCTGCCTGCTCACCTTTCACGCCCATCCCGACGACGAGTCCTCCAAGGGGCCGGCGACGGTCGCTCGTTACCACGGCGAAGGGGTGCGTACCATTCTGGTGTGCGCCACCGGAGGCGAGGAGGGTGACATCCTCAACCCGGCCATGGACACCCCTGAGGTGCGGGCAGACCTGGCGGGCGTCAGGCGCGCCGAGCTGGCGGCGGCGGCGGCGGTGATCGGCTACGACGAGGTGGTGATGCTGGGATATCGCGACTCGGGGATGGCGGACACCCCGGCCAACTCCAATCCCGGCTGTTTTGCCCGGATACCCCTGGCCGAGGCGGTCGGAGCGCTGGTGGCGGTGATGCGGCGGACCAGGCCCCAGGTCGTGGTCACCTACGGGGATGATCACCGCGGCTACCCGCATCCCGATCACATCCGCACCCACGAAGTCGGGCTCGCCGCCTTCGGTGCAGCAGGGGACCCTACGGCGTTTCCCGAGGCTGGTCCCCACTGGCAGCCTCTCAAGCTGTACTACACCGCGTGGTCCCGCACCAGGATGCTGGCAACCCATGAGAAGTACGTCGAGCTGGGGATGGAGTCCCCGTTCGGCGAGGAGGTGCTGGATCGCTGGCGAGGGGGGGAGGAGGCGATTACCACCCAGCTGGACATCTCCGCCTGGGCCGACGTGCGCTCCGAGGCGCTGCGGGCGCACCGCACCCAGGTGGACCCGACCTCGTCATGGTGGTTCGGGCTGCCCCCGGAGGTGGCCCGCACGGTGCACCCCTTCGAGGACTACACCCTGGCTCGGGACCTAACCGGCGGGACGGTGCAGGCCTTGGGCCTGGAGGACGACCTGTTCGCCGGGGTGCGCCCCTCCGGGTAGGGCTGTGGAGCACTAGGATCGGAGGTCGTTCGATTTTCGCAGACTAGTGCCGGAGGCTCACCATATGTCGAAGTGGCTCACGCAGGAGTGGCTGGACGAGACCCGCGAGATGGGGTCCGGTCAACCGGCCCGCCCCGGTGCCTCGGTGAGGATGCAGTATGTCATCACCGGCGGGCCCGACGGGGACGTCAAGTATTACTGGGTACTCACCGACGGCAAGCTGGACGAGTCGGCGCTCGGCGAGCTGGGTGATGCCGAGGTGACCCTGACCGAAACATACGAGGACGCCAAGCGGATCCAGAAGGGGGACCTCGACCCCAACGCGGCGTTCATGCAGGGCAAGATCAAGGTGACTGGCAACATGGGCAAACTCATGGCCCTGCTCCCGATCACCGGCTCGGCGGAGTACAAGGCCCTCCAGGTCGAGATCGCGGCGATCACCGAGTACTGAGTAGGGGTCCTATGGCTGGACGCGACAACGGCGGCCCTTCGTGGGGGCCGCCGTCGGGCTGTTGCGCTTATGTAGGTTGGCTTACAGCGGTCCGGTGTACGCGCTGAGGCTCGCGGCCATGTCGGTGGGGTTGAAGGCCACCGGCCCACTTGAAGTCTGGATGCCCGGGTACATGCCGAGCACGAAGTACAAGATGGCGGCGTGCTGCATCTCGACCGGCTGGATGCTGGCTGCCAGCTGGATGCCGCCGACGTTGGTGACCACCGTCGTGCCGACCTGGTAGGTCTGAGCGGCGACGTTCTCCAGGCTCAGGGCGAGCTTGAGGACGGCTATCAGGTCACCCTTGTTGGTGGCAGTTGTAAATGCCGAGGTGACCTGGTTGGCGAGGGCCGTCGGGACGCCGGTGACCTTGGCCTTGCCGTTCTTGACCAAGAAGTTGTTCCAGGCCGCGGCGTGCTGAGCGTGCTGGGTCTTGGCAGTGGTGGCAAACACCGGAACCGCTGCGGGGACCTTGCCGTACTTACCCGCGGTCGCCGCGGTGATGGCGTCACCGTAGGCGGCTACTACCAGGTTCTCCAGGGAGGTCGCGAGCGCGGTCACCTTGAGGTCGGTGGAGAGCTGGGATGCGGTCTCGGACTGTGCAGTGGTTGTGGTGGTGGAGGGCGTGGTGCCGTTGGTGCCGCAGGCGGCAAGAGCGACGCCACCGGCGACCGCGCCGGCACCGATCAGGAAGGTACGGCGCCCGAGGCGACGACCCTTCAGCCCTTCGGCGGTAGCGTTCTCCTCGTGGATCGACTCGTCCATGGAGGCAAACGCTGCGGCCATCGCGGGAACCGCAACGTCCTGGTTGATCTGGTCGAGGTCACGGGTCATTGCCATGAGCTCGGCGTCGGAGGCGTGGATCATTTCGGGCTTGTTGCTCATGATACGGCTCCTTCACTGGCCGGGGAGGCCATGGAGATCGAGTAGAAGGCGTTCGGGAAGCCGACGCTGCCGGCTGCCGCAGGCAACTTGGTGTCGTTGGCAACAACGGCGGCAACGGTGCTCGGGATCGCGATCAGATCCGCAGCCCCGCCCTTGACCAGGGCGGCCACCGCGAGGAGCACGGCCACGTGCTGGGCCTCGACTCCCATGATGCTGGCCATCAGCGCCTTGGCCTGAGCGTTTTGCAGGTAGGCAACGTCGTTGACGTAGGTCTCAGAAGCTACCTCCTCCAGGGTGGTGGCCAGGCTGACCACCGCCATCAGGCCGGCCGAGGTGCTGTCCTTGGTGATCTTGGTGACGGCTGAGTTCACCGTCGGCACGTACTTGGGGTTGGGACTGTTCTGGGCCTTGCCTCCCAACTTGGTGGTGGCGTTGTTGAAGGCCCCGAGGTGCGCCGCGTGCTGGGTCTTGGTCTCCTTGACGAAGGCGGTCACGATCGCGTTGGCCGAGCTCCCGCCGATGTAGGGGAGGGTCAGGGCGGTGGTGTAGGTGCTGACTGCGAGGACCTCGATGGAGGCGGCGGTCTGCAGGATCATGATGTCGCCCGCCACAGATCCGGTGGCTGCGTAGGCCGGGGAGGCGAAGATGCCCAGCAGGGCTGCTCCGATCCCGCTGGCCGCGACCAGGCCACCTGCTCCGGCGATCTTTTTGGAGAGGCCGTCCCAGCGGTCGGCGCGGACCTGGCCGACATCGACTGTGTCCACCTCCCCGTGGGCTCGGGCCTCCTGGCCCAGCTCCACCAGTCCAGCCAGCTGATCTTTGCTGGCTGCCATGGCATCGCTCTGGATGTCCTGAGACTGCTCGAGCAACGGCTTGAGAAGCCGTTCATCGAGGAGTTGGTGGTCGGTCACTGTAAGCATCCCTCCTGTGGATGGGTATTTTGGGGATTTTTTTGGTGAGGCAATTGGCAAACTTGCAACTTCAGGCACGGTTAAAAGGCTACGGCCTGTCCCTGGGTACTGCGTGGACCCGCTCAGGTTACGATGAGGACCCCCAGCATGTACGGGTGAATGCTGCAGTCATAGTAGTACGTCCCCGCCTTGGTGGGCGCGGTGAAGGTCTTGGTTGAGTTGGGGCCGATGTTCCCGGTGTTGAACCCCTCGGCGGTGGGCTGGATCTCGGTGAGGGTGTGGGTGACCGTGTCCTGGTTGTTGACGGTGATGCTGGCTCCCGGGCTCACCGTGTCCGGGCAGGTGAGGAAAGTGAAGTTGGAGATGTCGATGGTTGTGGACTTGCCCGCAGAGCCACCGTTGCAGCCCTGCGTGCTTGTGGCGGCACCGGTCGTCCCGGTGGACCCAGTCGCGCCGGTGGAGTTGCCGTTGGGAGGCCCGGGGGGCGTGCTCTTGGCCGAGCAGGCCGCCAGGCCCAGCGCCAACGCTGGCAGGGCCACTGCGACAGATAGGATGTGGGCACGGCGTCTGGGCATCTGAGTCTCTCCTTCCATCACTATGTGCGAGCGCCTATAAAGATCTGAGGCACTCACCTCCCCTGTTCGACGCCGGGTCTGTGTCCGGATGTGAACCGTCTCCAAACAGGCTCTGGCACTGTAGCCTTGTCGGGTGCGAGATTGCCAGTCCAACCGGTCCGGGCATCCGTGGGGCCTGCCAGCTCCGGATTGCTGGTGTGGGGAATGGGGAGCGAGCTGACGTGTTGGACCTGAAGGCGGCGAGCGACGCCAACCTGGTGGTTGCGATCGGACGCTGGAACGAGGGGGCCCTGGCGGAGGGCTACCGTCGCCACGCCGGAGCCGTGTACGCGCTGGCCCACCGTGTGCTGCGTGAGGCGGCGGTGGCCGAAGATGTGGTTCAAGAGGTTTTCCTCCGGCTGTGGGACCACCCGGAGAAGTTCGACTCCGAGCGAGGCTCTCTGCGCTCGTACCTGCTGGCCCAGGCGCACGGCCGCGCGGTCGACGCCCTGCGCTCGGACACCAGCCGGCGCCGCCGGGAGGAGCGCGAGGCTCGCCAGGCGGCCGGAGCTGGCTACGACCTGGAGCTGGAGGTCTGGGACCTCACCGTTGCCGAGCAGGTCAAGGACGCGGTGGCTGAGCTGCCCGACTCCGAGCGCCAGGCGATAGAGCTGGCCTACTTTGGCGGACATACCTACCGGGAGGTCGCCGACCTGTTGGACCAGCCTGAGGGCACGGTTAAGAGCCGCATCCGGGCCGGCCTCAAGCGGATGCGCGTGTCGCTGGTGGCGGCTGGGATGGGTGTTTCGTGAGCCGACCCCTGAGCCATACCGATTACGAGGAGCTGCTGGGCGCCTTCGCGCTGGACGCGGTCGATGACGCCGAGTCGGCGGCGGTGGAGCTGCACCTGTTGGACTGCCCCCGCTGTCGCGCCGAGGTTGCCAGGCACCGCGAGACCGCCGGGCTGCTCGGATACGCCGGGGCGCTAGCGCCGGAGGGCCTGTGGGAGCGCATAGCAGGCGAGCTGAGGGAGGCTCCGCCCGCCCTGACGCTGGTGCGGGCATCCGCGGGTGCTGCGAGTGCTGGAACGCGGGGTGCCGGGTCGCGGGGGTTGGCAGGTGCCGGATCGCCGGGGTTGGCAGGTGCCGGGCCGCCCGGGGGTCACGCTGTCCGATCGCTGCGCCAGGCGGGGGCGGACGCCTCCATTGCTGCAGCTCGTTGGCGTCGCAGGGTCAGCGTCCGACCGGTCGCGGCCCTCGCCGGAGTGGCCGCTCTGGTCATAGGACTCCTGGGTTTTGAGATCAGCAACCTCCAGGGCCAAGTTGCCCAGGTCCGTCAGTCGGTAAACTCGGGGAGCTTGCAAAACCTGGCGGACGTTGCCCTGAGCACTCCTGGCCATGAGACGGTGACGATGAATTCGCCCCTCAACAAGGAGCTGGCGACCGCCGTGATCGCTCCTGACGGTCAGGGTTACCTGATCGATGCAAAGCTGGCCAAGCTGGCTCCCAACCAGACCTACCAGCTGTGGGGCCTCACCGGTGACACCCCCATCTCGCTGGGACTGTTAGGCAACGCCCCCAAGCACGCGCCCTTCGACCTCAACTTTTCCAAGGTCAGCGAGCTGATGATCACCGTCGAGCCGGAGGGCGGGGTCCCCCAGCCCGACAGTCCTGCGGTGGTGACCGGCAAGCCGGTCGTCGACTAGAGCGGGCGAGTGCCGCGGTCTGGCCGGGGTGGCTGACGGTCGGCGCGGTTAGCTGGTTGGCTTCGCCTTGTCCTCCGTGGCCGGGTCAGCCCGCGGAACGCCCCAGGCGTCTGAGGTCCCGGTAGCCGATTAGCACGTAGCCGGCCCGTTCGATGAGGATGGGCAGAGAACCGTCCCTAACCAGGACTTCTGCGTCGTCAACCCTGGTTCGCCAGTCGGGATCCAGGGCACGCAGCTCGGGGGTGTCAGCGGCTGGTCGTAGAGACAGCTCGGTGACCCCGGGTCGGGGATCGGCCAGCAATCCCTCCAGCGCCCTCCGACTCCCGTGGCCCCGGGGAACCACCAGGTGATCGGGGAACACAACCCCCTCCTCGGTGGCCAGTCTGCGGAACGGGAACCCGATCGATCCCTCGGTCGACGCGCCGGACAGCCGGATGGGAAGCCCGAGCTCCACCGCCAGCTCCAGGTACACGCTGAAAAACTCGGGTCGCATCGCCATCGCCCCGAGGTGCGCGTCCAGGTGGCTCACGTCGAACCCCCAGTAGACCGCCCGCTCGACCTGCGCCCGGCACTCGCGCGTCACCTCGTCGATGTCAGCGTGCTCCCACACGTCGGCCACGGTGCGCGGGAAGCCCCCGTCCCCGTCCAGCAGCGAGGGTGCGTGGGTGATCGGACCCCAGCGGTACAGGTCGTGCTCCGAGTTGAGCGTCAGGTGGACCCCGACGTCCTCTCCCCGGTAGCGCGAGGCGGCCTCGCGCGCCCAGGGTCCGGGTACCATCAGTCCGGCGCTGGTGGCCATTCCGCGGTGCAGCGCCTCGTAGACGCCGACGTTGGCCGCGTGGCTGGAGCCGAGGTCGTCGCACGACAGGATCAGCAGCCGGGCGTCGGGACTGTGACCGAGGCGTTCGGCGAGAGTGGGCGAGCTCCCCGACGTCACACCCCCAGCGTAACCAGTTCACGCGGCCTGGCGACGTGTGCCCCCTGGCTCTCGGCAGGTCGAACCAGCGGCCGAAGCCGAGCGCCGTAGCGCCTCCCGTGACTCGGCGATTCCTCGGCGGCCGGTCTGTCGGGTGTGTTCGCTGAGGGTCCAGATGTCCTCGTCCAGGTCGATCAAGCTCAGTTGAGATTCCATGGGGACAGTATGACCAGTGGCTGTGACACCTCTCTGATTGACAAACCTTGGCTTGATCAGCAGTCCAGCACGACCAGCGAGGGGTCCATTCCGGGCATACTAGGGCCATACCATGAAAGCTTCGCTGACACCCTGCCCTGGGCTCTTGCCTGTGGGACACTGGTGCCATGCTTGGAGCCGTCAACCCTGGGGACATAGTAGGGATCGTCATCGCATGCATTGTTGTGCTAGGGCTGTTTGTCCTGCCGAGCGTGGTCAAGGTGGTGACCGAGTACGAGCGAGCGGTGTTCTTCCGCTTCGGGCGGGTCAGACCGGTGGCCAAGGGGCCGGGCATAGTGACCCGGATCCCGGTGGTCGACCGGATCGTAAGGGTCAACCTGCGCATCGAGGTGGTGGACATCCCTCCCCAGGCGGTGATCACCGCCGACAACGTGACTGTATCG
Source organism: Acidimicrobiales bacterium (assembly GCA_050744225.1). Taxonomy (GTDB): domain Bacteria; phylum Actinomycetota; class Acidimicrobiia; order Acidimicrobiales; family JAJPHD01; genus JAVKSL01. The sequence goes on along the minus strand of JBOGGT010000116.1, from coordinate 9,104 downwards.
GTGGATGCAGTGGTCTACTTTCAAGTCGTGGAGCCGATCAAGGCCATCATCGGGGTGGACAACTTCCGGCTGGCCAGCCAGCGCCTCGCGATGACCAGCCTCCGCTCGATCATCGGGCGCCATCAGCTCGATGATGTGCTCGCGCACCGGGACAAGGTGAACATCGAGTTGCGCGCCACGATCGCCCAGACCACCCAGGGTTGGGGTGTGGAGGTCCGCCAGGTAGAGATCCGTGACGTCAGCCTGCCGGAGTCGATGCAGCGGGCCATGGCCCGCCAAGCCGAGGCCGAGCGTGAACGGAGGGCCAAGGTGATCGGCGCCACCGCCGAGCTGGAGGCCAGCCGGGAGCTGGCAGAGGCGGCGGATCGGCTCAGCGCGAGCCCGGGTGCGCTCCAGCTCCGGACCCTCCAGACCCTGGCGGAGGTTGCGGTAGAGCGCAACTCGACCCTGGTCTTCCCGATCCCGATGGAGATGCTGAGAGCGTTTCAGGCGCTCGGGGACCTGAAGTCCCTCGTGCCACAGCCCTCGGGTCCGTCCAGGCCACCCTCGCCTGCGAACATCCCTTCCGCTGCACCAACTGCCGCCCTGGCTTCCGCCGCAGACCCGCCCGCAGACCCGCCCGCCGACGCCGCAGACCCGACCCCCGACGCCGGGCAGGGCTGAATTGGGGCGATAAAGGTGATCCGGAAAAAGTCCGGCGCCGTCCGTACCCCGGCTGATCCCGAGGAGCTTTGGTGGTTTCATTCGATTGACTTGGGGGGCGGGGTGGTCACCGCCGGAATGAAGACGTCCGAGGTGCTCGCTCGTGAGGTGGAGGGCCTCAGCCTGCCCGATCTGGCCGGCAAGAGCGTGCTGGACATAGGAGCTTGGGACGGATTCTTCTCCTTTGAGGCTGAGCGGCGCGGGGCGGCGCGGGTGGTGGCACTCGATCACTACGCCTGGTCCGTTGACCAGGTCTTACAACAGCGCCGTACCCGCGAGCGCGTCGAGCGGGGCGAAAGGGTGCCCTCCTGGCACGAGGATCCCGAGCTGTGGCAGCCCGAGGCACTCCCCGGCAGGGCTGCATTCGACCTGGCCCACTCCCGCCGGGGGAGCCAGGTCGAAGTGGTCGTCGGCGACTTCATGACCATGGACCTGGAGCCACTCGGGACCTTCGACGTGGTGCTCTTCTTGGGAGTGCTGTACCACCTGCAAGATCCGCTGCCGGCCCTGCGCCGGGTGGCGAAGCTCACCGCCGGGGTCGCAATCATCGAGACGGTCTGCATGGTCGTCCCGGGCTGGGAGCACCACGCCCTGTGGGAGTGCTTCGAGGGAGCCGAGCTGGATCGTGACCCCAGCAACTGGTGGGCACCCAACGCGACCGGCCTGGAGGCGATGGCGCGCACGGCCGGGTTTTCGGCCGTCGAGCTCAAGGGTCACCCGAGCCCTCAGGACCCCCCCAATCCCGGCTACGACCTTCACTACGGCCGAGCGGTCGCCCACGCCTTCACCGGAGCCGTCCCCCGGGAATAACTCTGGACAATGAAGTCATCTCAGACGCGTTTATTGTCCAAAGATAGCCCCGAGCGGTCGCTCGGGCCATCACCCGGCCCCACGAGCCGTTGTGCGACCCGCCGTATCCCCCTGCGAGGTCCTCCGGTAGCAGGTGAGCAGCATGGACTCGGCGCACAGGACCTGGTACAGCTCCATCCGCAACGGCCAGGGCTTTTCCGCCGATCCGAAACCAGTCCGCGTGCCTGGTGGATCCGTCGAGACCGACAGGATTCGCGACTGGGCGGGTCCCACCAGCACTGGCGACACAGACAGGCACAGCTCGTCGATCACGTCGGCGGTCGCCAGTGCTCCTGCCAGCGTCGGTCCCCCCTCGCAGAGCACCCGTATCAGGCCGCGCTCGGCAAGGGCGCTCATTGCCTGGACTGGCTCGACGGTGGTGCTGCCAGTCACGACAACTTCCGCCACCTCCGCGAGGCGGGACAACCGGGGCCCAGCTGTCGAGCGCGCCAACTCGGTGGTCAGGACCAGGGGTCGGGCCACCGCTTCTGTAAAGAAGGCGGAGGAGGGGTCCAGTCCGAGGCTGCCGCTGACCACCGCGATCGGCGGGACAAGTGCCTGCCCGCGAGCCGCCCGCCTTGCCCGCCGCTCGGCGGAAGGCTTTGCGGGGCCGTAGCCTGCAGCTCGGACGGTTCCGGCGCCCACCAGGATCACGTCGCACAGTCCACGGAGCGTGGCGAACACCGAGCTGTCGGCCCTGGAGCCCAACGGTCGGGCGTTGCCACGAACGTCGACGGCTCCGTCCAGGCTGCTTACAAAGTTTACCCTGACATGCACCGACCGGCTTGGGGAAGGGTCCGGCCAGGAGTAAGCCTCGTCGAGTTCAGTCACCGGACCAGGCGACGGGTACAGCCGCAAGATCTGGGCCTGGCCTGGTGTGCCAGGGTCGGGGTTGCTCAAGGGCGCATCACCGCCGGGCCAGTCAGCTGGTGGACAGGGTGGAGAGCCGCTCCAGCGTGGCCTCGATGTCGGCGGGGTGCCGGCGGAAGAACCCGAGGGCGCGGGACACGAACGCGTACTTCGCCGGCCTGCCATCGAAGGTCTCGGTGACCCGGGTTGCCTTCCCGTTGTCCACCGGCTCCAGCTCGTAGCGCCAGATGTGGCCCCCGAAATGGCGCCACGCGATACTTCGACCCTCATCGAACTCCACCACCTCGTTGGTGATGCGGTAGGGGGCGCCGATCTTCATGCTCATGCCAAAGTGGGCACCCATTGAGAGCCGTTCTGGCGCCTGGGTGGGGGCCTTGACCGTCCCAGAGCCGTCGAAGCGGCTGTGGGCCGCGGGGTCAGCCAGCAGGTCGAAGATCCGCTGGGCGGGAGCGGCGATTGTGCGGGACTTTGAGATCACCGGTCCGGGCATAGGACCTCATTTCGGGCGCGGGTACCAGTCGCGTGCATTTTGTTCAAGTTCTCTCCCTTCCTGGGCGCGACGCGCGGGTCAGCTCCTTGGCCCGTGCGGCCACTTCTGCGAGAGCTTCGGCAAGGCGACGCTGTGCCTCGGCCACTGCCGCGCCAGCCATGGTCGTGCCCGCCACGGTCCCGCCCGCCACGGCCGCCACTGTCGCGCCCGCCATGGTCGCGCCCGCCATGGTCGCGCTGGGCGCAGCGGCCCCGGATGCTGTCGAGGCAAGTCCCGACGGGCCGCTTGGCAATGCGGCCTCCGACGGTCCCTCCGTAGTGGCGTTGACCATGGGAGCTGGAGTTTCGACGGGGCGCACCGTCAGCGCACCAACCGCGCTGGACAGCCTTGCCGCCTTGCCCAGGAAAGCACGGAACATCCCGATGTCGAACGTACCGTCCCCGGTCCGCCTCGCTCTGACCGTTGCAGGTGGAGGTCGTCTCAGGTCTCCCACGAGCCCGACGCGTTCCAGCACCCAGAGTGCGTAGTAGCTCGGGTCCCACTCCCACCAGAAGAAGCCCTGCCGAGCCGAGGCCGGGTAGTGGTGGTGGTTGTTGTGCCAGCCCTCTCCGTTGGTGGCCAGGGCCACCAGAAAGGAGTTGCGGCTGGTGTCGGGGGTGGCATAACGCCGGCGACCGACCAGGTGGGTGACGGAGTTCACGACAAACGTCCCGTGCCAGAGCAGGACCGTGGACCATACGAACCCGACCACCACGCCGGCCCACCCGAAGAACCACCAGCACGCCACCCCGAGCAGCATCGGTCCAGCTAGCTGGAAGCGGTTGACCAGCCTCAGCTCCGGGTACCGAGCAAAGTCCTCGATGATCTCGTAGTTGGTCGCTTTGTAGCGCCGGGACAGGATCCACCCGATGTGACTCCACCAGAAGCCCTGCTGAGGGGAGTGCGGGTCGCGATCGGTGTCGCCATAGCGGTGGTGCTCGCGGTGATGGCCTCCCCACCACAGCGGTCCCTTCTGGACCGCGGTGATCCCGCCCAGGGCCATCACGAACTGCGGGACCCGTCCCATCTTGTAGGTCCGGTGCGAGAAGTACCGGTGGTAGCCGGCGGTGATGAAGAACATCCGTCCGAAGTAGAGCACGGCGCAAACCACCAGGTCCCGCCAGGGCACTCCGGTCCAGATGGCCGCGATCGGCGCCAGGTGCATGGCTAAGAACGGCGTGGCCATCCACCAGTTCTTGGGTTCGGAGCGCCAACGCTGACCCGGCGGCGCCAGGGCTTCTTCCGCGGCCACCGCGACATCAGCCGCGGTCACCACGACGCCCGCTGCGGACCCCGCGGGGTCGGCCGCGGACACCCCGACTGCCGACCCGGAGACTTCGGTATCCACGGCCGACCCCACGGCGACTGCGGTGCTAGTGGCCACGGGTAGCCAGGGGAGCTCGCCAGCCGGGCTTGGCCAGCACGACCTGGACATCGCTGACGTGGGCCTCCAAGAACCCGGCCTCGCAGTATGCCAGGTAAAAGCGCCAGAGGCGCCGGAAACGCTCATCCAGGCCCATGCGTCGGTGCTCCTCCCCAGCAGCGTCGAATGCCACTCGCCAGCGCGCCAGGGTCTCGGCGTAGTGGCGTCCTATATCTTCCAGGTCTACCACCCGGAGGCCCCCGGCACAGCTGGCAGAGGCGACGATGGCCCCTATCGAGGGGATGCAGGACCCTGGGAAGATGAAGCGCTTGAGGAAGTCCTCGCTGTGCTTGGCCCGCTCGAAGGAGCGGTCGCCTATGACGATGGCCTGGAGTCCCATCAGCCCACCCGGCGCCAACAAGCGTGAGCAGGCCCCAAAGAAGGTGTCGTGGTCCCGCCAGTCGACCGCTTCGATCATCTCTATCGACACCAGCGCGTCGAAGGTCCCGGCCAGGTCCCGGTAGTCGCTCTGGACGACGGTGATACGGTCCGCCAGGCCAGCGGAGCGGACCCGCTCGACCATGTAGTCGTACTGGCGGGCCGAGATGGTGGTGGTGGTGACCTTCACCCCGAAACGCTTGGCCGCGTGGATGGCGAAGCCGCCCCAGCCGCCCCCGATCTCCACCACCCGCTGTCCCGGCCGGAGCGCGAGCTTGGTGCAGATGTTCTCCAGCTTGGCCGCCGAGGCTTCGGCCAGTGGAGTCTGGGGGGAATCGAACACCGCGCACGAATACATCATGGTCTCGTCCAAGAAGGTGGCGAACATCTCGTCGCCCAGGTCGTAGTGAGCGCTGATGAACGAGCGGTCGCGCTCGCGGTCCTCCCGGTGGCGGGCCCTTCCCAGCCGGTCCAGGACCGGTGCAGACAGCCTGGCCAGGCTACCGGCGCGGCGCTCGGTGGGCCGGGCCAGACGCAGAAGTATCCGGATCAGCGACACCAGGTCGTCGCAGTCCCACAGCCCGTCGAAGTAGCCCCGCCCCAACCCGACGCTGCGCTCGGCCACCAAGGCTGAGTAAGCCCGGGGCGAGTGCACCCTGACCGTAGCCTCCAAGCCGGGCTCGCCCACGCCCGCCTCTGCCGAGGCGGCTTCGCCAGTCCCGCTCAGAGTCGAGCCGTAGCTGGAGGTCCGTCCGGCTTCGACCAGGTGCAGCCGCCCGTCGTGCAGCCACCTCAGGACCCCGTGAACCACCGCCCTGGCCACGGCGCCACCCGCCCTGTGCGCCCCCTCTTCAACCGGAGCAGGTGAGTCTCCTCGCATCACCCGGACCGGGCCCAGGTGCGGCTCCGCTCGGATGTCGGCCACGCTGGTCACGCCGACACCTTGCGGGCCCCGGCCCCACCGGCCCCGGCCCCACCGGCCCCGGCCCCACCGGACCCGGACCCGGCCCCACCGGACCGGGCTTGCTCGGTCCCAGGCGCCACCGCTCCCATGGGGCACCCCGACGACTTCGACTTGGGCGGGTGGCGGTGGTAGGGCACACCCTTGGCCCATAGCGACGCCGCGTTGCTGTAGATCCCCGCCGAAACCCGCTGGGCCATGGCGGGGTGGCGCAGGAGCATCGCGGTCATCGAGGCTCGGCTCAGCTCCCGGCGCTCCAGGGCCAGCTTGGTCTCGATCACCAACTGACCGGCCTCCACCACGTCCACCCTGACCCTGAGCGATGAGCCGGGCTCGGGCGCAACCACTCGGTAGCTCTGGTCCATCCCGCAGAATGGAGAGACGTGCATCCCCTTGTCCATCTTGCGTTCGAGCGTCCCGCTCAACCCGAACAGGTAGGTCTGGCGTTCCCCCCAGGGGGTGTTGGTCACCTCGCCGAGCACAGCCGCCAGGTCACCTCCCGGGTCGAAGCAGTAGTACAGGCTGAGCGGGTTGAACGACCATCCCAGGGTCCGCCAGTTTGCCAGCAGCGCCACCGCCCCGGCCGGTCGACGCCCGCAGAGCTCCCCGACCCGGTCCCGCGCCCGCTCTGCCAAGGCCCCGGCCGACCCCGGACTGGGCAGCCCCGGACTGGGCAGGTAGTCCTGCGCTCTCCAGCGCATCGGCGCTCCGGCCCGCTCCGACCACAGCGGGTGCATCCCGAGCACCTCATCCACCTCGTCCATGCTGATATAGGGCATCGCCACCCGGTAGCGCAGCTCGTGGGAGCGCGGAAGGTTTCGCCGGTGCCAGACCTCGCCAACATAGATTGCGCTGCGCATGCTCCAGTCCTACCCAGCGACGCCCAGGAGCCGTCCCACATCCAAGGCGGAACGGACCCCGTCCTCGTGGAACCCGTAGCCGAACCACGCTCCGCAGTACCAGGTCGAACGCTGTCCCTGCAACTCGGACAGCAGGCGCTGGGCCGCGATCGCCGGGTGGTCGAAGATCGGGTGGGAGTAGCGCAGGCGACGGATCACCTTCTTGGAGCTGATCTCGTCTTCCCGGTTCAGGGTCACGCAGAACGCGTGCGGCGATGTGATTCCCTGGAGGCGGTTGAGCAGGTAGGTGACTGTGGCCTCGGGGCGGCCGGGGATGAGCCGGTAGTTCCAGCTGGCCCACGCCCGCCTTCGCACCGGCAACGAACGTGCATCAGTGTGCAGCACCACCGAGCTCTCCTGATAGCCCATCGCGCCCAACAGGGACGTCTCCAGGGCGCTCGGCTCGGCCAGGAGCGCAAGGGCCTGGTCCGAGTGGGTGGCGAACACTACCGAGTCGAACCAAGCCGAGCCCGCCCCGTCGAACAACAACCTCACCCCGCCCGAGTCGCGCTGCACCGAAGCGACCGGGGCTCCAAGGTGGAGGCGATCGCCGAGTCCGGACACCAGGTGGCTGACATAGGAGACTGACCCGCCGCACACCGTGCGCCAGCGGGGCTTGTCGAAAAGGTCCAGCATGCCGTGGGCATCCAGGAACCGGGCCACGGTAAGGGCGGGGAACCGGAGGAATCTGGCAGGGTCCGCCGACCAGAGTGCGCTTCCCAGCGGGACCAGGTAGTGGGCAGCCAGGCGCCCCCCGAAGCGGTGCCGCTCGAGGAACTCGGCCACGCTGAGCTCGAAATCCTGGGTGCTCACCAGGTCACGCAGCCGGCGATGCAGCCTGGCGATGTCGGATATCATCCTGCTGAACGACGGGCGCAGTAGGTTGGCTCGCTGGGCGAACAGCCCGTTGGGTCCGGTCCCGCCCCGGTACTCGAAGGACGGGGACGACACCGAGAAGCTCATGTCGCTCGGCTGGCTGGCCACCCCCAGCTCACCCAGCAACGCGGAGAAGTTGGGGTAGTTGCGTTCGTTGAACACCAAGAACCCGGTGTCGAGCATGTGGGTCTCGTCTGCCAGGTCCACCCGGATGGTGTGGCTGTGCCCGCCCGGCCGGGTGTCCGCCTCGAACACCGACACCTCGTGCGCCCGGGCCAGCGTGCGGGCGCAAACCAGGCCAGACACCCCCGCTCCGATGACTGCAATCCTCACGGGTGGTATCCGTTAGCACGGTGGCTCGCGGATGACACCGCAGGTCGGGGGTGGACAATGGTCTTTGGAAGTAACAGAGCAAAGTTCTCCAAAGACCCTCCTCCACGAGCGTCAGATGTGTCGTACGATGCGAGATATGCGCAAAGTTAGCCTGGGCGCCGCATGCGTGGCCTTGGCGCTGCTGGCCACCGGGTGTGGGGGTTCGCCGCAAGTCCCGGCAGCTAAGCTGCTCGTATCGGCCCAGGCGGCGCTGAACGCCACCCACGGCGTGCACTTCGTCATCACCAGCCAGAACTCGGGTGGTGGGGACGCGGTCACCGGCGGCGAAGGTGACCTGATCCGGCCGGCGGGGCTGGTGGGGACTTTCGATTTGCGGCTTTCCGGGTTGCCGCTCACGCTGGCTGTGAAGGCTGAAGGGGAGCGGTTCTACGTGAAGGTACCGTTTTCTTCCAGCTACGTGGAGACCAGCCCCTCCAAGTACGGCATCGGGAACCCGGCCCAGTTCCTGTCCAGGCCCGACGGGCTGAGCAAGATCCTCGGCGTCGCGACCGATGCCAGGGTCACCGGGACGACCCGGTTGTCCGGCGAGCTGCTCGACGAGGTGAGCGCCAGTGTGCCCGGCGCGGACATCCCGGTGCTCTCCGACTATGCCCCGGCCAAACCGGTGGCTATGGTGGCCGAGATAGACCCGACCAGCCGCCAGCTACGGCGGGTGACCCTCACCGGGCCGTTTGTCGTGGCGAGCACCGAGGCGACTTATGTGGTGACCCTGACCGACTATGGGGACTCGGCGAGCGTGAACCTCCCGGGTTCGTAGCTGCGAGTTGAACCCGCGGGGGCCGCGCTGGCAGCTGGGGGTGGCCTGCGCCGGGGTGTTGCTGGCCGCGGCCGACACCTACGTGGTGGTGGTCGCCCTGCCGTCGATCATGGCCGGGGTCGGGCTCGGGCTCAACCAGCTCGACCACGCCACCCCGGTGATCAGCGGATACCTGCTCGGCTACGTGGCGGTGCTGCCCCTGCTCGGGCGGCTCTCTGACCTGGTGGGCAAGCGCCGGGTCTTCAACGCATGCCTGGTCGCCTTCGCCTTCGGCTCACTGATCACCGCCAGCTCCCATGCGCTCGGAGTGCTGGTGGTGGGCCGTGGCCTGGCTGGGCTGGGAGGCGGGGGCATGGTCCCGGTCACCCTGGCGATGGTGGCGGAGCGCTGGCCGGTGGAGAGCCGTGGCCTGCCGCTGGGGATCGTCGGCGCGGTCCAGGAGCTAGGCGCGGTGGTCGGACCCTTGT